>JARRBB010000002.1 GCA_029981435.1 Thermotogaceae bacterium | reverse complement strand
TTTAAAAAGCGATCTTGAAGGTTAAACTTTTCAACCATTAATCTCCCTCCCCGAATTTTCAATACTAAGAGAACACTCAATAATTTCGAAGATAATCTTCAAGCTTTTCTTAAAAGACATGTTTGTGAGATTTATATTATAAACATTTTCTCTGTATCTTCTGAACCAGATTATCTGACGTCTCGCATAATGTCTACTGTTTCGTTTTAATACATGGATATATTCATCAAAACTGTATTTTCCGTGTATGAAATCAATAGTTTCTTTATAACCTATGGCTTTCATGGAATTGAGTTCAGGGCTGTAACCCATTCTCAATATTTTTTTTACCTCATCTATTAACCCCAATTTAATCATGTTTTCGACTCTTTTATTTATTCTTTCGTACAACTCATTTCTCTCTCTATTTAAAAATATCAAGCTGAATTTTTTTCGAGGTGCAACACTTTTTTGGAGTTCGGAAAACTTCCGATTCATCTTTAATATGACTTCCAAAGCTCTTATCGTTCTTTTGATATCATTTGGATGTATTCTTTGAGCAGCCACGGGATCAAATTCTTCTAACATCGATCTCAGGGAACCAGGATTTTCTTTTTCGAGCTTCTGAAGTTTTTTCCTCAATTCAAAATCAGGTCCGATTTCGACTATTCCTTTTATTAAACCTTCTGCATATAAACCTGTTCCGCCTACTAAAATAGGTATCTTCCCACGTGAAAGAATTTTATCGATTATATCAAGTGTCTCTTTTACATATTTATATACATTGTATTCTTCATCAGGATAAACAATGTCTATCATGTGATGAGGTACAATATTTCTTTCAACTAAAGAAGGTTTAGCTGTTCCAATATCCATATATTTATATATCTGCATGGAATCCATAGAAATTATTTCTGCATCTAATTTTTCAGCAATTTCAAGTGATAATTCTGTTTTTCCAACCGCCGTCGGTCCACAGATGATCGGTATTCTCAATTTTTATAAATCACCCCATATATTATAACACTGTTTTTTCCTTTTAATATTTTGTCGACTTTTATCTTATCAAACATTGAATCTCCCACCCTCGACTTAAGAATGACTTTTTTTCTTGCTATTCTCAACATATTTTCGACGTCAGATTCGTTGACTGAATCGTAAAGCGCAAACCCTCTAAGGGGATTCATGGCACTCGATTCAAAAACAGGATTTTCAAACATTGGATCGCAATAAACAACATCGAAACTATTCTCTGGATAATTCTTGATCATTTCTTTGAAATTTCCATGATATAACTCTATTCTTTTTAGAGCATTGTTTATCCAGTTGCTTGAATCTTTGTAGTTCTTCAAACCGTATTTCACGATAGTGTAAATATGTATTGAACCCTCTATTCCTATCACCTTGCCATCAGGCAAAAAATTTGCCATCAGAATTGCTTCACTGCCCAAGCCAAAAGTTAAGTCAAGTACAATCTCGTTTCCAGAGGGATTTAAGGATTCTATTAGATAGTCTTTTAACCCTTTTTTTATGTTTAAAAATCTTACTTTTGCTATAGAAGGATGAAAGAAAAGTTCAAACCCTTTTTTCCTTATTACTAATCTTTCATCTTTTTCAACTACGTAGAAGAAATCGAGGTTAAAATCCTTTATTTTTTTTCTGGGAATATAATCACATGAAAGTTCATTCGCTATTTTCTTGGCTAATGTTATCTGTTGCTGGTTGGGTTTGTAAGACGTTGTTACCGCGAATTTTTTCATATTCTTGAAGTACCCTCCTAAGAATTTCTAATTCTTCTTCCATTTTTTTTAACTCGTTGCTCATGGTTTCATATTCATTTTTTTTAGATTCATAGACTTTTATTATCTCCTTATAATTTACCACGGATCTGATAGTTAAAAATAGCGACCATAATATTATGAATAAGAGAATGATAACATTTATTCTGGACGAATTTGTTTTCTTTTTTCTTTTACTCCTGTTATTTTTTATCAAGGGATTGAAAATCATTCAAGTAGCCTCACTCTGGAAAAAAATCTTGCGTTATGTCTTCGAGTGGAATTATAAGCGTAGAAGTTGATTGAATAGTGTTATCTAACTCATACAGGAACGCAGACACTATATAATCACCTTTGTACAGTTTGATCGAATAATTTCTTGAATTTGTAAACGTGTTAAACAGATAGTATGGTGAGGAAAATTCTATTCTATATTCCGAACTATCCCAGACTGTTCCGTTCACAGTTACCAAATCATCAGCTTTTGCAAAGTTGATATTAGGAGTTGCAACAGAATTATCGGAATATACATCTGATATCTCTGAAAAATCTAAAAGAAGATAAAAATTCTCATCGCTGTTTATGTCTAAAGTATCGAGAATATCAAGGTTGTATGAATCGTATCTTTTTGGTGAACTATTCAAAATAGTGGCCATCAGTGTTAGACTGTTAGTATCTGTTAAAAGGTTACCATTATATATATCGATAGTAGCTCTCGGAGAGAGTGATATTGTAATACCAGATTGGTAATCACCGTTGGGTACTTTAAAACTACAAATAGGTATCATTGAAGAAGAAGGAAACTGATACTCTTTATTTATGACTAAACTTTTATCCAGAAAATTTATGTTTTCTATGAAAACTTTTATAAAGGCTTTTTGAGATTCTTGAACCAGATTATTGGGAAATTTGACACTTTCGATATAAATATCGATACTCGATTCATTCTTTGCTTTTTTTAAAAAATCACAACCAGCAATCAAAAACAAAATTACAATCAACGAAAAGACTAATATTTGTTTTTTCAATTCAATAAAACCTCCTGAACCTAATAAAGTCGAATAGATTATACACCAAAAATAATCTCAACACTATAAAAAAACCCCATAAAGGGGATAGATTTCTTGTTAATTTAAATGGTGCCCCCAGGAGGAATCGAACCTCCATTTGCGGATTAGGAATCCGCCGTTCTATCCGTTGAACTATGGGGGCTTTGTTGTACTACCTAATAATTTTCTCATAAAGCCCTTCCTCTTGTCAACATTTGATTAAAATGTTAGAATATTCATACCCTAACTCGGATTGTGGAGTAAGCCCTTTCTGGGTTAGAGGATTATAATATGGAGGTGCAAAAAATGTCCTTAACACCAGAAGAAAAGGCTCGTATAATTGATGAGTTCAAACTTCATGATTCTGACACAGGTTCCGTGGAGGTTCAGGTCGCTTTATTGACTGCAAGGATAAAACATGTTACTGAGCATCTTAAGAAGCATCCAAAAGATTACCATTCAAGAAGAGGCCTTATGAAGATGGTTGGTAAAAGGCGAAAACTTTTGAGATATCTTCGAAACGATAGACCTGAAGTTTACAAGGAACTTATATCTAAACTTTCTTTGAGAAAATAACAACAAGAGCGGGTAATAAACCCGCTCTTGTATATTTGAATAACATCGGTAAAATATCAATTACAAGAGGTGAGGTTTAGTGTATAAAGTTTGGAAAAAGAATTTTTTCGGCAGAGAATTGATTATAGAACATGGCAAAATGGCTAAGCAGGCCAATGGTTCAGTAGTACTAAGATTTGCAGATTCAGCTTTGCTTGTAACAGCAACTGCCTCAGACGAACCAAGCGGTAATCTCGATTTCATGCCGCTCACAGTTGAATATCAGGAAAAATTCTATGCGGCAGGTAAAATACCAGGAGGTTTTATAAAACGTGAGAGCAGACCTGGTGAAACGGCTATCCTGTCTGCAAGACTAATTGATAGACCTATACGGCCTCTTTTTCCAAAAAAGTTCACAAATGAAGTACAAATAGTTGTTACCGTTTTATCAGTTGATCCTGACAATCCACCTGATACTTGGGGAATTTTTGGGACTTCAGTAGCTTTGAATCTATCTAACATCCCCTTTGAAGGTGTAGTTGCAGGTGTCAGAGTTGGATATATAGACGGTGAATATGTTGTGTTCCCAAAAGAGAAAGATATGGAAAGAAGTTTGATTGATATAGTGGTCGCTGGTACAAAGGAAGCAGTAACAATGGTAGAGGGAGAAGCGAAAGAAGTCAGTGAAGAAGAAATGTTAAATGCTCTCGAAGTTGCTCACAACGCGATCAAAGAACTTGTGGAGTTTCAAGAGGAGATAATAAAAGAATTCAGTATCGAAAAAATGGAAATAAAATTTCCGGAATTGCCAGAAGATATAAAAAACAAATTCCAAAGCTTAATAGATTTTCAGGAACTTGAAAAAAGGCTTTTAACCAAAGGAAAACATGCTCGAAGTGTTGCAATCAAAGAATACAGAGATGTTTTGTTAGAACAACTGAAAACAGAGGTAGAAATTAACGATGAGAATGTTGAAAAGCTTTTGAAGATATTCTATGAAGAAGAAGTGAAAAAAACAGTTAGGAAGATGATAGTTGAGAAAAATCTCAGGGTTGATGGTCGAAGTCCAACTGATATAAGACCAATAACGTGTGAAGTGGGGCTATTCCCAAGAACCCACGGTTCAGCTTTATTTACGCGTGGTGAGACTCAGAGTTTAGGAATAGTTACCTTAGGTGCTCCAATGGATGAGCAAATAATTGATTCTCTTCTTGAAGAAGGAACTAAAAGGTTTATGCTGCATTATAATTTTCCGCCCTATTCCACTGGGGAAGTTAAGCCATTAAGAGGACCAAGCAGAAGAGAGATAGGCCATGGTCATCTTGCCGAGAGAGCTCTGAAAAATTTATTGCCTTCAGAAGAAGAGTTTCCATACACTATACGAGTGGTTTCAGAAATACTTGAGTCCAACGGTTCTTCTTCGATGGCTACTGTTTGCTCGGGTTCACTTGCCTTAATGGATGCTGGTGTACCCATTCATAAACATGTGGCTGGTGTTGCTATGGGACTGATCAAGGAAGATGATAAGGTTGTTATACTAACTGATATCCTCGGTACTGAAGACCATTATGGTGATATGGATTTCAAAGTTGCCGGGACCAGAGAAGGGATAACTGCATTTCAAATGGATGTAAAGATCAGTGGAATAGACAGACAAATAATGGCCAGAGCGCTTGAACAGGCCAAAGAAGCCAGAAATAAAATCTTGAATCTTATGTATGAAACTATTGCTGAACCGCGTTCAGCTATTTCAAAATATGCTCCTGTGATAGTTGTGACACAGATAGATCCAATGAGAGTTGGTGAACTTATAGGACCTGGTGGAAAAGTTATAAAGAAACTCACAAAAGATTATGATGTGAATATCATAATAGACGATGAAGAAGGAAAAGTAAAAATAATCGGTAATAACCCTGAAAATATAAAACGCGTCAAAGAGATCGCTGAGAAAATAACCCGTGATATAGAAGTAGGGCAGAGATTTATAGGAACTGTGACGCGAGTGGAGTCTTATGGAGCATTTGTCGAAGTACTGCCTGGGAAATTAGGTTTAGTACATATTTCAAAGATGGGTGAACGTGTAAGAGATATAAACAGTGTGCTGAAGATAGGAGATAACATAGAAGTAGAAGTCATAAATATCGACGAACTTGGTAGACTTCAATTGAAAAGAATAGTAAATAGTTCAAATGAAAAAAAGGCACAGGAAGGCAAACACTTTGGGTATGAACGCAAGAAAAAACACGAAAACTAAATTTATAACTCTTAAAAATGGATTGAAGTTAGTTTTAGAAGATATAGAAGATTTTAGGTCTGTTTCAATAGGCCTTGGGATTCTGGGAGGGTCTGTTTCTGATCCCCCAGATTCAAAGGGAATGGCTCACTTGATAGAACACATGGTTTTTAAAGGTACTAAGAAAAGAAATAGTTTTCAGATTAAAGAACCAATAGAAAAATCGGGTGGGGTTTTGAACGCTTTTACGAGCAGAGAAGTTACTTTTTATTACGCTAAAATCCCTTATTTTAAAATATTAGAGGCCATCGACATAATTTTTGATATGGCTTTCAATCCTTTGTTTGATGGAGAAGATTTGATGAAAGAGAAAGAGGTCATTGTAGAAGAGATAAAACATCTGGAAGATGATCCGTATGGAAAAATTCATGATATATTTCTCAGAGAAGCTTTTAATAATTCTAATTATGGTTCAACAATCTTCGGAAGTATAGATAGTGTTTTGAAAATATCTAAAATGGATATCCTGAATTATCACAACAGGTTTTACAACGCTTCTAACATGATCCTTTCGATTGCTGGAAGGATAACAGATGAATTAACAGAGAAAATAAGGGAAATAGAAAATACTTACCAAAGTCAAAGTTTTTCTTTCAGGATTAATCCGCCAAAATTCGAACCTAAAGAGGAAGAAATAAAGGAATTCAAAAGAGATATAAATCAGGTCCATCTGTTGATGGGAACTGCTGCGCCTGGCCGTAGAGACGAAGATTTTTTTGCTTTCTCTGTATTTAACACTTTGTTCGGAGATGGAATGAGTTCCAGGCTGTTCAACAAAATTCGTGAAGAGGAAGGATTAGCATACAACATACACACAGAATATTTAACCTTCGGAGATATTGGATTGTTTTTAATCTATTCATCGACTTCCCCTGAAAAACTTGATAGGCTCCTGCTGAAACTTCAGAAAGAGATCGAAGATATAACTCAGGGTTCGATAACTCGTGAAGAACTTGAGTATGGAAAAGAAAGAATAAAAGGAGAATTGTTGCTAGCAACTGAGAATACATTTTCAAGAATGTATAAAAATTTTGAAGATGTAAGAATTTTTGATAAAGTTTTAGATGTGGATTGGTTAGCGAACAATTTTGATTCTGTGACTATTCAAGATCTTCTGGAAATCACCAGAAAATATTTTAAAGATACTTGGTTAAGAGTTTTATTGAATCCTAAACATTAGGAGATGATACCTTTGGGTATCATTTGGAAGAGAATAAAAGATGTAAAAGCCGGAGAAGTTTTGGGCGAGGACATATACGACAGTAGAAGTTTTGTCCTCTTGATGAAAAAAAACACCAAATTGACCCAGGGGGATATAAAGCAGCTTGCTGATAGAGAAATTAACTGGATACCTATATATGTTGAAGATGATGCTGAATCACTCAGTGACGAATATTATGAAGTATTCGAAGTTGAAACATCAACAAAAAAGAAGAGTTTTTCCGAAGAGCTTCCAACAGTTTTACCTGAGAAAATGTATGATGAATACATAGAAGTGATATCCAATTTTGTTGAAGATTTAAGAATTGGTAATAGAATCGATGTTTCAAAGGTAACCAATACGTGTATTGGAATAGTTGATTATCTTGAAAAACAAAAGGATGTTATTCTAAACTTTTTTTCATCACATAATTTGGGTTTTTTAAGAAAACATTTGATAAATACCAGTGTTCTTTCCGTCATTATTGGAGATGCCCTGAATCTACAAAGGCATAGAATGATTTCCGTTGCTAAAGTAGCGTTGCTTCATGATATTGGATGGGCATTTATTGAAGACAATTTTCAAGATATTGAACCTGAAGGAATGGCTGTTCCAGAAGAGATCTTCAAAAAGCATGTCTTGGTAGCGGTAGAAGTTATAAGAAAAAATGGTGAAAACTTTTTAACCCCTGAAGAAATGAATGGGATCCTTCAGCACCATGAGAGATTTGACGGTAAGGGTATATTTGGGCGAAAAGGGAAAAGTGTAAACTGGATATCGCGGATAGTTCAGATAGCCGATGCTTACGATTCTTTAACTTCACAGATAACAAGTAAAGAAGCTATTAATCCTTATCAAGCAGCTTACTGGATCATTAACAGATCAGGAATTTTCTATGATCCTGAGTTTGTAAATGCCTTTTTTAAAGTCTTCGGCGTCTATCCTCCGGGGACAAAAGTAGAGCTTAGCGATGGAAGAAGAGGGATAGTTGTTAAGATACTTCCTAACGCTCCTTTAAGACCCGTTGTTAAGATTGGGAATTTTGAGCTCGATCTTTCCAAATCATCTCAATTGTGGATAAGAGGTGTCGTTTTTGAATAGCTGGAAGAAAGTTGATGAACTTCTGGAAGGCGATATATTAGCCGAAGACATAGAAGATGGAAATAAGATTTTACTAAAAAAAGGTGAAGTGTTGGATGATCAAAAAATAGAGCTTTTGCGCAGGATAGGTATAGAATGGATTTGCATTGAAGCTGATGAATTTTTAGATTTCAAACCAGAGGTTTTGAAAGATAAAGGAATAGATGTTCTAATAAATGAGGAAATAATAAAACAGGTTGACAAAAAAATAAAGGAAATTGCAAAAAGTATTGTAGAAAATGACAGTTTTGATCCTAAAGCTGTCGAAGAGGTATCTGAAACGATTTTTGATACAATATTCTTGAATTATAAGGAAAACGTTTTTTTGAACCTTATCAAACTTAAAAATTATGACGAGTACACTTTTACACATCTGTTCAATGTGAATATTCTGAGTACGTTGATTTCACTTGAAATAAAACTTGAAAAAGAGTCAATTAAGAAAATTTCTTTATCTTCATTACTTCATGACATTGGAAAACTTAAGATACCCTTGAATATATTGAATGCTCCACGAGCTCTTACAAAACAGAAATTTGATTTGATAAAATCGCATCCTGTAATGGGAAGAGAAATAGCTGTGAGATCTGGTGTTTCGGATGCTGATATACTGTCGGGTATAACTTATCACCATGAAAGGATAAATGGAACAGGTTATCCAGAAGGTTTAAAAGGCGATGATATAAGTTTATTTGCTCGAATAATAGCTGTGGCCGATGTTTACGATGCTTTAACATCTGAAAGATCTTACAAAAAAGCTTGGAATCCATATAAAGCTATGAGCACTCTTTTACAATCAGTGAATGCTTATGATGATAAAGTTTTAAATACATTGATAAGAATCTTTGGAATTTACCCACCGGGAACAAAGCTTTTATTGTCAAATGGGAAAAAATGTTTTGTTATAGGAACCAAAAAAGGTAAAATATTTAGACCGGTTGTTTTATGCGACGATGAAGAAATAATAGATCTTTCAGATAGGAAGGACTTGAAGGTTGTGAAAGTGGGGTGATATTATGTTGATTAAATGGTTTGGCCATGCATGTTTTTTTATCGATTCTTCAGAGTTTGGAATTTCGATACTAACAGATCCTTTCGACAAGTCGGTAGGTTATCCTTTGCCGGATGTATCACCTGATTTAATAACAGAGAGTCATCAACACTTTGATCACAATGCCCACGATCTTTTGAAAGGAAACTTCAAGGTTTTGAAAGAGGAAGGGATTTTTGAAGAAAGCAATTTGAAAATCAAAGCAATAAGATCTTATCACGATGAATCTATGGGTAGTGAGAGAGGAATGAATTTGATATTCAAATTTGAATTTCCAAATGGAATTAGCATAGCACATCTCGGTGATATAGGTCATGTTATAGATGATAAGATTTTGAAAGAACTGTTGCCTGTTGATATAATTCTGATACCTGTTGGTGGAAAATTTACGATAGGACCGGATGAAGCCGTAGAAGTTTGTAAGCTAACTAATCCAAAGGTTGTAATACCAATGCACTACAAAACGAAGTATATAAACTTTCCTATAAAATCAGTCGATGATTTTGAAAAAATCGCTTCTTCAAATTTGGATTTTGAAATAATTCATAAACAGAACAATGTCTTCGAATTTAACGCAGACAAACTGAAAAATCAAAAACCTTCTATAATAGTATTGAACATTTGAACAAAGGAGTGAAAAAAACTTGGAAAATTATTCTATAAAGAACTTGAAAATATTACACACCAGTGACCAAATAAAAAATAGGATAAAAGAAATGGCTGCCTCTATAAACGAATATTATAAAGACAAGACAGATAGACTAATTGCAATTTGTGTCTTAAAAGGAGCCGTGCATTTTTACAGTGAGCTTCTTTTAAATCTGGACATGGACGTTGTCTATTGTTTTGTTCACGTTTCAAGTTATTCCGGAACTAAAAGTACTGGAAAAGTCAAGGTTAATTACTGGATAGACAGGCCAATAACAAATGAGTACGTTCTGGTTGTGGAAGATATTCTTGATACTGGTAAAACTCTTTCCTATATTTTGAAATATTTAAACAAATATTCGCCTCAGGAACTGAAGGTTGCCGCTTTATACCACAAAATTGGTAAATCAGACTTAAAAGCGGATTTTGTTGGATTTGAAATAGACGATAAATTCATAATAGGTTATGGTCTGGATTACGATGAAAAATATAGAAACTTCCCATACGTTGGATATTTCGAAAAATGAAAAAAGGTTTTTTACTGGTTATATTGTTGGTCTTCCTATTTGTTTTTTCTATAATCGTATCCTTAAGATTGGAAACTTTAGCCGAACTTGTGAAAATTGTTCGGCTTCGTGAGAAAAGGGTCCTTCTGTCCATAACAGTTAAAAGCTGTCAGCAGGCTCTTGAGTTTTATTGGGAAGAACTTCCAGCAACTTCCTTTGAAATAGATCTCAACGGTTTCAACATTTTTTGTGAGCTCGTTGATTTTAACTCCACTGAAGCAACTTACAGCTACACGACCACTTTAGATGGTGAGATTTTAAACGGTTATTTTAATGTAAAGCATTAAGTATGGAGAAGGATAAAGTATGATATTGTTCGAAGAATTTTTAAACGAACTTGAAAATCTAATTAACAATTATATTGATAATTTGAACAAAATTCAGGTAGAAAAGCTACATACTGATTTCTTTTCACTATGGCAAAAAGTGGTCGATTATGAAAAACATCCGGCGTTGAATGAAAAAATTTCGCTTCTTTTGAGATATTATTCAAATCTTGACAAACTCCCAAAAGACAGGGTTTTAAAGAGATTGAAAAATGGTAGAATTGCTATAAAAAAATTGAAGGATGAATTTCTCACAGTTGAGTTCCCAAAAAGTGTTTGCCAATCAAAAGAAATTTTGAATTCAGAGGTAAGGTATGCCAAATTAGTCGGTCCCAAAAGAGAAAAAGTATTGAACAAACTTGGAATAAAAAGCATAGAAGATCTTATACTTTATTTTCCAAGAGATTATGAAGATAGAAGGAAGCTGGTCCCAATAAGTTTGATAAAGGATGGCGATAGAGTTCTTGTAAAGGGAAAACTTTTGAATTTCGAAAAAAGAAAGCTTTCGAACATAACTCTTTTAATTGCTGTCTTAACGGATGGATTTGGTGAGCTACTTCTGAAATGGTTTAACCAAGATCATATTGTTCAAAAGCTGGAAAAAAATGCAGAATATATAGTTTTTGGAAATGTTAAAAAAAATATTTATGGTCAGTTCGAAATGCAGAACCCGGAATTTGAAAGATTGACCAATGATTTTTCAGAAAAAGCAGCCCGGAAAATATATCCACTTTACAGTTTGACCGCTGGTTTAACCCAAAACTTAATTAGAAGAATAATTGAATATAATATTGACAATGCTGATTGTTTTGAAGAAATCTTGCCTGAGTGGATAGTTGAAAAAAGAGAATTACTTGATATTAATCAATCAATAAAGACAATGCATTTTCCTCCAAGTTTTTATCAACTTGAAAAAGCTCGTCAAAGGCTTGCCTATGAAGAGCTGTTTTATTTCGAGTTGTCGATTCTTTATCATAAATTGAAATTGGAAAACCAAGTCAAGGGAATTGCCAAAGACATAGAAGGAGAACTTGCAGAAAAGTTTATAAAACAACTACCTTTTAAGTTGACTAATGATCAAATCAAAGTTTGGAAAGAGATCAGAAAAGATATGTTATCAAATAAAGTTATGAGAAGGCTTATACAAGGTGACGTTGGTTCAGGTAAAACGATTGTTGCAGAAATAGCAATTGTGGACAATTTTGAAGCTGGTTATCAATCAGCAATAATGGTACCCACAACTGTACTGGCCTATCAACATTTTAAAAGACTTAAAAATGATTTAGAAAAAATGGGAATAAACGTTGAAATTCTTGTTGGTTCGATGAATGAGAAAGAAAAGGAAAAGATAAAGAGTAATATTAAAGAAGGAAAGATCGATGTTGTAGTTGGTACACATGCACTAATACAAGAAGATGTGCATTTTTCAAATCTTGGACTTATAATAATTGATGAACAGCACAGATTCGGCGTAAAGCAAAGAGAAGCTTTACTCAGTAAAGGTCAGCTTGTCGATATGATAGTAATGACCGCTACTCCGATACCGAGGTCCTTGGCTTTAACAATATACGGTGATTTGGATGTATCAACGATCAGTGAGCTTCCAATGGGCCGTAAAGAAATTAAGACCATTTTGATCTCATCATCAAAAATATATAAAGTTTACGAATTTATAAAAGACGAAGTAAGAGCAGGACATCAGGCTTTTATTGTTTATCCTCTGATTGAAGAATCAGAAAGTCTGGAATTAAAAGCTGCTACTACAATGTACGAGGAACTTTCGAGTGAAATTTTTTCAGAATTCAATGTTGGCCTTTTACATGGAAGAATGTCAGATGCTGATAAGGAAACGATAATGAGAATGTTTTCGGAAAAGAAAATTGATATACTTGTCTCAACGACTGTAATTGAAGTTGGAATAGATATTCCCAATGCAACAGTAATGGTTATTGAACATCCAGAGAGATTTGGACTTGCCCAACTTCATCAGTTGAGAGGACGTATAGGAAGAGGTAATCTCGAAGGCTATTGTTTTTTAGTTATAGATAGAAGATTTACAAGCGCTTTTGAACGTTTAAATTATTTTGCTTCCACTACTGATGGTTTTAAAATAGCTGAATACGATCTCAAATTGAGGGGCCCCGGAGAATTCCTTGGAGTGAAACAGCATGGATTGCCGGAATTCAAGGTGGCAGATCTTTCAAAAGACTTTGAAATACTTTTAAGTGCTCGTGAAGATGTCAAGAAGTTGTTAGAACTTGATCCTAAATTAATGGAGCATGAAAAGTTACTGAAAAAAATACAACAACTCTATGGTTCTAAAATAGAACTTATAGAGGTGGGATAGTTTGAAAATAACCGGCGGAAAGTATAAATCTATAACTCTTTTCTCGGTAAATAATAGAAGAGTTAGACATACTACTTCAAAGACAAAACTTGCAATCTTTTCTATATTGGATAAAGATGTTGAAAACGCAAATGTTCTGGAACTCTTTTGTGGAAGCGGTGCTTTTTCAGCAGAAGCCATAAGTCGTGGAGCATTTAGAGCAACATTAGTTGATATAATCAGTGAAGCAATTTTCACTGTGAAAAAAAACATGGCAAAAATCAATTTTTCGAATTTTGAAGTAATCAGGATGGATTACAGAAGAGCCTTGAGATATCTAAATAAAAAGGGTCAAAAGTTTGATATTGTCTTTGCTGATCCACCTTACGATGCAGGGTATGGTCAGGAAATTTTAGTAAACATTGAAAAAAATTCGCAACTTTTAAAAGATACCACAACGATTATATTGGAATTATCCATTAATGAGTTTCTATTTGTACCTGAAACGTTTATAGTAGAGACTGATCGAAATTTTGGAGATACACGTATTGTTTTTCTGAAACGATCAAAGAGGGTGAATTGAATCAATGAAATTAAAATTTTTCGCAGATAGAATGCTTGGAAAGCTTGCAAAGAAACTTCGAATTCTTGGTTTTGATACCCTATATTTTTCTGATATCTCAGAAGACGAGATATTGAAACTTTGTAAAGCCGAAGATAGAACCCTTTTAACAAGAGACAGAATAATGTTTATAAAAGCCACAAAGGAAGGTATAGAATCTTTCTTTCTGAAATCTGATAGATGGTATTCTCAATTGAAAGCAGTTAAGAATAAATTCAAGCTCTCTTTTGAAAAAAGCTCATTATTTGAAAGATGCATAGAATGTAATTGTGTACTGGAATATGTTGAAAAAGAAAAAATAAAGAACAGAGTACCGGAATATGTTTATCTTACTAATAATCAATTTCTTGAATGTCCAAAATGTCACAAGATATACTGGCGAGGTACTCATGTTGAAAACATTTTGAAAGATTTAAATAAAATTTTTGAGGGGTAATTGATAATGGAATTTGATCTTGAAAAGTTTATTTTGGAAATAACAAGAGTTTTAGTT
This sequence comes from Thermotogaceae bacterium, assembly GCA_029981435.1. Lineage (GTDB taxonomy): Bacteria > Thermotogota > Thermotogae > B21-G9 > HyVt-16 > HyVt-16. Next base: position 77,098 of record JARRBB010000002.1, on the reverse strand, counting down.
TTTAGAGATACGGAAGATGTTTTTAATAAGTTGTCAGAGATAATCTCAGAAAACTGTGGTGCATTGAGCAGTTCGTTGATGATGTTTGAAGAAAATCGCAAGTTGTTAAGACTTGTTGGTACTTCCTTAGTTGATAAGACATGGGTTAGAAAATTGAAAATTCCACTCTCGAAATTTGAAAATAAGGATTTTAATCTACTTCTTGGTAACGAATTAGGTGTTTTAAAAGGTAATCCGAATAATCTTGGAATTGTTTTTCCGGTGATATTTGAAAACAAGTTGGTAGGTGCTTTGTTTTTAGAAGTAAGCAACCGAAAAGATTTAGAGGAATTTGAAAAAGTGTTCAAAGGCTTTCAGGAAATCCTCGGAATTTTGATGGTTTTTCTTATGGAACAGACAGAATTAAAATATGAAAATATAAGACTAAAATTGATAGAAAGTCTTGATATAAACGTAGTCGAAGTAGAGAAAATAGAGGATATATTCCAGCGCTTTCTGGAAAGAGTTTCCAGAATTTTAGAGGTAGAATATACAGCCATATGGACTTTTGAAAGTGAAAACCTTGTTCTGAAAGCTTGGAAAGGTTTTTCAGAAAATGAAATTATCAATTATATTGTTCCTAAGGATAACAAATTGCTGGATATGATCAATTTAGAAAAGCCAAGATTAATTATCGATAAGGATTCTTTTGAGTTTTTAAAAAGATTGCTGAATCTCAAGTTTAAGTCAGTAATTCTCTGCCCATTATATGTTGATGAAAAACCTTTTGGCTTGATAATGCTTGCAAATAAGATAGAAACGAAGCACTACAGACCTTACAAACATCTTGATGAATTTGAACTCTCGATGGTAATAAATTCTTCGAGAAAGCTCTCACTTTTGATAGAAAATTTTATAAATAAAAAGAAGTTAGAAGAACTTATAGAGACTCAGAAAAAGCAAATTCAAAAATTGAATGCTGTGTACAAAATAATTCAAGCTATGAATTACAGCTACGATTTGAATAATATATTCAAAATATTGCTAATAGGACTGGTTTCAGAATTAGGATTTGGATTTGATAGAGTGTTACTCTTACTTCGGGACAAAAATAAACAGATCTTAAAAGGCAAAATGTGGCTGGGAATTTCTGAAGATAGAAAAGATATGGAGATCTACGAAAAATTGAAAAAGCATCTATCTATATATGGAGATTTTGCCGATTACCTCAGACAAGAAGCATTGTCCCTCGACTTATCTGGTTATCTGAACAGTAATTTAGAAAATATACAAATTAACTATATTGGTAACGATATTTTTGAGAGAGTTGTATTGAGAAAAGCATTAGTCAATGTTCAACCGCAACTGATCGAAGAAAAGAGAAATGAACTTTATCAGCTTATAAAGATACTTGGAACGGATAGTTTTGTTTGTATACCTTTAACTGGTAAACAGGAGGTACTCGGGGTAATAATCGCTGATAATAAATACAGCCAAAAGATTTTAAGTGAAAGTGATATAAAACTTTTGAAGTTGTTAAGTAGCAGTGCTGGTCTTGTTATAGAAACGCGGATGAGTCTTTTGGAAATTCAAGAAAAGAACAGAGAAATTGAGAGAAAATCAAATTATTATGAAAGATTATCAAAATTCACTGAAGAACTTTTAAATTCTTTAGATGCTGCTATTATTGTTATAAAAACTGATGGGATGATAATAGAATGGAATAAAAGAGCAGAAGAGTTTTTTGGTAAAACAAGAGAACAGGTTATAGGCACACATCTTAAAACTCTTGGAACCGAATTTGCAGAACTGTATGATATTTCTGCAAGTGTTTATTATAAAGCTAATAAAGGTGAGCTTGATAAAATTTACGAATCTGATGATGACACAATAGTCTTGAATGAATATTTTCTAAGTCCCAGATATGGAAAATACTTCAATATAAAATTCACTCCTTTGCGGAATATAAATAAAAACACGTTTGATGGGATAATAATAATGCTTGAAGATGTTACAGAGTATCGAAATCTTACACGTGAACTTCAGCAACAGGAAAAATTGGCAATGCTTGGAGAAGTCGCTGCGAGAGTAGCACATGAAATAAGAAATCCACTAACTGTAATTGGAGGGTTTGCAAATAGACTCAAAAAAAAGATAAGTGACGACAAGTCCAAACATTACTTAGAAATAATTTCTGATGAAGTTAAAAGGTTGGAAGAAATCTTGGATGAAATACTTGAATTTGGTAAAGATTATGAAACGGTAGAATTTGAGAATTTTGACTTCAATAAGCTCGTCAGGGAAATTCTGGAACTTTACGGAGATAAAGTATTGGAAAAATCTACAAAGCTTAAGACTGAAATCCCAGAAAAAGAAATAATAGTTTTTGGTGACAGAAAAAGATTGAAGCAAGTTTTAATAAATCTTTTAAAAAATGCAATCGACGCAACGAATCGTGGTAAAATAGACATAAAAGTTTATGAAACAGACAAAAATGCCTGTTTTTCCATTAAAAACAATGGAAAACCAATACCAGAAGAACTGAAAGATAAGATTTTTATGCCCTTTTTTACTACGAAAACAGATGGTACTGGATTGGGCTTAGCAATATCAAAAAAAATAGTGGAAGACGAGCATTCAGGGAAGCTTTATTTAGAAACAGGTGATGACTGGAATAAATTTGTTGTTGAAATACCAAAGAAAGGGGTCGGAAAAGATGAAAAAGAGAAAGGTATTAATAGTGGATGATGAACCAAATGTTGCGTTGTTAATTAAGGAAGAACTGGAAGACGAAGGATACGATGTAAAAATTTGTAAAAGTGGAAAGGAAGCACTTGAAGTAATAGAAAAGGAGAAATTCGACTTAATAACTTTGGATATAGAAATGCCGGAGATGAATGGAATAGAAGTTGCAGGTAAGATAAGAGCTATGAAAAAAGATGTTAAAATAATACTCTTAACGGCATACAGTCATTATAGAAGTGATCTTTCGTCCTGGGCTGCCGATGCTTATGTTGTAAAAGGCTCGGATTTTTCTGAGTTAAAAGAAACAATAAAAAATTTATTGAGGTGATGGTTGGTGGATTACAAAAACACTCTTAATCTTCCAAAGACTGATTTCCCAATGAAAGCAAATTTGGTCAAAAAAGAACCGGAAATAATTGAATACTGGGACAAAATCGATCTCTACAATTATGTGCAGAGTCTCAGAAAAGGCAGAAAGAAGTTTGTTCTCCATGATGGTCCACCTTATGCAAATGGGAGAATACACATAGGAACTGCTCTGAACAAAATATTGAAGGATTTTGTTGTCAAATACAAAACCATGAGAGGATTCGATTCTCCATACGTTCCTGGCTGGGATACACATGGGTTACCTATCGAGCACAAGGTAACCACTGAAGTTCTGGGTGAAAAATCAAAGAATATGAGCAAAATGGAAATAAGGAAAAAATGCGCTGAGTATGCCATGCAAGCTATTGAAGACCAACGAAAAGATTTCATAAGATTAGGAGTTAGGGGCAGGTGGGAAAAACCATATCTGACTCTCGATAAAAATTACGAAGCCGCTGTGATATCAGTTATAAAAGCTCTGGTCGAAAAAGGTTTGATTTATAGAGGTAAAAAGCCAATATTCTGGTGTCCAAGTTGTGAGACAGCTCTGGCAGAAGCAGAAATAGAATACAAAAATCATGTTTCACCTTCAATATATGTGAAGTTTGAACTTAAAGATGAAAAAGATACATATGTAATTATCTGGACGACCACCCCTTGGACATTGATTGCTAACGTGGCTATAGCTGTTCATCCAGACTTTACATATCAAAAAGTAAAGGTTGGAAAGGAATATTGGATAATTGCAAAGGAGTTAACTGACGAAGTTTTAAAGAAAGCTGGTATAAGTGATTATGAAACGGTGGAAGAATTCAGGGGAAAAGACTTAGAAGGTAAAATAGCAAGGCATCCATTTATAGATAGAGATTCTGTAATAATTCTTGCTGATTACGTCACAATTGATACAGGAACGGGATGCGTTCATACCGCTCCGGGACATGGTGAAGAGGATTATGTATCGGGTTTGAAGTATAACTTACCTATATTGTCACCGGTAGATAATTCAGGCAGATTTACTGAAGAAGCCGGAAAATATAAAGGATTGTTTGTCTTTGATGCGAACAAAAAGATAATAAATGATCTTCAAGAGATTGGAAAACTTGTTGCAAGTGAAAATATAGAACATTCTTATCCACACTGCTGGCGTTGCCATAATCCAGTAATTTTCCGAGCAACAGAACAGTGGTTCATTGGAATGGATATGAAAGATCTCAGGAAGGAAGTACTCGGTAAAATAAATGAAGTTCAATGGATACCATCTTGGGGTTCGAATAGAATAGGTTCCATGATATCAGAAAGACCTGACTGGTGTATAAGTCGGCAGAGAATATGGGGTATTCCAATTCCAGCGTTTTACTGTAAAGATTGTGGAGAGATTATCCTTGAACCGAAAGTCATAGAACATGTGGAGAATTTAATAAGGGAAAATGGTACAGATTATTGGTTTGAAAAAGATTCTAAAGAATTATTACCTGAGAATTTTGTATGTCCAAAATGTGGGAGCAATGACATCGAAAAAGAAGAGGATATACTTGATGTCTGGATAGATTCTGGAGCATCTTTTGAAGCGGTTTTGAAGGAAGAGGTGGATCTAACTTATCCAGCCGATATGTATCTTGAAGGTAGCGACCAACACAGGGGTTGGTTTCATTCATCACTCATACTCTCAGTCGCAAAATATGGTGAAGCTCCTTACAGATCTGTCTTGACCCATGGGTTTGTAAAAGATGAAGAAAAAAGAAAAATGTCAAAATCTCTTGGTAACGTTATTGAACCACAAAAAGTCGTGGAGAAATTTGGAGCAGATGTATTGAGGCTCTGGGTTGCTTCATCTGATTATACAAACGATGTTGCTGTTTCGATGTCCATATTGGAACAACAAGTAGATGTTTATAGAAAAATAAGAAACACTTTAAGATTTATGCTCGGGAATTTGAATGACTTTGAACCCTCAAAAGATTCAGTGAAATACGAAGAACTTTTAGAATTAGACAAGGTTATGCTTTCAATCTTCCATAAATTTCTGAAAAATGTTACTGAGTATTATGATAGATACGAATTTCATAAAGTATATCATGCTGTCAATAAGTTCTGTACTGTTGAATTGAGTTCTCTCTATCTTGATATACTAAAAGACAGACTATACGTTGAAGGTTCAGACTCTATTGAAAGAAGATCCGCACAAACTGTAATACATGAAATACTGGTTGGACTTGTAAAGATTTTAACTCCTATAATGGCCTTTACAACAGAAGAAATTTACGGTTATTTGCCATCTTCTGACAGAAAATACAGGACCGTTCAGGCAGAAGAGTGGCCGGAATTCAATGAAAAGTACATAAATGAGAAGCTCGAAGAAAAATGGAACGCCATTTTTAATCTCAGGGACGATGTTATGAAAGCTTTGGAAAAGGCTCGAAATTCCGATTTGATAGGTCATTCACTTGATGCAAAAGTTTTATTGAAGCCAAAAAGCGAAAGATTAAGAAAGATCCTCGAAGAATATAAAAAACAGTTACCAGATATCTTTATAGTATCTCAGGTGGATTTTGTAGAAGAACTTGAAGACGATTTTGTTGAAGGTGAAGATGTCTTTGTAAAAGCAGTTCATGCTGATGGTAAAAAATGCCCAAGATGCTGGAAGTATTTCGTACCATTTGATGAAAAAAGTGAACTTTGTCCAAGATGTGATAAAGTTATAAAAAATTTTTACTTGGGGTGATGAAATGAAATGGGATATAAATTAGTTGAAAAGAAAGAAATAGCGCCCAAAATATTTGATTTAATTTTTGAAGCTCCTGAAATTGCCCAGCATGCAAAAGCTGGGCAATTTGTAATAGTTAGAGTAGATGAAAAAGGCGAAAGAATTCCTCTAACCATCGCTCAGAAATTTGACCGCCAAATAAGACTGGTGGTGCAAGTAGTGGGAAAAAGTACCGAAAAACTTTCAAAACTTTCTGTAGGGAGTGAAGTAGAGGATATAGCAGGCCCTCTCGGAAATCCAAGTGAAATTGATGAATTTGGGAACGTTTTGGTGATCGGTGGTGGTGTGGGAATTGCTGCGATACTGCCGATAGTGAAAGCACTCTATGAGGCAGGAAATTACACCAATGTTATAATCGGTGCTCGTTCAAAAGATTTTTTGATATTGATGGACGATATTTCAAAATATTCCCACAATTTGATCGTAACAACGGACGATGGGAGTTTTGGTATGAAAGGCTTGGTTACTGATGCATTTCGTTCTTTAATAAAAGAAGGGAAAGAAATTAAAATTGCATGGGCTGTTGGACCAGTTGTTATGATGGAAAATTGTTCGAAAGTCGCCAGTGAATTTGGAATACCTATCTGGACATCTCTGAATCCTGTGATGATTGACGGTACAGGAATGTGTGGTGGGTGCAGGGTGGAAGTCAATGGAGTTATAAAGTTCGCCTGTGCAGATGGGCCAGAATTCGATGGAAGGTATGTTAACTGGGAAGATCTAAAAAAAAGGTTAGTACAATACAAAGAATACGAGATGAAAGCAAAAAAATTTAATAACAGAGGGTGATGGATTTGAAGATCAGTCCTAATAAAACACCTATGAAAGAGCAATCACCAGAATTGAGAAAGCAAAACTTCTCTGAAGTTGCTCTTGGATATACCCCAGAGGAAGCAATTATGGAAGCTCAGCGTTGTATGCAATGTAAAAACGCGCCATGTATAAAAGGGTGTCCTGTTGGAATTGATATACCTTCTTTTATTTTATTAATAAGAAAAGGGAAATTCGATAAGGCTCTTGAAAAAATACAGGAGACCAATCTTTTACCGGCGATATGTGGTAGGGTTTGTCCTCAAGAAAAGCAGTGTGAAGCTTTCTGCACAGTTGGTAAGATTAAAGGGCATGAACCGGTCGCAATAGGAAGGTTAGAACGGTTTGTTGCAGACTGGGAAGCTCAAAAAGACAATCCAAAGATGCCAGAAATTATAGAAAGAAAAAATAAAAAGATTGCCATAGTTGGTTCGGGCCCTGCAGGCCTTACCTGTGCTTCTTACCTAGCTAAAAAGGGATACAGAGTCGTTGTTTTCGAAGCACTTCATGAATTCGGAGGCGTCTTAACTTATGGAATTCCAGAGTTCAGGTTGCCAAAAGCGATTGTGAAACGTGAAATTGATATGATAAAAGCTCTTGGGGTTGAATTAATAAAAGATGTTGTTGTTGGTAATACCATAACTTTCGAGGAACTTCGTCGGGATTTCGATGCGATATTTATAGGTACTGGTGCAGGCGTTCCAAAATTTTTAGGGATAAAAGGGACAAATTTGATTGGAATTTATTCTGCGAATGAGTTTTTAACAAGGATAAATCTTATGAAAGCGTACAAATTCCCAGAGTACGATACCCCTGTCCTTAGAGGGGAAAAAGTAGTGGTTGTCGGTGCTGGAAATGTGGCAATGGATGCTGCAAGAAGCGCTCTAAGAATAGGCGCAAAGGAGGTCACAGTGATCTATAGACGTACAGTAAAAGAGATGCCAGCAAGGATAGAAGAATACCATCACGCCGTTGAAGAAGGGGTGAAATTCATCTGGTTATCAACTCCTGTTGAGTATTTGGGAGATGAAGAAGGGAAGCTCAGAAAAGTTAAATGTATAAGAATGAAATTAACAGAGCCAGATGAAAGTGGAAGGCGTCGTCCCGTTCCTATTGAAAACTCGGAATTTTTACTTGAAGCTGATCTTGTTATTGAAGCTATTGGACAGGGACCAAACAAAATTCTTTTGAATTCTATACCCGATCTTGAATTGAATTCCAGGGGTTATATAAAAGTCGATCCTGAGACCATGCAAACAAGTATACCCGGGGTTTATGCTGGAGGGGATATAGTTACAGGAGCAGCTACGGTTATAGAAGCTATGGGGGCTGGAAAACGTGCGGCTCTGGCTATTGACAATTTTTTGCGTAACGATTCTCAGTGAATCTATATTCTCATTTACACGGGTTCTGTTTAATTTTAATGATTTTCAATATTTTAAAGAAGAGCTCTGTAATTTGATATTGCAGGCCGATAATTATATAAAGATAGTAACGTTCAATCTTGATTTTGAAGAAATCGAAGATCTGCTCATCGGAAAAAGCTTTGAGGGAGTCACTATTTCCCTGGTTATAGACGATTCAAACAGTTTTAAAAAAATGCATCTGAAAAATTATGGCATAAGTGTATTGGATGACAGTACTTCGAAAGAGTTTAAAGGATTGGTTCATTCAAAATTTGTAATCATAGATGGAAAATACGTCTGGTTTGGTTCCGCTAACATAACAGAAAGTTCTTTTTTCAAAGATCATAATTATGCGTTTATAAGCGATGATAAAAAGGTTGTAAAGACTTTTGAGGAAGAATTTCGTAATTTTCTGAATCTCAAATTCCATAACTCAAAGAAAGATTTTTCGGACAGAGAATCTAAAGTGTTTTTTTCCCCGGTTCATAATATTTCAAATGAAATAGTTAAGGTTCTTTCAAAAGCAAAAGAAGAAGTTTGGGTTTGCATGTATGCGTTCACAGATTTTGAGATTTTTAATCAGTTAAAAATATTATCAGCTAACGGTGTAAGAATAAGATTGATTCTGGATGAAACCTGGAATCTGTACAATGGGTTTAGATACAGTGTGTTAGAAGATGGATTAGATTTTTTTGAAATGCGATTGGATCCATTTGGTGGTCTGTTACATGATAAGTTCATCCTCATAGATCCTGGAAGAAAAAACGGTCTCGTTTGTGCAGGATCTTACAATTTAACTTTATCTGCGGATAATTCGAACGACGAATTTTTTGTGTTCTTTGACTCACAAAATATAGTGGAAAAATTCAGGGAGGAGTTTGAAAAAATATGGAACAATTCGAAAAAGTTTTGATAGATACTTTTGTTTTTGATATAGATGGAACACTGGTGGATGAATCATTGTTGCTCTCAGAAAAGAATAAATATGCTCTGAATATTTTGAATAAAAAGGGATTCAGAATAATTCTGGCAAGTGGTAGGATGTTAAAAGCAGTGAAGAAATTTATGAAAGAGCAACTTGGTTTTTTAAGTCCTTGTATTTCTTACAATGGTTCAATTCTTTGGGACCCAAGCAGAGGAATATTATCCAAAACTCTTATAGAACCCAAGATAGCTACAGAAGTATTGAAATTTTTGCGAAAAAAATGCATTCACAGACAAGTTTATGTAGATGACATTCTGTATGTTGAAGAAGATAACGATTATGTGAAGAATTACTGTGAACGCTCAAATATAGATTATGTTGTGGTAGAAGACCTAATCGAACTTGTTGATAAGAAAGGAGGCAGTATAAAGCTTCTTGCTATTGCATATGAAGAAGAATTGAATGATATTCAAAAGGAAGCTAAAAATTTATTTGGTACTCAGCTCGAGATATTCAAATCCTTTCCAACGTACCTTGATTTCGTTCCCAAAGGCATTAACAAAGGTACAGGTCTCAAGAAACTTTCAGAGTTCCTTGACTTTTCTTTGAAGAAAACCATGGCTTTTGGTGATAATGAAAATGACTTCGAAATGCTCAATGAAGTTGGCCACCCAATAGCCATTGGAAATGCCTCTGAAAGACTTGTTAAGATCTCAAAGATCCATGAAGAGAACATAAACGAAGGAGTTTACAATGTTATCAAAAAAACTCTACCAGAACTTCTGGATTGATATTCTAATTTTAACATTGATGTTTGTAGGAACCACTTGTTTTTCATCGTATCGGCCAGTGTATACAAATGAAAATCATTTTGTTGGAAAAATTTACGCCAACGTAGATGAACTACCTGAAATATTCCAAAATTCAAATGATGAAATGACAGGTGTTTTCTTAAAACCAGATCATTTACTCAAAGATGTTTCGTTTCTTTGCTTAGGTAGTACTTCGAAAGCTTTTCTTGCTGAAGATATTGGCTTTCTTATTGGTATTTATCTTAAAAAAATAGGTGTGGATTTCTGTATTTCAGGCTTTCCGGTTACTCTATCACCGGATTCAACACCAGCGAAAGACTTTATAAGTTCTTCACCGTATGTAGTTTCACAGATACTCGAATTGTATTATCTTGGTTTGATCAAAGCAGGGATTTTACCAGTTATTGATGGGACTCAAGGCTTTAATGAAAGAGTCATTTTTTCTTTGAGAAGTAGGGGAATTTATCTTCCAGTATTAATTTTGGAGGATCAATTGGAAGAATTTTCTAAACTTAATTATGATGTTCCGATACTCGTAGATAAAGCAAAGGGAATTTTCTGGTGCTCTGATGTTGATGCTGATGTAATACTTAAGTTGGATTGGTCTGAATCTTTTGAATCATGGGATAATAAAGTAAAGGAATTACGTGAGGAGATAATAAAGAGTGCGATAGTTCTGGTAAAACGAGGAAAGGTAGAAAAAGTAGAGGTTGTCTCTTCAGAGAAAGATTTAGAAAATGTGAATTTAAACTCCAGAATAGGCGTTATCCTTATAAACAACCCATATTTGATAAATGAAAAAAGTGTGGGAGCACTTGTGATTGTTTTTTCAAATGATAAAATTGTACTCGATGAAGCAATAAAGGTTTTAAAGGGGTTAGAAGCACCCACCGGAAAGGTGACATGGACTTTTTAAAAGTGAGGTGTAGAGTATTTCAAATAAATTTGGTAGATATTTAAAAATAGCTATAATAACAGTAGTAGTTAGTGTTATTCTTGTGATTTTAATAGCAGGATTGAGCGATTTCAAAAATTTAATAAACTCTATATCCCAGATAAATTTTTTTTGGCTATCGGCTGGAATGATCGTGGTTTTGTTCAAGTGGATAATGGAAAGTATTATTATGACAACAATAGGATTCAGGAAAGGTATCAACTTTCTTAAGTCTTTCTTTCTAACAATGATAGGTCAATTATTTAATTCTATAACGCCTTTTGCCACAGGTGGCCAACCTATGCAAGCCTATTACATGAGTAAAATGAACATAGATGTTTCAAGTGGAATTGCAATCTTGATAGCAAAATTCATAGTTTATCAGCTGGTTGTAACCATTTACGGTTTTATAATACTTTCATGGAAGTTTATGGAGGTTTCTTCGTATGTTAGTAAACTATCACTTTTAGCATTCTTAGGTTTTGGATTGAACATATCCGTTATATTTTTGCTTTTGTTGTTTTCCTACAATCCAAGCTTAACTGAAAAAATCATAAAATGGTTCATAGGTATTTTGAAAAAATTTAGATTGAAGGTTTCAGAACAAAAAGTGCTGGAAAAATTGAGCAGTTTTCATTCTGCTATGGTTGAGTATTTATCAAGTTTCAAGATACTTATAGGTGCATTTTTCTTTACATTTCTTCAATTACTCTTGAATCTTTCACTGCCATTTTTTGTTGCAAAAAGTTTGAATGTTGAAAATTTATCGTTTCTTAAGGCCATTACTTTTCAGAGTATTGTGTGGCTTATACTTTCTCTGATACCTACACCCGGAACAACCGGTGCTGCAGAAGGTTTGTTTTTCATTTTTTTCAAACCCTTTTTTGGAATAGAAAAAATAGCGATGGCAATAATAATATGGCGGTTATTAAGTTACTATTTAAACATAATAGTAGGAGGCTTATTTTTCACAAGTTCACAAAGAAGATTTCTATGATTGAGTTAACAAGTTTTGATTTGATATAATTCTAAGTTTGAACAAATTGATTTAATATTGTATAATTTTAGAGTGCTTAATTGAATATGGAGGTGCTTAGAATGGCAGGAAGAAGAAAAAGTTTGACCCCAGCGTTGGAAGATTATCTTAAGGTCATAAAGCAAATAACAGAGGTACAGCCGGTTGCAAGGGTAAGTATCATTGCTCGAAAAATGAACGTGAGCTTACCAAGTGTTACCAATGCGATGAAAAGGTTAAAAGATCTTGGTTACATTGAGTACGAGAAATATGGTCTTATTACTCTTACTGAAAAAGGTAAAGATAGAGCAAAAGATTTGGAAAAAATTCATTCTGAAATACTGGATTTCTTTACTGAAATAATTGGTATACCAGAGCATCTTTCCGAGAAAATATCATGCCAGATTGAACATTTTATTGACTCAAAAATTCAGGAAAGATTTGAAAAGTTCGTTGGGATACTCAAGAAAGTTCCCGAGGAAGGCTGCGATGAACTGTACAAATTTTTGAGAGAAAATAAAAGCATCTGAAAGGGTGAGGAAGTTGGATACGGTACTGGTAACAGGTGGAGCTGGATTCATAGGATCCCATCTGGTCGATGAACTATTAAAGCAAGAGTATGGTGTGGTGGTTGTTGATAATCTGTCCACAGGGAATGTAGAGAATCTTGATCCAAGTGCATTGTTATATAGTTGGGACATCAGAGAATTCAATTCCCTTGAAAAGCTCTTCCAAATACATAAACCGTCATATGTTTTTCATCTGGCAGCACAGATAAGTGTTTCTGAGTCTACGAGAGATCCAAAAAAAGATGCAGATATAAATATAATAGGTATGTTGAATTTACTGATGCTTTCAGCAAAATATGGTGTTAAGAAATTCATATTCAGTTCTTCTGGTGGAGTTATGTATGGTGATAACCCTGATAAAATACCAACACCTGAGTCGTGTAAAGAAGATCCCGTATCACCTTACGGAATTTCAAAACTGGCTGGGGAAAAATATCTGAAATTTTACTCTTTAGAACATGGTTTGGAATACGTTGCTTTGAGATACTCTAATGTTTATGGTCCCAGGCAGAATCCTCATGGTGAAGCAGGTGTGGTTGCTATTTTTACAAAACGAATGCTTGAAGGGAAGGAAGTTACAATTTTTGGTGATGGTGAGAATATAAGAGATTATATTTATGTAAAAGATGTTGTAAGTGCGAATATGGAAGCTATGAAAAAAGCTAAGAATGTCTCTTTGAACATAAGTACTGGTTTAGGTACAACTGTTAATGAGCTTTTCAAAAAGATACATCAATTAATACCAGAATACAATCTTGAACCTGTTTATGGTCCTCCAAGACCTGGAGATTTGAGGAAAAGCATTTTAGACAATTCACTCGCGGCTGAGATACTTGATTGGAAGCCATCGTGGAATCTTGAAGAAGGTTTAAGAGAAACTGTCGAATGGTTTAGAGGGAACAGTTGAAATATGTTTCAAAAGGGACTTTGGAATGATAATAACTCCAATGAACCATTGGCTTCAAAATTAAGGCCCAATACTTTTGACGAATTCATTGGACAGGAACATATATTAGGTAAAAATGGTACATTGAGAAAGGCTATTGAGGAAGACCGGCTCTTTTCGTGCATTCTGTACGGGCCACCTGGTTGCGGTAAAACCTCTGTGGCGAATTTGATAGAAAAATACACTAAAAGACCTCTTTACAGATTCAGTGCAGCAACAAGTGGTCTGTCTGACCTTAGACCTATTCTTGAAAAGGCGAACACGTATTTTCAGACAACTGGAAGAGGAGCAATAATTTTTCTCGATGAAATTCATAGGTTCAATAGGTTGCAGCAGGATATTCTTCTCCCATACGTAGAAGAAGGGAAAGTTGTGTTGATTGGTTCTACAACTGAAAATCCAAGTTTTGAAGTCAATCCAGCACTTTTATCAAGATGTGAAATTATTGTTTTTAGAAAACTCAAAGATGAAGAAATACTTAAGATTTTATCCAATGCGGTGGATTTTTTGAAAAAATCTCATGATTTTGAAATATCTTCTGATGTTCTTGAGGTTATCTCAAAAGTTTCTGAAGGCGATGCACGTTCTGCTTTGAATTACCTTGAACTTGTTGTGAGAAGCTCTCTTAGTTTTGGAAATAAAAATATAGATCTAGAATCTCTGGATAGACTTCTTGTAAGAAACGTTGCGAAATATAGAAAAAAAGGCGATGAGCATTTCGACTTGATCTCGGCTTTTCACAAAAGTATGCGTGGCAGTGACCCAGACGCTGCATTGTACTACATGGCACGTATGCTTGAAGCAGGTGAAGATCCACTTTACATAGCCAGAAGAATCGTCAGGTTTGCAAGCGAAGATGTAGGACTTGCTGATCCTAAAGCACTTTTAATAGCTGTAGCTGCTTATCAGGCGACTCAATTCATAGGAATGCCTGAATGTACAACTGCACTCGCAGAAGCTGTGATATATCTTTCTGTCTGTCCCAAAAGTAACTCAGTTTACGAAGCTTATGAAAAAGCAGCCGATATAGCTCGAAAAACTGCCAATGAAGATGTTCCTTTTAAGCTGAGAAATCCAGTAACAGAACTCATGAAAAATATGGGATATGGAAAAGGTTACAAATATGTCCACGATTTTGAGAATGGATTTGTTGTGGATAATTATCTACCTGAAAAGTTGAAAGGTATGGTTTTCTATTATCCAAACGATCGTGGAACAGAAAAAAACATAAAAAAACGTCTTGAAGATCTATGGCAGGGTATGAAAAATTATGAAAAAAAGTAGTTTGAAATTGTATGAAAAGGTAAAGAATGAATTTCCTGAAACTCCTGGAGTTTATATTTTTAAAAACTCCAGCAAGGTGATATACATAGGAAAGGCCAAAAATTTGAAAAAACGAGTTCTCTCCTATTTCAGTAAAAATGCTGGTTCAAAAGCTGAAAAAATTGTGAATGAAGCAGATGAACTTGACTATATAGTTGTAAATTCAGAAAAAGAAGCTCTCCTGCTGGAAGCCAATCTGATTTTTAAAGAAAAACCAGTTTACAATGCTATGTTAAAGGAAACAAGATGGTATCCTTATATATTCATATCCAACGAAAAGTTTCCGACTATTAAAATTGTTAGAGAAAAGAAAGAAGAAGGAGAGTATTACGGTCCTTATACAGATATAGGTTTTGTGAGAAGACTTCTGAATTTATCATACAAGTTATTCAAGATAAGAAGCTGTTCAATCGATATAAAACCTGATAAATCCCGAAAGCCTTGTCTTGAGTACCATCTAAATATGTGTTCAGCACCATGTGCCGGTAAAATAACAGCAGAGGAATACAATAAGCAGGTTAGAAAGTTCAAAGAATTTTTGAATGGTGAAATCAAACAACTCATAGAAGAACTTGAAAAAGAGATGAAAAGACTATCAGAATTGTTGGAATTTGAGAAAGCAGCAAACATAAGGGACCTGATTTTTGGAATAAGGAATATATTCGAACCACAGTTCGTTGTTTTTAATGAAAATTTAGATGTCGATGGTATATTTTTCAAAAAAGGTGTCGGAGAAGTTCTCAGAATAAGGAATGGAAATCTTCTGGGGAAACTTTCTTTTGAATTCAATGGAGAACCTGAAGATTTTTTAAGACAGCTGTATTTTGGTTTGAAACTCTCTATTCCAGAAATTATTTTGACAAATTTTAAAACTGAATCTGAAATCTCTAAAACGTTTGGCACTAATTATGTAGGTAAACCAAGGAATGATTTTGAGATTAAAATTCTCGAACTATCCAGACTGAACTGGGAGGAAGAGTACAGAAAAATAGAAGATACTGAAAATGCCCTTAACAGGTTAAAGGAAATACTCGAACTTCCTCATCTTCCACGTCGGATAGAAGGAATAGATATATCACATACGCAGGGGCTTTTTACGGTAGCATCTTTGGTGGTCTTTGTAGATGGTAAACCGATGAAAAATGAATACAGGCGGTATAGATTTGATAGTATAAACAGCCCTGACGATTTTCTTTCTATAAAAAAGGTTGTAATTCGCAGATATCAGAAATATGATCTACCAGATCTTCTATTCATAGATGGTGGAAAAGGACAGGTCAATTCTGCAGTTGAGGCTTTGAAAAGTATTGGAAAAAGTTGTCCGGTTGTTGGTATTGCAAAAGAAGATGAAAGAATAGTTTTCCCTGGTGCCAAAACAGATTTAAAATTACCCCTTGATGATATTGCTTTGAGACTGCTTATAAAGGTAAGGGATGAATCACATCGATTTGCAAACTCTTTCCACTCAAAATTAAGAGATAAAAGAATTGTGGAGTCCAAACTTGACAATATACCTGGAATAGGTCCAAAAAGGAAGAAGGCACTTTTGAAAAGATTTGGAAGTGTTGAGAAAGTAAGGAATGCGAGCATAAATGAAATAAAAGAAGTTGTGAAGAGCGAAAAACTAGCCGTTTTGATAAAGAAAAACCTTTAAAAAATAAAATATCCCCCGAAAATCGGGGGATATTAAATTAAAAAGTTTCTTGTTGAAAGATTATTTTCCAGTCGTGAAATTATATAAAGAAGATGTCGTTGAAAGACCTCCTTGATCCTTCACAACGATTTGCCAGTAATAAGTGGTATTAGCTGCCAAAACATCTTTTATAACGTAACTGTTACCAGTCAAACCATCCGCTATTTTCTGGAGGTTAACCGGATTAGTCCCAAGGTAAACATCAACTGTCCAGTTATCGTTGTTGGGGTCAGTTACACTCCAGTTCAAAGCTAAATTGGCTCTCAATTGATTGTTTGAATTATTTGAAGGTTGCATGGAGTTTATTTGTGGAGCCTGGTTTGCATCAGTTGTGAAGCTACTCACGCCAGAACTTGTACTGCCACCCTTTCCATCCCTTGCGATTACTTTCCAGTAATAAGTTGTGCTGTAATTCAATCTTGGTAATGCATAACTTGTGCCGTAAAGATGTCCTGCGTAAAGAGGTGGGTTAGGATTGGTGCCGAAATACAGATCATAATATACCGAGTCACCATCTTGATCTGTCGATGGATTCCATTGCAAAGTTACTCCGTTCACCGGCACATTTGTCTGGCCATTTGATGGATTAATTAAATTAAAAGCATTTGGAGAATTATTTCCTAAGGTTGTAAAAGACCATACAGGTCCTGATGTTACCCCACCTTTTCCATCTTTCGCCACAACTTTCCAGTAATATGTTGTGTTACCATTGAGACTGTGAAGTGTGTAACTATTACCACTGTAATTATTCAAAATCTTTGATGGATTTGAGCTTGTACCAAAATACAGATCATACGTTAGGTTATCACCATCGGGATCTGAACATGTCCAAGAAAGTGTTAAATCAAGTGGCATATTTGTGACATTCGAGGGCCAACCGTTAGAAGGAGTTACAGGCGGATTGTTAGGCGGCATTTGAGTTTTGAAAACCATCACATCGCTACTTGTTTGAGCACCTTTTGTGTCTTTTGCCACAACTTTCCAGTAATAATAAGTGTTGTAACTGAGCTCAAATTCCGTTATAGGTTGGAAGGTTTCAACTGGGACATTCTGTTTTATGAGCGATGGGTTTGGATTGGTTCCAAAGTATATATCGTAAGTTACAGTATCACCATCTTCATCATATGCATTCCAAGACAAAAAGACATCCAAAGGAACGTTGTTTGAATTGTTCAATGGCGAAAGCGTTGAAAATTTAGGCGCTCTGTTTGGATGAGGTTCTGTAGTGAAAGACCATACCGGTCCGATGGCTGATTTACCATCGGTATCCTTTGCGACTACTTTCCAGTAATATGTTTTTGAATACTCAAGATTGCTCAGTTGATAACTGTTTGAAGTCAAATTTGATGCCTTCAAAACAAGATTCTGTTCATTTTCGCCGAAATACAAATCGTAACTTAAGACATCACCATCGGGATCAGAACAAACCCAGCTGAGCAATGTGTTTATTGAAACGCTGGTAGCACCATCTGCTGGAACAGGAGAGGAAGGCTCATTGGGAGCAGTATTCGTTTGTTTAGGTGTTTCTTTTTTTATAA
Source organism: Thermotogaceae bacterium (assembly GCA_029981435.1). Taxonomy (GTDB): domain Bacteria; phylum Thermotogota; class Thermotogae; order B21-G9; family HyVt-16; genus HyVt-16. The sequence goes on along the minus strand of JARRBB010000002.1, from coordinate 59,270 downwards.
GGTCACACGAGGTTACTACAAAAGCCACTACGATAAAAATAGTTAGAATCAAAACAAGGAATTTCTTTTTATGCATCCTCCTTTACCTCCTTAAAATTACTTGTATAGAAATCACTTTCAATTGAAAGTATATCACGATAAGTTTTACATAACCAAAAAGTAATTCAAGAAATTTAGAATCCAAAGATCTCTTTAATTTTTATCCAACAAGAATAAGAATAAGATTCCAACTCCCACAGTGTTCTAAGTTCAGTGTAGTTTGTGTTCTCTACATTTATTATACTTCTCTTTCTACCTTTCCATTCCTCAGTTAATTCGCACACCAGTCCTTCCTCTAAAAAATATGGCAAATCCAGTGCATGCAATATTACATGAAGAACCTCATGTTTCAAAGTTTTATCAAATTTCTTTAAAAGATAATTCTTATTCTGAATAAATATCTTACCGTCTCTGGTTATTGCCGATAAAAAATGTGGAGCATTCGAAATATTGACAAATTCTGATAAGTTATCAGTTTCTATTACCAAAATCTGTTCTGGAATATTTTCAAGATTCAAACCCAAAGCTTTTAGAATTTTCAAATCTCTTTCATTCAGATAATCAAAAGGATTTATTTCAAAAGATCTGAAACCAAAATTGATTATCGCTATTAAAATCAAAAATACGGATATTGGAAAGATTCTCAAAATTCCACCTCTATCGTTTCAATTTCGGAACTTACTAAATTCTCAGGTTCATACATTTCCCATGCTTTGGCAGGGAGGATAGTGAATTTACCAGATAACATTATTCTATAATAATTGTACAAAACGTGGTTCTGCATTCTCTGTAAAAATATTAGAGTTCCATCTTTTCGTAATTCTTTTTCTGAATATCGGAAATCATCTGTAAAAAATTTTCTCAAGACCCTTTCTCTATAATTTCTTATTGGGATAGCTGCTGATGGTATCGGGTCTTCAACCACAATGTAATCTCCCGAACCAAAAAATTTTATCTGGCTTCTCAATATATCGCCAATTTTTATTGGAGAATTTTCCGTGAATTTCAATTTGTAAATGCCTTTATCAGTTAATTGTATATTGTCTCTAAAAATTGATCCTAAAATTGTCAGACTATCTTCGTCGAGTTCTATCAAACCTCCTTTTAATTTTAGCCCTGTGTATTCGTTGTTGAAAATCAGTGATCCATCTGGAAGTATGAAGGCATTTGAATTCATATTGTTAAGATAAAAATGAGAAACAGTTGCTTCGGATACAGGTGCTTTTATTGTTTCAATACTTTCAACAACGAATCTATTTTTTATCGGAACAAAAACAGAGATATCTTGTTTATCTATTTTAACCTTTGTTCTTTTCTGTATTTCTCTTGTCATTGCAAATTTTGAAGAAATTGGTTTATAAGTTTCAAGTGGTATCGGCATGCCACCATCCAGACCCCAGAAAAGAATTTCATCTGTATTCATGTAAATAGACACATTTTCTGCTTCAACAGGTATTTGAAGAATTCCCGTTATTTTACCTTTGAATTTTTCTGTGCTGTTGATTTTTATTTCTGCATAAACTCCGTTCTGAGTAGTTAGGTTTAAATTAGACAATGCTAAAACACAGAAAGCCGATTGTTTGGTGTTTTTCCAGGTTCTTCCTACTCGTTTATTGATAAGGTAATTTGTCAATAGTTCGCGAAATTTTGCTATTTCATCGGTTGGTTTTTCAATACTGAAAAGTTCCTGTAAAACCAAAGCGTTCAGTTGTACTTCATCAAGAAAATATGGAGTCTCGTCCAATTTTATATGATCGTAGTTGCCTGCCTTTTCGAGTAAATTCTTGAAGATTGGTTCTTTTTCTGTGCTTGTTCTTAATTGCACCAAAAGATATAGTACTTTCTCATAATCTTTTTCAATGTCTTTTAAAGTTATCTGTTTCAAACTATTTTTCCCATATATACTGAGTACATATAGCATGTAATAGAAGAAAGAGTCGTCTTTTTCGGTTAGAAGCTTTTTCAAAGCGTTCAATCCCTCTTTTAAAACATCTTCGTTTATTTTGTATCCTTCTTTTATGGCTATATGAAACCCGTGGAGTACATAAGCAGTCATGAAAGATGAGGTATCATCGTTTTTCCACCATCCCCATCCACCATCAGAGTGTTGAAAACTGTAAAGTCTTTTTAGAGAACTCTCTATCATTTTATCTATTTCTTCTGATGCCATTGAAACAACAAAATCTCTCTGGCTTTTTCTCAATAGTTTTTTGTATATTATTGTCGGTAAAAATTTACTCATGGTTTGTTCAACACAACCATATGGATAACCGACAAGCTGTTCTATAGAATCAACAAGCATTCCAAGTATATCAGAAGATATTGAAAGAACACCGTTGAACTTACCAGATGGAAGATCTATTTGGTTTGTTTGATTGTTTAGCACACCTGATCTTTTTGAATTTTTTACAAATACGAGTGGTTTTATTTCTCTTGAAACGACAACACCATCTCCCAAGCCTGTTGAGGTCGATTCTGCGATCATTTTAAAACTAACCTTTGATTCGTTCGATGGCACTTCGTAAACAAAATTTATTACTCCACGCGAATTCTCTGGAACGAACAAATCATCATAAAATTCATATTCATCTGCCTGGCATAATAGTTCAAAATTTTGTCCTTCTTCAGTATTGTTGTTTATCATCATTCCAATGTTCACTACATCTTTTTCCAGAAGGTATTCAGGCAGTATTGGGGTTAGAACGATATCCTTTGTAGTTCTTATTTCTTTATCGTTGTAGCCGTATTTGCCTTCTTTATTTATACCAACCACCAGGATTTTCCATGTTGTAAGATTATCAGGTAGTTTAAACCGCACAGTTGCTTTCCCATTCTTAGCTGTTCTTAATTTAGGAAACCAAAGTGCAGTATCGTTGAAGTTCGATCTCAATGCTACTCCTGAACTCTTAATTTGTGCAAGCAATTCTTGAGCTTTTTCATCCGTCATTAAGCTAAAAAATTCTCTCAATTCCCATGAATAAGATTCAAAATCTCTAAAAACTCGGCCAGAATAATAATCGTATATCCGCTGGATTTCTTGTAACCAGAAGTTCTCTAAACCTGTTAAATCGAGAACAGCTTTGTCTACAATCGCAGCAAAGAACTCGGCTTCTTTTTCCTCACTGACAATGGATAATTGTACTTCTTTGCCAGGTAAATAGATTTCTTTGTCGGTTTTAATTTCAAGCTCAAATGTTAGTGCTTCTTTTGAAATTCCATAACTTCGATACAGCTCCAGTTTCCTACCGGCTTTTGCAGCAAAAACTAAAATCGAAATATTGTTGGATAGTATCTCATCTGGCAGAAGTTGCTTTATCAACGCTTTGCCATCTTTGAAATCAACATCCAGAAATTTCGTCCAGTTGTCTGCAAATATAACCAGTTTCGCACTCAACTCTTCAAATGGTGCAAACAACTCGAGAGTTAAGAAATTTCCAGGAATTATCTTTTCGGATAGAAGATTGATTCTAAATTGTTCCTTAAGAACGGTTTGATAGTAGGATTTGTAGACTAGGAAATTTCCTTTGAATAACCTTGCTTTCTTTTCGCCCAGAGTCCAGATCTCAAACTCATATCTTCCAGATTTATTTGGAAGATACTCGAAAAATGCCTTCCCATTTTCATCACTCTTTGCTAAGACTCGAAGAGATGTTGTCGAATCCGACTTTATAAGTATCAACAAATCCGTCGATACAGGAGTGGAATTCAAATCTTTTACGGAAAGATCCAGCTGAAATTTTTCTCCAAGTTTCACATAGAAGTCATATTCAGATTCTACATAGAAATCATAAGGATAGACGGTGAATTCTTTCTCTTCTTCAACTTCTGCACCACTTTCATCACTTATTTTTACGGAAATAACAAACTTGGTTGGAGTCGTAATATCAGAAAATTGAATTGGTATCTCCGCTTCTCCGTTTGAATTCAATCTTGCTATTCCACTATCATAAAAAACCTTTTCGTAATTTTTCAACATGTATACGGTATATCCAAAATCAACATTATTTAATGGTGAACCATAATAGTATTTCGCAACAACCTTGAACTTTGCTAAGTTTTCTGCCTTGAACCGTTCTTTCCCGAACAATTTCACCTCGAATTTCGGTTTCACATAGTCCTCGATTCTGAATGTTCTCCAAAAGCTTGAATCATCGACGGTAATTTTTACCGAATAACTTCCGCGCTTTATCTCCTGAAAGGTTTCGAAAGAATCTTCAAAAATTCCGAAATCATCTAATTGAAGTTCTTTATCATAAAATTTTCTATCGTTTGAATCAGTTATTTCAATCCTGATTTTTTTGCCCGCAGGTACTTTGGTTTGATTATTGTCTGATTTTTCCCTGATGATTCCACCGAATTTTATGGTATCTCCTGGTTTGTATATGGGCCTATCAGTAAAAAATGAGAGGGTATGATTGTTTTCGAAATAATATGGCCAGTCCAAAAAGCTGAAAAGTGCTCCTTCATATTCTATAAAAATGAGTTTACCCTCGTTGTTTTCCTTTTCAATCACAATTTCACCTTTTGAATCAGTCTTACCAATGACTTCAACTTCACCATCTTGATCCAAAGCATAAATGGTGGTATCTTTCAAAAATTCCCCTGTTATTATGTCGTAAAATTTCAAAAAAGCTGAGTCCTCAAGATAGATTATTTTCCCCAAGATTCTTGTTTTTGAAAGTATTGATATTGCTGTATCTTCATCGGATTTCACAATGACCATGTAAATACCATAATCCAGCTTATCGGTATTCACTCTTATTGAATTCCATTTTTTACCTTCAACGTTCCAGATCTTTTTAAGAAAAGGTTTATTAAACCACGAAAATGGTAGTTTGCCATCTTTGAAATATCTAATCATCTCTTGAAGCGTGATTTTATACATAACCATTTCAACTTTTTCTGCCTTTTCAGAACTTTGATAGAAATTAAAGCTGCCTTCTCCATGAATTGTTATGAAAGATTGCAAATAAACATTTGAATATGAAAGAGTACAAAACAAAAACAGGAAAAAGAATATAGATATTCCTCTCTTAAATGTCATATTTTCACCTCTCAGTAACTCAATATTTTAAATTTGAAAAAACCGAGAAATTTGTTGTTCGATGGCAATGGTTGCCAATCCAGAGGAAAATTTTTGAGTACATCCTCGAGCTTTAAATAACGTAATTCGCCTTCTTTATCTTCTATAGGTCCTGTATGATAAAGCAAACCATCTCCGGTATATATCATCGAATGATATGGCATATCTACAGATGAAGGATGATAGAAAAAAAGAATATCTCCCGATTTTGCCTTTTTGTAGTCTTTTGAAACAAAATCAACGTTGTATTTCAAAAGATGATATGCATCAGCAAAAACTCCGAACTCAAAGTCCAATATTTTGAAAATCTTAGTACCGATGAGTGGAATATCGGGATAATTGTATTTTTTTACATCTGGTTTCTGAATAGAAGAATGATGTACGAAATCGGAGTTTTTTTCCCAGTTTTCATCATGTTTTTTTAAGGCTTCTTTATAGGCAAACCTTATTAAACCAGAACAATCCCTATCTTTCCACAAATTTGATTTCTTTGCAAATTGACTTTTCGAAATCTCAAGGAACCAGTTTCTGAAATTAATTGAATCACTGTAATCTAGTTCTAATACATCAGGGAACCCATTTGAATTATCATCGGTGTAATCCTCATGATAGGGTATTTCGAATTTTATTAACTTCAAAGGTATCAAGCTGAAAATCAGAATCTCCGTTTTTCGATAAACTCTAACAAACAAATCAAGTTTTCCATTTTTCACTTTTTCCTCTATTTTGTTCCCGTTGAAAACTCTTACTGAAAAAGCTAAACGAATCGGACTTATTTTTATCTCTACAATTTCATTCACATAATAATGTTTTGGAGGATAGAAACTTATTTCAACTCTACTCAAACTCTGGATTAATATAAAAATACTTGTTATCAGGATTACTGAAAACAAAATCAGGCTTCTTTTTAAAATGCTCCACCTCCTCCACCTCCAGAACCTCCACCAGCTCCACCAGCACTGCTTCCACCGCTACCAGAGGAAGTACTTGAAGTCGAGGAGACTGCTACACTTCGAAGGGAGGAGAATTCGCTTCTTAAATAACTCATTGGCATGTAATATATGTATGGATGTTCACTTTCCTGCTCCCAGATTTCCTCGGGTACGAGTTTTTTAAGGTTCTTTTCAACTTTATCAGCTATACCAAGTGCAGTAGCATAGATCAAATAATCTTCCCACAAGATGATTGATTCTGGTGGATGTTGTGATAGCGTTGAAAAATCTGTAAGAAACTTTGCGAAATTCTTCCATTTTAAATAGTATTCTCTTCCGATTTTTGTCCACCTTCCGAAGACACTTCTTGGAAGTACTAAAACAAAAGAACCACTTATCCAGTAAATCATTGACATTATGAAATAGAAATCGTACATATCATTGTACGGAAATTTTGGAACGAACTCTTTCAAAACAACTGCAAGAAGCATTATTATCACGGCTACTATCTTTGCGAGAACATTACCCGTATTCGATAGATATTTCCTTTTTTTAACTTCCCTTGCAACAGTATTTTCGTATTTCCGTAGTTTCGAAGTGAATCGCCGGGCTTTAGTAGTTGATCTTTTGAATTCTTTTTTTAACTGTTCAAAATCAAATACTTTGTCTCTTGAAAATTCCACCAGTAATTCTAAAAACACCTTTTCTGAATGTGCGAGATCATTATCAGCGATCTCTTTTTTGATGAATATAGATCTCTTATTTTTATTTTTTTGAATGAAGTCTATATAATTCTTTTTGTACAGACTCATTATAATCGATGCCATTCCATCCTGATCAACTTTCCCGGTAAGGTTTTTTACCATGCTGTTCACAATATCTGGTGAATCTCTAAACGGAATTTCGCGTTCATAGATACCCTGATAAGATATACTGTGTTCCTTTCCAAGGAACGCGTAAATCATTATCAGCATCAGAATAAAAACAACATATATTGTTATAAGTAAAATCTTTCTAATTAGATATCCTGATAAGTAACTTTGCTCTATTCTTTCGATCTCATTCATAGTGAATTCCGATTTAACAGAATACTTCAAGTTAACAGGGTTAAATATGAACCTTGCTTCTGCGAATGAATACGGAGGAAATTTAGAAATTGAAATTTTGTAGGTATTTCCACTGGATTCCACCTTCGTTTTCGGATGTGTGTAAATTTTCAATGGCTTTATATCTTCTGGAAAAACAAAGACTCCCTCAATGTTTTTTACGGGTGATTCCCAATCTGAACCCCAGAATTGTCTAAAAACCTGGGCAACATCTTCACCAGTTTCAAAAATATATCTTGCAGTGTAAGAAACATGCAAGACAACCTTGCTGTATTCTTTTGGATCAAGCTGTTGGCTGCTGCCAAAGGGTACGAGCCATACTCTGGCACTGAAAGATTTGTTAGTTTTTTCAAGTTCAACGTGTTTGGTTTCTATTCCCTCTGTCCAGACTTTAATATCACTTATTTCAACAGATCTTTCCGGTGGTATATATCTATAAACTCCTCTAAAAGGTTTTCTCATATTATAGGTTATGATTTCATGAACTTTGAAAGTACCATCTTTATCCATTATCTGCTCTATTCTCGCTGAAGCAATCTCAAATTTCGAATTTAAAAACCAGTTGATATAGGGTTCTTCTGAAATTAAAGAAATAACAAAAAAAGTGCCAACAAGCAGCAAAAAAATAAGAATTTTTTTCATAAACAGTCCTCCTTGAAATTTGAAAGAGTTCGAACTTTATTAAAGAAATTATAAAGCAAATTTTCAAAAAAGTAAACAGAAAGTGGCAATCTATTTTTCAAGCTTGTACAGATATGGAATCAACCCCTCAAGATAATTCATAAAAAATAAAGCGGGCATCTCGTGATGCCCGCCAAAATATTCAATCAGGTTTAAATTAGAAAGGATAAAAACCTAAGTCAAGTCTGTTTCTGTCATAAATTTCTTTTATGAGTTCTTCTACCAATTTTACATGCTGTTCTTCCCAGTTTTTCAACATTTTGAAGATTTTTTTTGCCTTTTCGTCAACGGTAGTTTCATATGCTTTGGCGTAATAATTTACGAAATCTTTTTCAATCAAAAGCGCCATTCTTAAAATGGATAGGTCAGCGAGATCGTTTTCTTTCGAAAAAGATTCATCGAGCTTTTGAGATTTTAACCTTTTTTCAAAAAACTCTTCTGTAGTTTCAGAGTCATTGGTTTCAACTACTTCAACATTTTCAATTTTTTCTTTTACTCTTCTTATGTATTCGGTATGTTCTTTTTCCATATTAGCAAGAAAATCAAACGTTTCTTTTGCTGTGGAACTTCTTATTTCATCTCTCTTTGATTTATAGAAGTTATAGCCTTCTATCTCAAATTTTTCAGCAATATCGAGAATATCACTTAAAGCCATGATATCAACTCCTTTCTTTACTTGATAAATAATCATCTATACCTCGAGCAGCCCAGTAGCCATCTGCAACGCCATGTATGATATCTGGGCCGTTAACAATATCACCTCCCGCAAACAACCATGGAATATCTGTTTGCCTGTATTCGTTTGTCAGGATTCTTCCTCTTATAAATTGCAATTTAGACTTTATTTCCTCTGGAAGATAAGAGTAATCAGGTGCCTGTCCAATTGCTTCAACAACCATGTCGCCTTGGAGTATCATCTTGTTATTAGCATCGAATTTTGGGTTGAACTTACCATCTGAATCGAAAACTTCCAGGCACTTTTGAAATTCGACACCTTTTATTTCATCTTTTTCTATCATGATTCTTATAGGACCCCAACCGGGATAAAATTCTACACCTTCTTCTTTTCCTTCAATAATTTCTTCCATATCCGCTGGCATTTCTTCAAAATTTCTTTCAAGACATGCAAGTTTTACATTGACCTTTCCATATTCCATCTTCTGAAGTCTTGCAACACTTCTCGCCACATCCATTGCAACATTTCCTCCACCTATTACCACAAGAGTTTCTGGTATTTCAGGCTTTGGAGCTTCGCCTCTCAAGTAATCTCTTATATCTTTTAGCAACGGAAGTGCTTGTACAACCTTAGGATGGTCAGTGCCAGGAACACCAGTTGAACGACCAAGTGTGAATCCAGTGGAGACAAAAATTGCATCATATTTTTCTTTTAATTCTTCCAACTTTATATCTTTTCCAATTGTTGTGTTTGTGAATATTCTAACCCCAAGTGCCTGTATTAAAGCAATATCTTTATCGAGTGCTTCATCAGGAAGTCTGTACCTTGGGATACCGTATCTCATAACACCACCAGGTTTTGCCAAGGATTCGAAAATATCAACTTTGTATCCCATAGTTGCCAGAAAATATGCCGCAGAAAGTCCCGCTGGTCCAGAACCGACGATAGCTATTCTTTCTTCTTTCGGCTTGGGATTAAAATTCAAAATCTTCATATAATCTTCAGAGGGTACATTATCAACTATGTATCTTTTCAACCATCTTATTGCCACTGCCTCTCCTCTGTTGGATATAGCACATACTTCTTCACATCTATGGGTACAAACTCTTCCACAAACAGATGACAATGGGTTTGTTTTGTAAAGCCATCTTAAGCCTTCTTCAAGATCATCAAGCCAGATGGATTTTATGTATTCAGGGATATCCATATGTTCAGGACATCTATCAGTACATATTCCACACTCAACGCACCTTGCAGCTTCATGTATTGCCTGTTCTTTGCTGTAACCTTTTACGTATTCTATAAACGACTTCACTCTTTCCTCTGCTTCTATCATTTCCATTTCGACACGTTCAAGTTCAAGCAATTCAGAATCTTCGTCTTTTATCCAGCCTATTTCAACGTTCTCAACATTTTTTATTCCTTTTTCAGTTGGTACGAAAATGAAGGCTTCTGGTTGAGATGATAGATGAACATATTCACGTGTCATCTGCAAAGAACCAGTTGTACATATATCAACACACATTGCACAGAATGAACAACGTCCATAATCTATCGAGGGTCTTTGAGGTTTTTCACCAAACTTTTTTTCCAGAACGGGAACTTCTACCATCTGTATTGCATCGGTAGGACAAACTTTTGAACAGGTTCCGCAGCCTATACACTTGTCCCAATCGTTTATGTGGAAACCTCTATACCTTTCACTCGCCTTTCTTTTTTCTTTCGGTACTTTTATAGTAACTGGTTTTTCAAATAGAAATTTCCATGCTTTAACCGGGGCAAAAAAACTTTTTTCCATTTCACAGCACCTCCGTTATCTGTCTATTTCAGGAGCACAAACACCCATAGTATCAAGCCAAATCGGTACATCTTCTATTCTTGTGCCTGGTAAATACTTTTCTATACCATACAGTCCTTGAGGATACGATGCGCCTCTTACAGTAACCCTATATGGTTTATCTTCACCATTCGAAACAACGAAGTAACCGTATTCACCTCTTGTAGCCTCGACATGGACATATGCATAACCTTTGGGTACTCTATATCTCAGAGCATTCCCATCACTGAATTTCGTGTTGATTGGACCTTCTGGCATCTTCTCCAGAACTTGTCTAATTATCCTTATGCTTTGCTTTATCTCCAAGTATTTCAGTTTAATCCTTGAATAAGCATCTCCTTCTGTGGCTGTTGGCACCTCAAAATCAACATAGTTATAGTAAAGATATGGGTCAACCTTTCTTAGGTCATATGGAACACCTGTAGCTCTCAAACCTATGCCGGTTACTCCCATTGTAAGTGCGGATTCTCTATCAAGAAGTGCAATACCTTTTAAACGAGTTTGAACTATCCTGTTTCTAAGAATCAAGTTTTCGTAATCGGGTAGCCTTGATTCAATATAATCAAGAGTTTGAGATATCATATCCTGTATCTTTGATGGCATTTCTTTTCTAACTCCGCCAGGTATTATGTACATATGATAAATACGCGCACCGGTGAGCTGTTCAAAGATGTCCAGTATTCTATCTCTATCAGCGACACCCCAAAATGGGCCAGTATACAGTCCTAAGGGGCCTCCTATTCCTGCAAAACTCCAAAGGTGGTTGGCTATTCTGGCAAGTTCAAGTACGATCATCCTTATCCACTGGGCTCTTTCTGGAACATCAATTTTTGCTATTTTTTCAATTGCCATTGAATAGCAAACTTCATTTATATCAGGTTCTGGGACGCATATACGAGGTATAAGTGCAACGTTTTGAAACCATGTTCTTCTTTCCATAAGTTTTTCAAAACCTCTATGAAGAAAACCAGGAAGTGGTTTTGCCTTTACAACTGTATCTCCTTCAACATACAGATGAACCGAAAAATTACCATGCATCCCTGGATGATTTGGACCAAAGAAAAGTTTCACTTCACCCATTTTTATCACCTCTGAAGATCAAAGCTTCTTGAATCACATCTTTATCATACTGTCTTCCAGGGAATTTCTTTTTAGAATATTCAAGCGGGTCAAAATCTTTCCTCAAAGGTGGTATGTCGTCCCAAAGTTCCAGTATAAGTGGTTTCATATCATCGTTACCTTCAAATTCAACACCAAAAAATTCGTGTATTTCCCTTTCGTAAAATCTTGCAACTGGCCATAAATTCATAACGGTTACAAATTTCGGGTTCTTTCTTTCTATCCATGTAGCAACAATGAATTTGCAACCATTTTGCCAAGAATAAAGGATATAAATAAGTTCGAATTTGTTCTCATTAATCCAGTCAACACATGTCAAGAGTGATAAATGGGAGTATCCTTTGCTTTTTAAGGTTGTTAATATTCCAACCACTTTATCTGATTCAACGTCTATTTTTACTTCTCTTTCATCTATTTCCTGTACTTCGAAGTTTCCAAACAGTTTTTTAAGTTCTTCCAACAAGTCATTCATGGAATTCATCATGGACATACACCTCCCCGAGGGACTTAAGCTGATTTTGCTTATACCATTCGTAGTTTTCCTTGTATTTTTTCCAGCCTATTGCCTCACCTTTTCTTATCATTCTCATAAGTTCTGTAAATGCTTCAAAAATTGCTTCAGGTCTTGGCATACAACCCGCAATGTATAGATCCACTGGTATGTAATAATCTACTCTATTTATCGTTGCATAAGAATCATAGTAAATTCCTCCGTTGATTGTACATGAACCAAAACCAACAACGTATTTTGGATCTGGCATTTGTTCGTAAGTGTATATAACTCTTCGTAAAGTTTTAACGCTTAGGTATCCGGTTATTAAAAATATGTCAGCTTGTCTTGGAGTGGCCATTGGGCCCATACCAAGCCTTTCCATATCGAACCTTGAAGTCATGGAAGGTGGTAGTTCAACAGCACCACATCCAGTACAATAATGAAGCATCCACATAGATCTGCTTCTAAGATTGTCAGCTATCTTCTCCCAAATAGTTCTTTCATAGCTCATCACAGGCACCTCCTAAAAGACCCATCCTATTAACACAAAAAATGCTTGTAGAAATGCTAAGCCAAGAGGAACACGCCAGTAGAATTTTACAACCTGTTCTATTCTAAAACGTGGCAGTACAGCCGATATCAACGTTGCTATGATCCACACTACTGTGAACTTTAAAAGAAATACTAAATAACTTCCACCGCCAAGAAATATGTCAACAAACAGGGAAATTTCTACGAATATTGAAAACGTATGCATCAACATTAAAAGTCCCATGTACTTTGAGGACAATTCTACCATCGGCCCTGAAGCTATTTCAGCCGGAGCAATTGGTGTGTCGAAAGGTTTTTTTCCGAGCATTCCCATTAAAGATATGAAAGCAACCGCTGCACCTATTGGCATCTTAAAAAGGTTCCAACTATCAGCTTGCAGGTTCATAAGATTACTTATAGAAGAAGTTTTGTAATAGAAAATAATTGCCGCTAAGCTTACAAGGTAAGGGACTTCGTATCCAAGCATCTGGGTAAGTGCTCTTGCAACACCTATCGAGGCATTGGGATTGCCCGAACCGACCATTCCCATAGCCATACCAAGTGCTCCAACAGCAAACAAATACAATACTACAAAAACATTATCAAGTCCTGGAAATGCAACAAGATTTCCAAGCGGCACGAAAGAAAGAGTTGCTATAACCCCACCAAGAGCCATCAAGACTCCAAAATCGAATATCCATCCATGTGAAAACCCATGTTTTGAAAGTGCTTTGAACACATCTATGAAATTCTGATACCAAGGCGGTCCATACCTTCTCTGAACTCTGGCGATTATTTTTCTTGCAATTCCTTCAAGAGTCAAACCAACAAAGAAACCAGTTAACAATACCGCTGCGACTTTAAATATGGTCATTCTTACCACCTCACCCAGAATATTGCTAATAGTACTATTGAAAACCACAACAGATAAGCGCTTGGACTTGCGGAATAAAACCATCTATTCAGAAATTCTCCAATATCTTTGAAAAATTTTCCAAACATTTCGTAAAGTTTTTCAACTGAAGGGTGTTTTTCATATAGTCGTTCAAAAAAGGCATAAAATCTGGTTGAATAATGATACAAATCGTAGTTATAGAGAAACTCGCCAGCTGTATATTGATTTGTAAGAGGTATTCTCTTAGCTTTTGGAAACACCATATAGAGTATGAAAGCAATTATGAAGCCAACAGCAAACATTGTGAATACGGTTAATGTATTCCATTGCCCAACGGAGGATTTTATAACTGTCATGGTGTGTTCAAGTGGTTGAATGTTAAGCTCTTTCTCTACGGCAGTTATCATGTTAAGAACAGGTCCAGGAATAACTCCAAAAAATACTGTTATTACTACCAATACGAGCATCGGTATCAACATGAATATTGGAACTTCTTTGACATCTTTATGTTTACTCTTCAATTGTCCTAAAAAGACACCTGCGAGCGGTCTAAAGACATACAAGAAAGATCCAACACTACCTATGAATGCAGCAGCTGCAGTCAAAAACATGCCTTTTTTAACCAGCACAACGAATATCATCCATTTGGAAATAAATCCACTCATAGGCGGGATACCAGCGAGGGAGATTATTCCAACCAAGTAGGTTATAAAGGTCAAAGGCATTTTCCAAATCAATCCGCCCATCTCATCGATTTTGGATGTTTTTGTTCTGTAAATTACCGCCGCAAAAGATAGAAAAATCATTACTGACGCAATAGCGTGATTAAACGCATGAAATAATCCGCCAGCGAATCCAATTTTATCCATGGTAGCTAACCCTATAAGTATGTAGCCACTGTTGGAAACAGTCGAGTATGCAATAAGCATTTTCATGTCATTTTGTTTTATTGCCATAAGTGTTCCTATTAAGATAGATATCATACCTAAAACAATTAACACATAATTGAATACAGGTATTCCACCGTACAAGACTGGGAACATTTTCAGACTTGGAAATACTGCAACTGTAAGTACAAGCATATAAGCCCCGAGTTTTTCTAACTGACCAGCCAGGATAGCACTAAATGCATCAGGAGAAGAACCTTGAGTTGTTCGAAGCCACGTATGAAGAGGAAAGATACCACTTTTCGCAATTCCAGCAGCAGCTATGAGAATTAGTACTGCCCACTTGAAAATTGATGTTTCAACTGAAATCTTTTGAACGATGTCCTTTATAACCAATGTTCCATATCTATTCCAAAGCATGAAAACAGCGTATAGATACATGTAGCTTCCTATTAAGCTTATAGTTAGATAATTTAGTGCTGCTTTTTTTGAATCTTCTTTCCCCATTTGAACTAATAGAACAGAGAAGAGAAGCATTATTTCCCAGAAAATATATAATGTTAGCAAATCTCCCGAGAAAAAAACCCCGAGCGTTGAAGCAGTTATAAGGGCTAAAAAGAAATTAAATACCGCACGATTTTTTTGTTTTTCCAACCAGTTTATAAGGAAAAAATATACTGATATAGCGACTATCAAACTAATTATTCCAAAGAACTTTGAAAGCTCTGAGTAGACAAGAGTACCATTTTGATTGACTATCAAAGAAAAGATACTTTCCGAAGTTCCAACTTTAAATGTGAAAAGTCTATAAAAAGAATAGATAGCTAATCCAATGTTAGCAAGTACTCCAATAATCCAGTTCATTCGTGTTAAAAGATACACAAGAAAACTACCTATAAATAATATCAACAAAAGTTGGCTCATTTATATCCCTCCCAGTACAGAGTTAATGTAACCCTGTGTATCGAGAATTGACTGTGCTATTTTTCTTGATGCATCAAGATACAGATCAGGATATATGCCAATAATTAGCAGCAGAATTGAAAGTACAAGAACGATTGTTTTTAAATTCCAGGGAATGTTGTTGGAAGTATCGGATTTTTCGAACCATAGTTTTATGTTCCATTTCAGCAAGTAAGCTGCTTCCACTATACTTGCAAAAAACAGTACTGCTGGAAGTATATAATTTCCTGCCGAAAAAGCACTGGAGATTATCAACAGTTTACTTCTAAATCCAGCAAAAAGAGGAAAACCTATCAATGAAAAAGATGCGACAGAAAATGCAAACCCAGCTAATCTATCTTTTTCAAATCCTTTTATAACAACAGTTGCTATTGGGAATAAGATGAATTTAGCTGTTAAGTCGTTCATCGAATGAAAATACGCACCTGTTAGACTATCAATGTTGTTTAAAGAAATAGCTGCAACAACTAAACCTGCTTGTGCGATAGACGAGTAAGCAAGAGCTCTTAAAAGTTTATCTTGTCTCAAAGCGGCAACTTCACCAACTATCACGGTTAAAAGTCCAAGGATATACAGCACATCCAAGAAGGTACCGTGTAAAACTGTTATGAATATTCTTCCTGTTAGATACATTATCGCAAAAGTAATAGCTGTTCCGAGTATTGTTGGAGTTAATGATGAACCTGAAGCGTATACATCTGGGACCCATCCAGCCAATGGAAACAATTTTGCCTCTACTCCAAGCCCAAGTATAAACAAGATCGCGATGGCAGCTGTTAACTGTCCAAAAGAATTATTGGATATATGTGCCATGTTTAAAGAGCCAGCACCTACATATGAAAAGATCGTTCCAAGGAGATAAAAACTTCCCGATATTCCACCTATGATAAGGTATTTGAAAGCACCGTAAGGGTTGTTTCTGTGATACGCAAGAATGTAAGCAGCTGCGGCTGTGATTTCAATAAAAACAAAAGAATTGAAAAGATCACCAGTTAGTACCAAACCATTCGTCGATGTCAGAAGTAAAAGAATAATCGTGTCATATCCTTTGTCAATTATCTGAGGAATTAAAGAGAGTAAAAGAAAAATCAGATTAACAACCAAAACCACGTAGTAACTCGCGTCATCAAGAACGAGTGAAATACCAAAAGGTGCCTTCCAACCACCTATGTTTTCAACAACGGGAGTTGATGCTATCAATAGAATCAATATGTTCAGCAGAACTATAAAAGGCAAAGCATATTTTGCCAACCCTTTAAAAACTATAGATACAAATGCGAATAAAAGCGGAATTGCTATCATAAGAGAGATCATTTATCTCCCCTCCTTATCTCTTCCACGTTCAATGTTCCATATTTTTCTTTGATTTTTATAAGCATCGCAGCTCCAAGTGCTAAAACTCCAACACCTATGACTATCGCAGTCAAAACAAGAGCCTGAGGTAGAGGATCAACAAAATTAGCTATCGGAGTAAATTCAGAATATATAGGTGCCTCTTTTCCATTAATGTATCCTGTAGAAACTATAAAAAGATTAATCGCAGTATCGATCAAAGCCAGAGAAATCAAATGCTTAAAAAGATTTTTTTGGGAAAGTAAACCATAAACTCCAATACCAATGAGTATTATAGATATATAGTAAATCACTGTTGTCCCTCCTTTTGAAACTCGGAAATCAAGTTGGATAACTCTGCACCAACTTTAAAGCCTATAGCCACATAGATCAGAGGAACGATACCCGCACTGAACAATTCACCAATAACACCTGTTGGGAGAAAATTCCTTAAGAATATCCCACTCAATATCAACCCAACTAATCCAAACAGTACGTAAACTGTTCCCATGCCACTTTCAAGGATTTTAGCTCTATGAGAGAGTTCGAACTTTTCATTTGAAAGGTATAAAACTAATATTCCGGCAGCAATAATAGTTCCACCAGGGAATCCGCCCCCAGGTGTTAAATGCCCGTGTATGAAAATATATGCACCAAACAAAAATATCAGGGGTAAAAGTATTCCATTTGCCGTTTTAAGGATAAAATTAGGTTCTCGGTAAAATCTTTTTCTTCTTAGGCCTTTAAGAATCAACCCAACACCCAAGGCTGCCGTAAAAAGTACCGTCACTTCTCCAAGAGTATCAAAAGATCTGTAATTAACAACAATAGATGTGACAACATTTGCAGAACCGTCTTCCAGATCTTTGGATTTTTTAAATTCTATCGTTTCGTTATTTCCATCGACAGATTTGTTGATAAAACTATTTGAAACACGTTTTGAAAGGTCAACATTTCCAAAATCAGGTATAAGATTCAAAAATTCCAGGAGAATTATTATTAAACCAAGGGCAATCAACGCTGAAAGAAATCTTCTCACTTTTCATCCCCCCCTATTTTTCTAAGGGCGAGTATTAACACAGCTGTCACAAGACCAGCACCAACCGAAGCCTCAGTTATGGCAACATCTGGAGCTTTCAGGACAATGAATAAGAAAACCGATAAAAGGCTTAAAAGAGAGAGGAATATGAAAGAGTCAAGAAGCTTTTTTGATTCAATGGCAAGTATACCTGAAATCACCATAAGTATTCCCACGAATATCGTTGCTGCCGTCATTGTTCTTCACCTGCCTTTTTTGTTGCTTCGTCGGCATATTCATCAACAACGGTTTTGGAGGTTGGTTTTACACCTTTAAGATAAGCTGCTCTGGCAAGTACCGAACTTCCAACGGGATTTGTTAAAGCTATAAAAGCTATTATGAGTAAAGCCTTTCCGAGAAATGCTGGATTGACCAGTCCAACTCCTAACAGCGTTGAAAAACTTCCGAGGGTTGTTGCTTTGGTACCAGCCTGAAGCCTGTTGTATACATCTGGCATTCTAAACATACCGAGACCACCAAGAAAATAAAAAAAAGCTCCGATGATTATCAGTAAATAGCCGATTATACTCATTTTTTCGCCTCCAGATATCTTGCTATCACGATAGTTTCAACGAAAGATAATAGTCCATACACCAATGCAATGTCCAGATACAAACCATTGTTGAAAGTCAAAGCAAGGATTGCTATTGTTCCTGTTAGTATAATATTCAGCATATCTAAAGCTGCTAATCTATCGGCACTCGTAGGACCAAGTATCATGCGTAAAAATGCTAAAATTACTCCCAAGCCAATTAGGCCAAAAAACAGGTAGCTTAAAATACTCATGGCTCAATGTTGTTCCTCTTAGGAACAACTACACCTCCCTTCAAATCTGAGTTATTCAAAGATTTTCTTTAAAATCTTTTCAAATTTCGTTGTTATGTGTTTTTGTTTCTGCTCTTCAGAAGTTGCTTTTACATCGACCCAATGAATGTATAATTCTTCATCTTTCACGTCAAGAGTCAGAGTTCCGGGAGTTAGTGTGATAGAATTTGCAAGTGCAAGCTTAGAATTCTTACCTTTTAAAGATGTTTTTACTTTTACAAATCCTGGGTTAAGAGGTAGAGAGGGATTAAGTACTCTTACTGCAACATCAAGATTTGCTTTTATCATTTCCCATATAAAAACTGGTAGATAAATGAAAACGAACCTCAAAATTCTAACTGGAAGTTTCCAATCAAATTTTATCGAATAATATCTGGTAAAAGTAGTGGAAACAACTATCGAAACTATCAAACCGATTACAACTTCAGATGGCTCAAGACTGTTAGTCAAAATTAGCCAAGTGAAAAATGTCACAATAAACACCGAAAAAAACATAAAATCACCCCTTCAAAATATTTATGTACATATAAGGTGAAATAATTAACAATAATTCGCCAAAATTATACCATACCCCCGAATTGTATGCAAACGAGTAATTAGAAGCTTTAGAACGTTAGTATAGAAACGTAATTTACTCCTTCAAAGCTCCTTTTGTTAAACCCTGTACTATGTATTTTTGTGCAAAGGCAAAAGCAACTATCGTTGGAAAAAGAGCTGTCACAATTCCTGCAGCAAGAACGTTCCACTGAATTCCAGCTTTTGAAATAAATGAATAAAGCGCAACCGGGACTGTTAATTTTTCCTCTGAGTTTAAAAACAGTACCGCAGTAAACAGTTCATTCCAGTTGTTAACGAATGAGAAGATGAAAACGGCGGCTATTCCTGGAAGCATTAAGGGAAGTATTATTTTGGCAATTGCTTGTAGTCTTGTGCACCCATCTATCAAGGCTGCCTCTTCTAAAGCTGTTGGAATTCTTAAAAAAAATCCCCTTGCCATTATAGTACTAAAAGACACACCGATACCTACGTATACAAAAGTTATACCGGTTAATCTATTTATCAACCCCAATTTCGAAAACATAGAAAACTGAGGTACCATTAGAAGATAAGCAGGTATCATCTGAACAAAAAACAGAAATAAGATTAAAAAATACTTGCCTTTGAAGTTCGTTTTAGCCAGTACATAACCACTCAAGAGTGCAAAAATTGTAGAAATCGAAGATGCACTGAGAGAGACTATTATACTGTTTTTAAAATAGATGGAAAATTTGGCGAAATTAAACAGGTATTTGTAAGCTTCAAGAGTTGGTTTACTTGGAAAATATTTTATTGGAAAGGTGTAAACTTCCTGTGACGGTTTTATCGATGTTATGAATATCCAGAACAGTGGAAAAACGGCTATCAATAAATAGAAAAGTAGACCAATCCAACGAAAAATTGATATAAGACCTTTTCTATTCATATTTCTACAACTCCACTTTCGGTAATTCGCAAATATATTATTGTGTAAATCATGAGTATTGTTAATATTATAACTCCGACAGTAGATGCCTTACTGTAGTCGTTTTTATAGTACACGATGTTTATCATATGAACGGCGAGAATATTAGTACTTCCTGCAGGGCCACCCCGAGTCATTCCATAGATTATATCTGGAAAATTCATTATCCATATGGATCTTAAAAGTATTGTGTTAATTATAGTTGGCTTTATGTAAGGTATCGTTATATAGATCAGTTTTTTAACTGGTCCGGCACCATCTATTTCTGCTGCTTCGTAAAGAGAGTCTGGAATTGACTGCAAAGCTGCAAGCAACATTATAGCGAAAAAGGGTATCCCATACCATATATTCACTATTATAACCGAGAACATCGCCAGTTTAGGATCGGAAAGAAAATTTATCCCTGAATCTATTAACCCTAAGCGTAAAAGTATGTCGTTTATTATTCCAAACTGTCCATTCAATAACCAGGACCAGAGTAAACCTATTGCAAAACCTGATAATGCCCAGGGATAGAATACCAGTCCAGCATATATAGATCTTCCTTTAAAAGGACGTTTCATCAAAATTGCCAGTCCAAATCCCAACAGGAATTGGAATATAACTGAACAAACAATCCAAAGTAAAGTGTTCAGTAAAATACTTGGGAATTCTGGATCAGTCAGAATATCGATATAATTTTTCAAGCCAATAAATTTTATTCTGTTGAAATTGAAAAGTGTAAAGTTCTGAAAGGACAAAATAATCCCCTTGATTGTGGGATAAATATTCAGCGTAGAGATTATGAAAAAAGTTGGAAAAAGCATAAAAAATATAAAAAGAACCTTTTTACTCTTCACCATCATCCCACCATAAAAATTATTTAACCAGGTGAGGTCAAACCCCACCTGGTTAAAATCTATTTTACAAGTCCGGCTTCTTTCCAGAACTTAGCCCACTCTTTTAAAGCTTCGTCTATCGACATTTTTCCGAGAAGGACCTTTTGCATGGTTTCTTCATGGAATTGATTCCAGTTACTCCAGGCTTCGTTATCGAGTGGATATTTAGTGAATTGATAATGTTCTGGATCGTTGAACATTTCAGCCCATCCTTTGAATATTTCGCTGCTGAAATAAGGATCATTCTCGTAAACTCTTTTATCCACGGGAAGGGCTCCGTACATCTTACACCAATAGGCGTTATTCTCCGGAGAATTGAAGAACTCTATGAATTTCCATGCTATATCCTTATGCTTGGAATAACTTGTTATGCCCCAACCTGCAAATCCAAATGTTGGATAGGCCTTACCACCTCTTCCAATCGGTAGAGGTGCTGTCTTGTAAACGCCATTTTTTAGCAACTCGTTTAACAATCCTGTGGTGTCAGGATCCTGGAAAAGATAAGGAGTTATTCCTGCAACAAAAGCATTTACTTGTTCATCAAACCCCCAGTTTATGGAATCTTTTGGGGCTGTTTTCTCATAAAATTCCACGTAAAATTTCAATCCTTCTTTTGCCCTTGGATCTTCGAATATTAATTTGCCATCTTTGGTAAGATACATGTTGTTAGGATCAATATCATCGAAGAACGAGGTAACTACCAAATCGATAAAAGCGGTTGGGAATCCCTTTCCTCTGAAGTCAAACCCATATTGGTTATTTTTAGGATCTGTTATGTATTTGCAGAAAGCCATAAGCTCGTCCATTGTTTTTGGAACACTTCTTATACCGTATTTTTCAAGGATATCCGGTCTATAAAAAAGTGTTTTTACGTACACAGCATTTGGGAGCAAATATGCGGTATTCTTATATATTCTTGCTGCGTCGATGATCCCATTTATAAAGTAATCTTTTAAAGGAGATTTTGAAATATAAGGTTCAAGGTTTTCAAGTTTTCCCATGCTTGCGAGTGCACTTAAAGACCAATCGCCGACTTCTACAATATCGAGTGGCTGATTGGTACTAACCATAAGATAGATTTTTTGATATGCTGTTTCGTAAGGTGGTGATATTAGCTCGATTTTAACACCGGGGTTTTGTTCTTCGAATTTTTCGATGATCTCTTCTATTATTTTAGTTCGAAGAGGACTTGTAAAAACTTGAATCATTTTTAGGGTAACCTCTTCAGCTGAGAGAAATGAGACAACGAAAATAAGTAAAATTGACAATATAAAGGAAAGTTTCTTCACTCTAACACCCCCTCTTAATATTTTTACAAGATATATTTTAACATATTGATTGGGATCAACTTCAGGAATGGTGATACAATAATATAGGCCTTGGAGGTGGTGATTATGTTCTTCAAAAGAAGTTATTTGTTTGTGATCATTATTTTATTCTCCGTAACGATTTTCCCGGTTACTTTGAAAGAATATATCGATTTGCATTCGTCTGAGATAAATTACCACATATTAAGTGAGAAGCGATTAAAAAATGATGATTTATTCATATCAGTATCTCTTCACAGTCAAATCTGGAAAGGAATAAGCTGGCAACACAGGTTAGGAATAATATTACCCAAAAACTTGAAGACAACGGATGCAGCTGTAATTTACATAACCGGTAACTTTGAAGATCCCGATAAAATGAGCTGGATAGCCGATTTTTTCGCTGCACCATTTATAATATTAGGCGATATTCCTAATCAGCCGCTTTTTGGAAATCTATATGAAGACGAATTGATAGCATATTCTTTCCAAAGATTTTTTGAAACTGGTGAAGAAGACTGGGCGCTTTTATTACCCATGGTACAATCCGTTGTAGCTGCAATGGATGTTACACAAAGTATACTAAAAATAAAAGGAATGGAATTGAAAAGATTTTTGGTTTCAGGTGCTTCCAAAAGAGGTTGGACTACCTGGTTAACAGCCACTGTTGATGAACGAGTATTTGCAATTGCCCCCATAGTTTTTGATAATTTGAATTTCGAAAAGCAACTTAACCATCAGCTCGAAAATTGGGGAGATTACAGCAAGAAAATATCTCCTTATACTAATTTAAAGCTTCAAGAGAAATTTGGGACAAATTTGGGTAAAAAGTTACTGGAAATAGTGGATCCTCACAGTTATATTGAAAGGCTTGATATGCCGAAGTTAATAATTCAATCAACTAACGATGAATACTGGACTATAGATGCTTCGCAGTTTTATTTCTATGATTTGAAAGGAGAAAATTATCTCCTTTTCGTTCCAAATGAAAAACACAGTATAAAGAATTTGAGTTTACTAATTAGAAGTATTTCAGAATTTTTTAAAGCTCTTGTCCATAAAGGGAATTTTGTAAAATATAATTGGTATTTTGAAGGAAATGAAAGGAAAATATTCGTTGAATCTCAGGATGCTGTTGATTGTAAAATATGGATATCATTCTCTGATAACCTTGATTTCAGATATTCGATCTGGAAAATGGAAAAACCTGAAAAGGTAAAAAATGGTTGTTGGAAATTTGAAGTACCGGAGTCTGATAAAAACATCTGCTACTTTGCAGAACTGATTTTTAGGGGTTTGGACACAGAATTCAGTTTAACAACCATTCCAAAAATAGTGAGAAAGGAGGATTAATTTGAAATTTCATATAAAAACCTTTGGTTGTCAAATGAATATGAACGACTCTGAGGCTATAAAAGGTATTTTGAAGCTTAAAGGTTTTACACCAGTGGAAGACATTACTGAGGCAGATATAATAATAGTGAACACTTGCGCAGTCAGAAAAAAGGCAGAAGATAAGTTTTATGGAAAGCTTGGAGAAATAAACAGAGTGAAAAAGCGCAAGAAAAATTTGGTTGTGGGTGTTTGTGGATGTGTTGCAGAGAAAGAAAAAGAGAAACTCCTAGAAAATAACGTCGTAGATTTTGTTTTTGGAACTCGTTCGATACCACGGATAGATCAAATAATAGATGAAGCTTTGAAGGGGAAAAGATTCGTTTATATGGAAGATCATATCGAGGAATTGGATGGAAGTTTTCCGCGCATTAGGGATAGTAAACATCACGCTTGGGTTACTATAATATATGGCTGCAATAAGTTCTGCTCTTACTGCATTGTTCCTTATACAAGAGGTCGAGAGAAAAGTAGACCGATGCCTGATATATTGAAGGAAGTGAGTTCACTTGCTTCTCAAGGTTACATCGAAATAACCTTTTTGGGTCAGAATGTCGATTCATATGGCAAGGATTTGAAAGATGGTAGTAGTTTGGCCAAACTTTTGAGTGAAACTGAAAAAATAGAAGGTATAGAACGTTTGTGGTTTTTAACATCTTATCCCAAAGATTTTTCAGATGAGTTAATAGAAGTTATAGCTCGCTCCAACAAGATAGCGCGCTCTATTCACTTGCCCGTTCAATCAGGGAGCAACAAGATTTTGAAACTAATGAATAGGGGGTACACAAAAGAATTTTTTGTTGAGTTGATTCAAAAAATAAGGAAAGCAATCCCCGATGTTTCAATAAGTACCGACATAATAGTTGGTTTTCCTGGAGAGTCGGAAGAAGATTTCTATGAAACAATTGAATTAGTGGAAAATTTGAGGTTTGAAAGAGTGAATTTAGCAGTTTATTCACCACGAGAAGGAACTTACGCAGCTAAACATTTTATAGATGAAATAGCTCAATCTGAAAAATCAAGAAGGTTGCAAAAGCTGCTTGAACTTCAGAAGCGAATAAATCGCGATATAAACAAAGAGTATCTAAACAAAGAAGTTGAAGTAATAGTCGAAAATACTTTGGAAAAAACACCAGGATTTCTTTACGGTAGAACAATAAATAATAAAATAGTTATATTTGAGGGTTCAAGAGAACTCATAGGACAAAAAGTACATATTAAGATCTGTCGAACAACAGCAGGTCCTCTTTACGGTGAAATCACAAAACAGGAGGTAAAGGTGTAAATTGAGCAAAGATACCTTACTTACACCTATGATGAAACAATATAAAGAAATAAAGTCCAACTATAAAGATGCTATTTTGCTTTTCAGACTTGGTGATTTTTATGAAGCCTTTTTTGATGACGCTAAAATAGTTTCGAAAGAACTACAGATAGTTTTAACTTCGCGAAATGGTGCTCCAATGGCAGGAATTCCACATCATTCTCTGGATAATTATCTAAAGAAGCTCATAAGAAAAGGTTATAAAGTCGCCATATGTGATCAGGTTGAAGATCCTAAGCAGGCAAAGGGAATAGTTAGAAGGGAAGTTACCAGAGTTGTTACACCTGGCGTAGTGTTTGAAGACACTATTCTTGAAGAGCATAACAATTATATCCTTGCAATGATTGAAAAAAGCGGAAAGATCTTAACAGCTCAAATTGATTTTTCAACTGGTGATTTTTATGTATTTGAGTTTGACAGTGTTGAGTCATTCGTAGAGCATGCACAAAAAATCTCAGCTTCTCAACTTCTAATACCAAGAAGTTTTCAGGAGAAATTTGAGATCTATACCAAACTTATCCAAGAAATGTTTTTAGAATATCTTGATGATTGGTACTATGACAAAAATAACGCTCTGGAAAAGGTCAAGAACTTTTATTCGATTTCAACCACAGATTCTTTTGGATTTGAGGAAGATTATATCCCGCTTATAGGAGCTATACTTGAGTACATCGAGTTAATGCAAAAAACAGTTGTTAAAAGTCTTAAAATACCAATAAAACTTTCAACAAGTGACTACATGGTGATAGATTTTTCCACGATAGATAATATCGATTTAATCCCAGTTAAAGGTAAAGAAAAAGCAAAGACGCTTTTTGGAGTGCTGGACAAATGTGTTACAAGTATGGGGAGTCGGCTTTTAAAAAATTGGATAGTCACACCACTTTTGAACTTAAAAGAAATAGAGGAACGCCTGGATTTTGTGGAAGCTTTTATAAATGATAGAATACTTCTAAACGAAATCAGAGAATACTTAAAAAGTGTGTATGACCTTGAAAGAATAATTACAAGGGTTTCACTGAATAGAGCTACTGTCAGAGATCTGGTTTCACTGAGAGAAACCTTGAGAATAATCCCTTATGTTCAATCTGCTTTATTCACCAATCCAAATCTTTCAAAACTTGGAGAAGCTTTGATCGTTCTTGATAATCTCACGAAGCTTTTAGAAGAATCTATAGGGGATGATCCTGCGTCTCAACTTGGAACGGGCAATGTTATAAAGCGTGGATTTAGCAAAGAATTGGATGAGTATGTTGAATTGTTAGAGCATAGCGAAGAAAGAATAAAAGAAATGGAAAAAATTGAACGTCAGAGAACAGGCATAAGTAATCTGAAAATAGGATATAACAAAGTATTTGGATATTATATCGAAGTCAGTAAAGGAAATTTATCGAAAGTTCCTGATGATTACATTAGAAAACAAACGCTTGTCAATTCTGAGAGATTTATAACAGAAGAACTAAAAGCATTTGAAACTAAAGTTTTGCATTCCAGAGAAATCGTAGAAGAACTTGAGAAGGAACTTTTTGCAAGAATATGTCTTGAAGTTCAGGCTTATCTCCGTGATATTCAGTCAAATGCCTATGCACTGTCGAAAATAGATGCTATAACTTCATTAGCTCTTTGTGCACTTGAAAATAACTACGTTAGACCTTCATTTTCAGATATGATAATTTTAAAAAATTCAAGACATCCTATAGTCGAAAAATTCGAGAGAGATTTTATAAAAAATGATTTGAAAATGGATTCAGTAAACAAATTTATGATATTAACCGGTCCTAACATGTCAGGAAAATCCACTTTTATACGCCAAGTTGCTTTGATAGCTGTAATGGCACAGATTGGTTCTTTTGTTCCAGCGGAAGAAGCCATTTTACCAATATTTGATAGAGTTTTTACCAGAATAGGTGCGAGAGACGATGTTGCTGGAGGAAAAAGCACTTTTTTGGTCGAAATGAGCGAAACTGCTCTGATTTTGAGGTATGCGACTGAGAACAGTCTTGTTATTCTTGACGAAGTTGGCCGAGGAACAAGTACTTTCGATGGTATAAGTATAGCCTGGGCTGTTTCGGAATATCTATACAAAGTTATAAATCCTTATGTTATTTTTGCAACTCATTACACTGAACTGACAGAGTTGTCAAATCTCTACGAAGGCATTTTCAACAAAACATTTCTGGTGAAGAAAAGTGATGAAGGGATAATTTTTCTTCATAAGCTAATCGACGGTGTTTCCGAGAGAAGTTATGGTATAGAGGTTGCTAAAATAGCTGGAATTGATGATGAAATAGTGGAAAGAGCGAAGGAAATCCTGGAAATAATTTCAAAAGAAAGTCAAATAGATAAAAGAGTAAAAAGCATAGGTGATAAAGAATTAGAAGAATTAAAAAGAAAAACGCGAAATAAGAAAAAAATATTTTCAAACGAACAATTAAGATTATTTAATTTATAAGGAGGTAAATGTGATGAAAAGAATAGCTGTTATGACAAGTGGTGGAGATGCACCTGGTATGAATGCAGCAATAAGAGCAGTTGTTAGATATGCTTCAACAAAAGGAATAGAGGTTTACGGGATTATGAGAGGTTATGCAGGTTTAATTGATGATGAATTTGTTCCTTTAACTTTTAAAGATGTTGGCGGAATAATGGAAAAAGGTGGGACGATTCTTAGAACTGCTCGATGTGAAGAGTTTAAGGTTGAGAGCGGAAGAAAGAAAGGGCTTCAGAATCTTGAAAAGCATGGTATAGAGGGTCTTGTAGTTATAGGAGGAGATGGTAGTTTAACAGGCGCTGCTGTACTTTCACAGTTATTTGATTTTCCAACCGTTGGTGTGCCAGCAAGCATAGATAATGATATAAACGGTACAGATATGTGCATAGGTGTGGATACCTGTTTGAATACCGTCATGGATGCTATACAGAAGTTAAAGGATACAGCTTCTTCGCATGAAAGAGCTTTCATTGTTGAAGTTATGGGGAGAAATTCAGGATATATAGCACTCATATCAGGCATAGTAACAGGTTCTGAAGCTGTTATAATTCCAGAGATTCCCGTGGATTATCAGGCGGTGGCGGACAAATTACTCATGGGTAGAAAGCGAGGGAAAATAAACAGCATAGTCGTGGTTGCGGAAGGTGCAGCAAGCGCGTACACAGTCGCAAGATATCTGGAGTACAAAATTGGTTACGAAACACGAATAACAATCCTCGGTCACATTCAAAGAGGTGGAAGTCCTACATCTTTTGATAGATTGCTTGCTTCAAGGCTTGGTACAGATGCTGTTCAGTCACTCATTGATGGTGAGTATGGCGTTATGTCAGGTTTGCAAGGAAATAAAATAGTACGCACACCATTTGAAGAGGTTCTAAGAGAAAGAAAGAGACTAGACTTATCACTCTATGAGCTTGCAAATGTTTTATCTTAAAATTGTTTTTGGAAGAAGGTTATAAAATGCTTAGAAAAACGAAGATAGTATGTACTTTAGGACCTCAAACAAGTTCCAAGGATATGCTGGAAAAGCTAATAAATGCAGGGATGAACGTTGTGAGGTTGAATACCTCACATGGCACTATAGAAGAACATAGAAAAATGATCAAATTACTTAAATCCTTGAGAGAAAGTTTAAATATTTCACTCCCTATAATTCTTGATCTTGAAGGACCTAAGGTTAGAATAGTCGGCATTGAAAACGAGATTGATGTAAAAAAAGGCGAAGAGTTGAGTATTTATGCTTCTTCTGAACAAATTCATGATAAAGGTTTTGCAACAACCTGTGGAGAAAAAGTTTTAGAATATCTGAATATAGACGATGTAATTTTAATAGATGACGGAAACATAAAACTGAAAGTTTTGAATAAACTAAAAGATAGACTCAAATGTGTTGCCCTTAATTCCGGCAAATTAAGGTCAAAGAAAGGATTGAGCGTACCTGGAATTGATTTTGATCTTCCACCTTTATCTGAAAAAGATAGAGACTTCGTGGCTCTGGCTGTAGAGGAAAATATAGAATTCATAGCACAATCTTATGTTAGAAAAGCTGTTGATGTACTTGAACTGAAAAGGATACTACACGAATTAAATTCCGATATAGATGTTATTGCAAAGATAGAAACTCCTCAGGCTCTAAAAAACTTAGACGATATAGTTAGAGTTTCAGATGGAATACTTGTAGCAAGAGGAGATTTAGGTGTTGAACTGCCAATAGAAAGAGTGGCTATAGAACAGAAACGAATTATCCAGTTGGCCAATCTTTATTCTAAGCCGGTTATAACAGCAACTCAAATGCTTGAATCAATGATCTCAAAGCCAACTCCAACAAGAGCTGAGGTCGCAGACATTACAAATTCTATACTTGATGGAACCGATGCAATAATGTTATCGGGTGAAACAGCCATCGGTTATTATCCGATCGAATCCGTTCAGGTGATGGATAAAGTTGCAAGAGTCACGGAAGAAAGATATGAAGAATTCAAGAGAAATTTTCTTGATACTTTACGTGAATATCCTTTGATAAAAGATACCAACGAAGCAATCGCGAAGGCTTGCTGGGAGATTTCAAACGACCTTGATTTAAATGTTATTGTGACACCAACCACAAGTGGAAGTACTTCAAGACGTGTTTCAAAGTATAGACCTAAAGCACTTATAGTTGGTATAACCCCTGAGTTTTCTACATATCAAAAGCTTGGTTTAGTATGGGGGGTATATCCAATATTGGTTGGAAAAACAACAAATACTGACGAAATGCTCGATGCTATTGAAGAATTGATATTAACACTTGGTTTAGCAAGAAAGGGAGAACAAATAATAATAACCGCTGGAATTCCATGGGGGCTACCTGGAACCACTAACTTGCTTAAAATACAAACTTTATCTGAGGCTGTATAAAGAAAGCCGGGTATGCTCCCGGCTTTAAAATTTTCTACTTTATTTTGAGGATGCAATTCTTTAGATAATGGCCTTTTCAGTTTCAGGATCAAAAATATGAATTGTTGACATATCGAATACAACGTCCATTTCCATTCCTTCTTTCGCTTTAGTTCTTGGATCAACACTGGCTACTATAGAATCTTCACCAGATCTTAAATGAAGGATTGTCGCATTTCCTAATGGTTCGACAATATCTACTTGTGCAGATATTGTATTTTCAGAACTTGGTGCGAGCGCAAAAACTTTATCAAATACATTCTCAGGTCTTATCCCGAAAATAACATCTTTATCTACATAGTTTGCTAACAAATCTTCGTGTTCTTTTACTAACTTGACTTTGAATCCGCTTGCCTGTACCCAAAGACCACCTTCACCTCTAACGATTTTTGCTTTTATGAAGTTCATAGCAGGACTCCCAATGAAACCAGCAACGAAAATATTAGCTGGTTTGTTGTATATCTGATGTGGGTCACCAATTTGCTGAATGACCCCGTCTTTCATTATGACTATTTTATCTGCCATAGTCATTGCTTCAACCTGATCATGCGTAACATAAACAATGGTAGCCTGTAGTCTACTGTGTAATTTTTTAAGTTCTGCTCTCATCTGCACTCTTAACTTTGCATCGAGGTTCGAAAGTGGTTCATCGAACAAGAAAACTTTAGGATTTCTAACAATGGCTCTTCCAACTGCCACCCTTTGTCTTTGACCACCTGAAAGCTGTTTAGGTTTTCTGTCAAGAAGCTCTTCTATTCCAAGTATTTTTGCGGCTTCTTTTACTCTTCTATCAATCTCGTCTTTAGGATACTTCCTTAGTTTTAAACCAAAAGCCATATTTTGATAAACCGTCATATGAGGATACAATGCGTAGTTCTGGAAAACCATAGCAATGTCTCTGTCCTTTGGTTCAACATCGTTTACAACTCTTCCATCAATCTTGATAGTACCTTTTGTTATTTCTTCTAATCCTGCTATCATCCTGAGAGTTGTAGTTTTTCCACAGCCAGATGGTCCAAGAAGAACCACGAACTCCTTATCTTCAACAACTAAATTTGCATCTTTAACAGCGACCACCTTGTTATCATAGATCTTTGTAACATTTTCAAGAAGTACCTGTGCCATCTTCACTTACCTCCTCACTTGATTCAAATATGATTTTTTTAATATCCTTTATTAGAGGAAATTCTTTCTCACCAACATCAATTAAATAAAGTTCATACACATTAGATATGAAATCCATTAATTTTACATATTTGGAATAGTTAACCATTACTACTGAGGGCTTACCATTTCTGGTTATGACTACATCATTTGTTTCGGATTTTTTCACAACCTTTGCAAAATTCTTTTTTGCCTCGGCTAACGAATAGAATTCCAAATCTGATATTTTCAAGTTCCAATCACCTCTGACCATAATTATAGTCATTTTGTATTGAAATGTCAAATTATATCAGGAATTTTTAGTGTAGGTTAAATTCTTTTTATATAAAATAAGGATATGATATAATTTAAAATGGAGTTGTGAATTTTTTCTCTAATTCCTGAGGTGAAGGGTTAAAAAACCTGACACCAAGGGAGAGGGATCAGTAAATGAGAAATAAGTGGCTTTCATTATATAAAGAAGTAGTAACAGATATTATGATCCCCTCCCTTGGTGTAGAAAAAGGGAGGGGATTTTTTTGTACTATCTTTTGAATATCCTTGTAGAGAACAGAGAAGCTGTATATCGTGAGGTGAATGAACTACTCCATCAGTACGCTAAATACATTGAATTGAGAGTAGGGTATCCAGTCAAGGAAGAAGATGTTGGAATAATAATTTTAATTATCAAAGCTGATAACGATACGATGGGTGCTTTTAGTGGAAAATTAGGACAAATAAAGGGGATACGTGTCAAATCGATCATGATAAAACGTTAAGGGTGGTGAGATAATGTTTGTATTTGCTAAAGAAAGGGTAGATGAAAAAACTTTTATTTCTGAAGAAAAGATAAAGAAACAGCTTGAAAGTGCTACTCCAGATCCTAAAAAAGTTAGAGATATTCTGGCAAAATCTCTTTCTAAACAGAGATTAGAACCAGAAGAAACGGCAACACTTCTAAATGTTGAGGATGAAGAAATTCTGGAAGAAATATTCGAAGCCGCACGTAAATTGAAAACGATCATTTATGGTAATAGAATTGTTTTATTTGCGCCACTATACATTGGTAATGAATGCTGTAATGATTGTGTTTACTGCGGTTTCAGAGTCTCGAACAGAGAGGTTTTGAGAAAAACACTTACAGATGAAGAGTTGAAAGAAGAAGTAAAAGCTCTTGTTAGTAAAGGACATAAAAGACTTATAGTAGTATACGGCGAGCATCCAAAGTATTCCCCAGAATTTATAGCACATACTATAGATCTTATTTATAGCACAAAGTTCGACAATGGTGAGATAAGAAGAGTAAACGTTAATGCCGCTCCTCAAACAGTTGAAGGATACAAAATAATTAAAGAAGTTGGAATTGGTACTTTTCAAATATTTCAGGAAACCTATCACATGCCCACATACAGGAAACTTCATCCAAGAGGACCTAAATCAAATTTTGCCTGGAGACTTTATGGGCTCGACAGGGCAATGATTGCAGGAATTGATGATGTTGGAATAGGTGCTTTATTTGGTTTGTACGACTGGAAATATGAAGTCATGGGCCTGTTGCATCATACAATACATCTTGAAGAAAGATTTGGAGTTGGACCTCATACTATTTCCTTTCCGAGAATCGAGCCTGCAGTTGGTACACCTTTTTCTGAAAATCCACCTAAACCTGTCAGCGATAAAGAGTTCAAGAAGCTGGTTGCGATACTCAGGTTATCTGTTCCTTACACCGGTTTGATATTGACCGCACGCGAAAGACCTGAACTCAGAGATGAAGTTATAAAACTTGGGGTTTCACAGATTGACGCAGGGTCAAGCATAGGAGTAGGCTCATATTCATCTACAGATGAAGAGGTTATAAAGAAGAGTCAATTCCTGCTTGGAGACAGAAGAAGTCTGGACGAGGTCATATACGAATTGTTGAAAGATGGTTATATACCTTCCTTCTGTACCGCATGCTACAGAGCTGGAAGAACGGGAGAACATTTTATGGAGTTCGCTATTCCTGGTTTTGTGAAACGTTTCTGTACACCTAATGCTTTATTCACGTTGAAAGAATATCTAAATGATTATGCAAGTCCTGAAACAAAAGCACTGGGTGAGAAGTTGATAAACAAAGAGCTTGAAAAATTTGATGAAAAGAATAGAAAAACAATCTTGGAAGGGTTGGAACGCCTTGATAGAGGTGAAAGAGATGTCAGATTCTGAAGCAAAAAAATTACTGGCTTACATAGCTAAAAAATATGATTGTAAAATCTGGCTGACAAAAAGAATTGGAAAGAGACTGGCGTATATTAGTGAAATGAAGGCAGGAGAAGAAAAATTCTTACCGGCTAACAAAGTATATGAAAGAGACGATATAGTTGTTTTCTCAGAAGGATTAGATACTTTGAATTCTGAAATATTAGAAATTTTAGAGAAGGTGGTGCAAAACTTTGTTGATAGAAAAACTGGTTCAAAAACCTGATACTGTAACTTATGAGGAATTAGTTTATCTACTTGAGAAAGATGACTATACTGAGAAACTTTTCGAAGCTGCGGATGAAGTTAGAAAAAGATATGTTGGTGATGAGGTTCATTTGAGAGGGATAATAGAATTTTCAAATTATTGCAGAAGACATTGTCTTTATTGTGGTATAAGAAGTGAAAATAAGAATATAGATAGATACAGAATGACAAAAGAAGAAATTATCGAAAGAGCAAAAAGAATAACTGAGCGTGGTATAAAAACTATAGTACTTCAATCTGGAGAAGATCCATATTACACCGCAGAAATGATAGCAGATATCGTAAAAAGTATAAAAAAAATGAATGTAGCAGTTACACTAAGCCTTGGTGAAAGAGAAGAGAAGGATTATGAACTTTGGAAAGAATCAGGTGCTGATAGATATTTAATGAGGCACGAAACCGCAAGTGAAAAACTTTACAACTTTTTACATCCAGATAGTTCTTTTGAGATGAGAGTAAAACATTTAAAAACTCTTAAAAAACTTGGATATGAAACAGGTGCAGGCTGTATGGTTGGATTGCCTGGCCAAGGCCCAAAAGAATTGGCATTGGACCTGATTTTTTTAAGAGAATTGGACGCTGATATGGTTGGAATAGGACCTTTTATACCTCATCAGGATACACCGCTTGGAAAAGAAAAAGCAGGTGATTTAAAAATGTGCTTAAAGATGATAGCTTTGACCAGACTTCTAATACCCGACAGCAATATACCAGCAACAACCGCTATGGGATCCATTCATCCAAATGGTAGAGAACTTGCGCTGAAAGTAGGTGCAAATGTTATAATGCCCAATTTAACACCCGCTAAATACAAACCACTTTATCAATTGTATCCGAATAAAATATGTGTTTTTGAATCAGACATGAGATGTATTCCCTGTATGAAAAAGATGATAACAAATCTAAATCGAAAGGTTGGAACAGGTTTTGGAAGCAGGAAAAGAACAGATGTAATTCACTTTGAGAAGGTTTAATTTCATTTGAGACTCTTGACACTTTATGATATTTTAGGTATCATATAAATTGCTTGTTGGGTGCGTAGCTCAGCGGGAGAGCGCTTCCTTGACGCGGAAGAGGTCGCAGGTTCAATCCCTGCCGCACCCACCAACAAATATAAAGGAGCCCAGAAATGGGCTCTTTTTTGTTGTATAATGACAATATACCAATAAGAGGAGGAGAACGAATTTGCCAATTGTTGAAGTAATTGATTTGAAAAAATCATATGACTCTTTTGAGGCTGTTAAAGGAATAAATTTTAATATAGAAGAGGGGGAAATATTTGGATTAATAGGTCCGAATGGTGCTGGAAAAACCACTACTTTGAGAATAATTTCAACTCTTCTGAAACCAACAGCTGGAATTATTAAAATTCTTGATTATGATATTGTGAGAGAATCAGATAAAGTCAGAAAAATAATAAGTTACCTTCCCGAAGATGCTGGAGCATACAAAAACTTCACAGGAATTGATTATCTTGTTTTTATAGCAAGATTTTTCGCAAAAGGTGTCAAAATGAAAGAAATCGTCAATAGGGGTGTTGAAATAGCCAATTTAGGAGATCGAATAAACGATAAGGTGGATACTTACAGCAAAGGAATGATTAGAAGATTGTTAGTCGCACGTACACTGATGATATCTCCTAAACTTGCCATACTCGATGAACCCACATCAGGTCTTGACGTTTTAAATGCACAAGAAGTAAGAAAGATAATAAAGGATTCAACAAGACATGGAATTACCGTCTTGTTATCATCTCATAATATGCTGGAAGTGGAATTTTTATGTGATAGAATCGCTCTTATAAATAATGGAAAGATAGTTGAAATGGGTTCACCAAAAGAACTCATAGAGAAATACAATTGTCGAAACATAGAAGAAGTTTTTACAGAGGTGATAAAGTGTTCTGGAACCTTTTGAAGAAAGAATTAAAAGAACAACTTACCCTGTCAAGCATAATAATAGTTGCTTCTTTGTCTTTCATGTACGCACTTATTGGACAAAGTATTGGCAATATCGAGAATGAAATTTCAAAAAAACCATCGATAGGAGTTGTAAATCTCGATAATGGAGAGCTTGGAGCTTTGATAGTGAATATTTTGAGAAATATATCTATAGTTTTGTACGAAGGGAAAAACGTAGATGAAGGTATTGCAAAGACTAATAACAAGGGAATAGCATTTTTAGTAATTCCTGAAGATTTTACTCTTCAAATAAACAGTGGGATTCAACCAGAGATAAAAGTTTTTTGGTTTTTAAAAGGTCTGGGGATAATGGATTCAGTTTCTTCAGGAGTCGTGGAAAATTTGTTGAATTATTTAAAAAACGAAATATCGAAATCATTGTTAGTAAAAATGGGAACGAAAGATCCTGATTTTATTTTGAACCCTGTTCTAAAAAGTGATACAACCTTTTTGAAAGAAAAAAATTTAGCGGGAATTTCACCAAGTCAACTGATGAGTAAAATTTCTTCTCAATCAACAATAACTACAGTAATCATAATGATGTTGATTCTTATGGCTGGAGGTTCTGTAATATCTTCGATGGGTTTAGAGAAGGAAAACAAAACCCTTGAAACACTCTTAACAATGCCTGTTAAAAGAACACAAATAGTTTTTTCGAAAATACTATCATCAGCTATTTCTGGCTTGATAATGGCTGCAATATATATGATCGGCTTCAGTTTTTACATGAAATCTTTCGCAATAGACTCTTCAAATTTGATAAATATAGGCCTTGGATTTTATGATTATTTTCTAATAGGAATTTTACTTTTCACAGCTTTACTGTCAGGAATATCAATTTCGATGTTGCTTGGCATATTTTCTCGTGATTTTAAAAGTGCTCAAAGTATGAACTTTCCGTTGATTGCTCTTGCAATATTTAGTATGATAATAACCATGTTTAAGGATTTTAGCACACTCCCATTTGCATTGAAAATCATAACTTTTTTGATCCCATTCATTCACCCTATGCTTGCCATCCGCAATTTGATGATTGGAGATCACAGCATGATTTCCTGGAGTATAACTTATACAGCTTTCTTCGCTGTATTAATGATAGCTATTATAAGTAAATTATTTAATTCAGATAGAATAATAGTTGGAAAAGCTAAAAGAAAAGTTTTAAGGAGGGGAACCCATGGCGAAAGTTAATGTTACCGACACCTTAAAAGCTCCATTCGAATTACTCAAAAAATATCCTATAGTAGGAATTCCACCATTGTTGTCAGCGCTGGTATCACTGATTGTGATTCTTGTCACTTTTAGAGGTGGTATCTTCTTATCTGGATTCAGATTTTTCATTCTTTCAATTTTCGAATGGATAGTAGTTTTACTAATGCAAGGATGGCTTGTTGCTATTCTGGATGAGATACTCACTCAAGGAACCGTTGATTTGAGAAAAAGCTGGTTTAGAGTTGTCGAACAGATTGGAAATCTTTTAATTACAAGTTTCATAATATCAATTCTTACTTCAATCGGGCTGATTTTGTTCATCATACCCGGAATAATAATAATGATAAGTTTTGCTGTTTCTGTACCTGCTATTGTCAAAAAGAAACTTGGAATTATAGATTCCATGAAAGAAAGCATCAATTTCACATATTCGCAGGGAAATTTCTGGATAATTTTTCTAATAGTTGTTATAGGAATATTGATATCATTTATCCCATTCATAGGCTCAGTACTAGGAAGCTTTTTAGTTAGTCTATGGATACCTTATGCATATCTCAAATATTCTGAGTGATTCAGTGTTGAATTTCTAAAAAACTACCATTGAAGTTGAAAGGTAAAAGCTTTCTAACAGAGGATTTAGCTATTTCATTCTTTTTTGAAACCATTACAATCTCAAAATCTCCGAATTCAGACATCACCTGTCTGCAAGCACCGCAAGGCCTTATTGATTCGGTAGTGTCAGCCACTATTACGATTTTTTCAAAATCTTTTTCTCCTTCCGAAATTGCTTTGAAAATCGCGACTCTTTCAGCACAAATTGAAAGACCGAAAGAAGAATTTTCAATATTACAGCCGGTGTATACTTTTCCATTTTTAGTCAAAAGAGCCGCTCCTACTTTGAATTTTGAATAAGGTGAATAAGCATTCTCTTTTGCTTTGCGTGCTATTTCAATTAAATGTTTATCATCCATGTTCATTCCTCACTTTCTATACTTAAATCTTCTTGCTTTAATTTGTGCTTTATCTCCATCTGAATCTTGTCAATTCTACTCTTACTTGCGGCAAGAATTTTAAAATTGAATCCATTTACATCTATTTCTTCACCAACACTTGGGACTTTTTCAAAAACCTCTAATAGATATCCTCCTATTGTTTCAAACTCTGTTTCAGGAAATTCGATATTTAATTCTCTTTCTAAATCAGCAATTGGGGTTTTGGCATCAATTATATAAACATTTTCTTTAATTTGCTTTATCCCGAGCTTTTCGTCATGATCAAACTCATCCATAATTTCACCAACTATGTATTCCAGTATATCTTCTAAAGTTGCTAATCCTAAGGTGCCTCCAAACTCGTCAACAACTATCGCCATATGTATTTTCATTTTTCTGAACTCAGATAATAAATCACTTATTTTTTTTGTTTCGGGTATAAAGTAAGGTTGATGCATTAATTCTCTGACTTTTATTTTCTCAATATTTCTTAAATCAGATTCTTCAGCTAATATATTTATTATGTCTTTTGCATAGCATATACCTATTATATTATCTATTGTCTCATGATACACAGGTATTCTTGAAAAACCTTCTTCTTTTATCAGTTTTATGAGTTCAAGTAAATTATCTTCATCTTCAACACATACCATATCTACCCGTGGAACCATTATCTCACGAACATCGGTGTCTTTCATTTCCAATATTCGTGAAACAAACTCGCTTTCTTCTTTTTTAAGGATACCTTCTTTCTTTCCAACCTCAACAGCAAATATTATCTCGTCTTCCGTGATAAAGGGTGCCTCATCAAGTTTTTCACCGCCAAACATTTTTATGAACAAATTGCTTATCTTCATTAATACAAAAACTACAGGTCCTAAAATGACTCCGAGGAAATTTATGAATTGTATTGTTCTCTTAAAAACTTTTTCAGTATTTTCTTTGGCATAGATCTTTGGTGTTATCTCACCGAAAACTAAGATTGCAAAAGTCATTATTCCTGTAACTATTGCTACTGCAATACCTTCTGCTCTCTTTGGTAATAAATCAAGTGCAATTACTGTCGCTATGGATGAGGCAAGTATATTGACAAGATTGTTGCAAACCAAGATAGTTGTTAAAAGCCAATTTGGTTTGTGGAGGGCATCATGTATAATCTGCCTTTTGTTTGGATTATCTGATTTGTCAAGCATTTCCTTTAATTTTAACCTTCCAATACTGGTAAGCGCTGTTTCGGAGCCAGAGAATACACCAGAAAGAAAAAGTAGAAATATCAACACAAGAAAATCTATGAAAGTTTTTAACGAAATACTTAAAGGTTCAGTACTTTCCACTAAACTCTCACCTCTTTATCAGTAATGATATTTTTCGTTGTTGATAATTTTGAATGCCCTGTACAATTGTTCAAGTAGAATAAAAACAGATAACTCATGGGTAAACGTCATTCTTGACAGAGATATTTTTTTGTCAACCTTATTTTTAATGTTTTCTGAAACTCCATGAACACCACCAACAACAAATAAAATAGCAGACTTGCTTCCATCAACAATTGTTTGATCTATAAACTTTGCAAAATCTTCAGAGGAAAATTCCTCTCCACCTTTGTCCAGAAGAATATTGTAATAATCATCCTTAATGTATTTTATCAATTTAGTTGCTTCGTTGTGAAGTACTTTTTCTTTTGGAACCCTGTTTATGTCACCCCCACTTTTTAAATAGAGTGTCTCCACTTTTATATATCTCGACAACCATTTTTCGTACTGTTTTATACCCATTTTCAAAAAATTAGTTTTTATTCCCCCAACACATAGGATAATTATTTTCAAGCTTCAATCCTCTCCATTTTCTTTTACAAGTTCCTTTGAAAAAATTTCCAGCAATTTTTTCTCTAATATTCTTGAGGATTCGAAATCTTCAAACTTAAGATAAAATTCAGCAACTTTTACCAGTGCATCCATGGGTATCAAACCGATTACCTCAGTACCTGCAATTTGTACACCATATCTTTCTGCTTCAAGTTTTATCAATTCAAAGACTCTGTGTATGGGACTTCTTTTATAATTAGTGAGATTCATAGAAACCTGGACTATCCCTTTCTCTTTAAGTTCAATTCCAATCGCTTTAACATATCTAAATCCACCACTTGAGTGTCTGACAGCTTTTGCAATGTTTTTTGCAATATCGATTCTATCTGTTCGGAGATTCACATTCAAAGCGATAAGATGTTCGCGAGCTCCAACTGCTGTTACACCCGCTGTAGGATGAACTTTTCTCGGACCGAAATCCGGTTCCCAACCTTCGAGTAATATTTTTTCATGAAAATGCTCGAATTCCCCTTTTCTTATTTCAGCAAGATTTTCTCTCACTGGTTTAGTGGCAGACTTTTCATAAAGATAAACAGGGATGTTAAGTTCTTCGCCAATTCTTTTTCCAAGTTCCTTGGAAATCTCTATGCACTCTTCCATTTTACAATTCCAGATAGGAACCAACGGAATCACATCCGTTGCTCCCATACGTGGATGCTCGCCTTTGTGTTTTCTTAGATCAATCAGTTCAGAAGCTTTCTTAGTCATATCGAATAGAGCATCATTTATTTGTTCAGGTGTTCCAATTAAAGTTACAACCGACCTATTATGATCGTAATCCATGGACCAGTCTAAAACCCAAACTTTGTCGAACTTTTCGCAGGTCCTTATTATTTCCTCAACAACTTCTATTCTTCTTCCTTCACTGAAATTTGGCACTGATTCAATCAGTTTTAACATTTTAAATTCACCTCTTTAAAATAATATCATATCAAAATTCAAAACTTACCAGTACTGATATAGATAGGTTTTCAAACTGCTGTTGTAAATTGTGATGGTTTTCCGTGGTTTCTTTTCAAAGACTTTAGGAATTTTTTCTGAGCTACTCAAAAAATGTAGAGAAACATCTTCACTGCCTTCAAATATCTTTTTAAATTGTTTCAATATTTGAGACTCTTGTGTTTGCAACCTTCGACCATATGGTGGATTGGTTATAATCCAACTTTTTGGTGGGATCTTGGTAATTTCAAAAAAATTCTTATTTTCAAATTTTATTTTTTTGTGGAGCTTTAGATTTTTAGCGTTTAAGATTGCAATTTCTATCATTTTTGCCGATATGTCACTACCAGTTATTGAGAAATCATTACTTTTTATAGAACTTTTCGCCTTTTCAACTTCGAATTTCCATAGGTTTGAATCAAGAAAGGGCCAATAATTGCAAATGAATTTTCTGAAAAGTCCTGGAGCAATATTTAAGGCTATCATAGAAGCTTCTATTGGTATTGTACCCGAACCGCAAAATGGATCCCAAAGGGGATTTTCTGAATTCCAGTTGCTCAGTAGTACCATTGCAGCAGCAATAGTTTCACGCAACGGTGCTTCAGAAACATATATACGATAGCCACGCTTATGTAAACCATTTTCACCTGTTGTATCTATACCGATTGTTACTATGTCCTTTTTTATATACAGATGCACTGGAAAAACAGGACCTTTTTCCTCAAATGTTTTTATCTTATATTTTCTGGATAAACTCGCAACAATTGCCTTTTTGGAAACTGCCTGTATATCCGAAAGACTGAAGAGTTTAGATTTGTTTGATTTTACTTTTGCTATGGGAAAAGCACCTTTTTTATTTATGTAATCTCCCCAAGATATTTGAGATATTCCATCAAACAATTCATCAAAATTTTCAGCTTTGAATTGTTTCAAAACCATTATGACTCTTTCGGCCGTTCTGAGCCATAAGTTCAGTTTAAAAACATCCTCAATAGGAGCTTCAAATAAGACCCTTCCTCTAATTGTATGAAGAATTTTATAATCCATATTTCTGAGTTCTTTACATAGAGCACCTTCTAAACCTGATGCACAAGTTGCAAGGTACTTTATCATTATCACTCCTATTTGACCAGAGGTTTCTTCGTAGCCATACCAGGCTTTCTTGGGAATCCTTCAGGTGTTTCAAAAATTTTACTGAAAACCAATAGAGTTCTTCTTTTTTGTTCATTTAACTCGTATTTAAAAATATCTGGTTCATTAAATCCCAGCAAGTCAATAGCTTTTCTGGCCTTTTCTAATTCTTCAACGGTTTTTTCACCTTTGTATAGTATTAATTTTCCACCTAATTTTAATAATGGTGCTGCATACTCCAGTAAAACAACTATTTCACCAACGGCTCGTGAAACGACCATATCGAAGCTTCTTAAATTTTTAAGAGCAAATACTTCAACTCTTTCACAATGTGTTTCAACGTTTGAAAGTTTCAATTCTTGTTTTACCTGATGAACGAAGTCTATTTTTTTCTTTTTTGAATCTAACAGATGGAATGAGATTCTATCTAATACTATAGCTAAAGGAATTCCTGGGATCCCTGCTCCTGTTCCTATATCAAGAATTTTTTTATCTTTTTGATTTTTAATAATTCCTGCCAGCCACGGAGTTATAGAATCTACAACTATTTCCAGGAAAAATTCAGCTTCTGGGAACGAGACAAGGTTCATGTTTTTATTTCTGTTTCTAACAAGTTCTAAATACCTATCTAAAATTTCGATTTTACTTTTGAGCTTTTCTCTTACGTATTCAACAGTTATTGTAATCTTCTAAGCCTCCTTAAATACTATCGAGGTATCTTTTTTGTGCTTCTGTTAATTCGTCGATCTTTATTCCAAGAGTTTCTAATTTTGTTCTTGCAACTTTCATATCAATCTCTTCTGGTACTTTTATAACTTTGTTTTCTAATTTTCCTCTGTTTTGCCATAGATATATCAAAGATAAAAGTTGTATTGAGAAAGACATGTCCATTATTTCAACAGGATGCCCATCACCAGCGGCTAAATTAACCAATCTTCCCTCGGCTAATAGATAAAACCTTTTTCCATCTTCCATTTCATATTCAACGACATTTTCTCTAACTTCTTTCTTTGATTTTGCAAGTTTTTCAAGTAATTCAAAAGGAATTTCAACGTTAAAATGTCCGGCGTTTGCAAGGATCACTTTATCTTTCATTACCTTAAAATGTTCATGTGTTATAACGTCTCTATTACCTGTTGCTGTTACTATTATATCTGCAATCTTTGCAGCTTCAAGGGAATTCATAACTCTGAAACCATCCATCGCTGCTTCAATTGCTTTAATTGGATTTACTTCTGAAACAATTACATTTGCCCCCAATCCTTTTGCCCTCATAGCAATTCCTCTACCACACCAACCATATCCACAGACCAGAACATTTTTTCCAGCTACCAATAAGTTTGTATTCCTCATTATTGCATCCCAGGTTGATTGACCGGTACCATATCTATTGTCAAAAAGATGCTTCATCTGGGCATCATTTACCGCTATTACAGGATAAGAAAGTTTACCTTCCTTTTCGAGAGAACGCATTCTTTTCAAACCCGTTGTTGTTTCCTCACAAGCTCCAACAATTTCATTGAGTTGATCCATTCTTTGAGTATGAAGTATAGTCGTCAAATCTGCACCATCGTCAAGTATCAAATTAGGCTTCTGATCAAGTGTTTTATAAAGATTCTCAAAATATTCGTTTTCATCATGGGTTCTCTTTGCAAAAACCTTTATTCCCATGGTTGCAAGTGCCTGTGCCACATCA
Source organism: Thermotogaceae bacterium (assembly GCA_029981435.1). Taxonomy (GTDB): domain Bacteria; phylum Thermotogota; class Thermotogae; order B21-G9; family HyVt-16; genus HyVt-16. The sequence continues at coordinate 16,020 of JARRBB010000002.1, read as the reverse complement.
TCCTGAGTTGAAAGAGGATTACAACCCGTGGAAATAACCTCTGCTCCCATATCTTTTAAAACGAGTGCAAGATTAGCTGTTTTGGCTTCTAAATGAATTGACATGGCTATTCTTGCACCTTTTAATGGTTTTTCGCTTTCGAGTTCTTTTTTTAAAGTGTAAAGTACATCCATATACTTCATTGCCCAGCTTATTTTATTAATTCCTGATTTTATTAATTGATTATTCACTTAAATACCTCCTTTATTATTAGGTTTGTAATCTTTTGATTTAAAAAGTATATAAGTCTTTAGATTTATAAGTTATTTACTATTTAAGTTTTTAATTCATTAACTTATTTTCTTAAATCCTTCTCCAAAAACTTCAGAGTTTTTTAATATCACAATAAAGGCTTTTGGATCTATCTTGTGAATATGTCTACGCAAGACGGCCAACTCTCTTCTTCTAACAACGGCCCATAAAACGGGTCTTTTAGTGTTTGTATAAGCTCCTGTTGCGTTTATTATCGTTGCTCCACGTTCCAGATCATCGAGTATCATTTTTTTTATTTCATCGATTTTTTCGCTTATAATCATCACACTTCTTGTACTCTCAACACCTTCCAATACGCTATCTATGATTTTACTTGTTACAAAAATAGTTAAAATTCCATACATTGCTTTTATAGGTCCAAAGATGAAAATGGCAAAAACAGTTATAAGGGTGTCAATTATCATTAAGGCTGTACCGTTGGATATATTGGTATATCTATTTATAATTAGAGCGATTATGTCCGTACCACCGGTTGAAGCACCACGCCAGAATACGATTCCCATACCCAATCCAGCCAGAGCACCGCCATAAATAGGTGCTAAAAGTGATTCCGAAGAAAGATCAGGTACGGGAAGTTTTACAATAAAACTGAAAAAATCCACGAAGACAGAGAGAATTATTGCTGAATAAATGCTTTTAAAGCCGAAATGTAAGCCAAGTAATTTAAATCCAAGTATAAAAAGTATCACGTTATAGCCTAACATCTGAAGTCCTACTGGCAACTTGAGCATGTAGTAAATTATGGTTGCAAGTCCGCTAACTCCACCAGCGATAATCTGGTTAGGTATTAGAAAGAGATCGAGCGCTATAGCTGTTATCAACGAACCGATCGTAACGAATACATAATCCTCTATAGTCGCTTTTATGCTTTCTTTTATATTCAGGTCATTCAAGATAATGTTGTATCCCCCTTTTTCAACGCAACAAAATAATTAATTTTGTTGCGTTGATTCAATGTGATTAACGTAATCGTTTATTAGTGCTGATTTTCGTTCTGCAATATTCCTTGATCCACGAACCATTTTTTAATCTCATTGAAATTTTCCTCACCAAGTTTATCTTTGAACTGCTTTTCAAATTCGGCAAACTTATCAAGAGAAATGTTGTTTTTCATCACTTCAGCAACTCTTTCCTTTAAGGTTGCTTCATCTCTTATATTTTCCAGCTTGAGCTTTGCAAAATCAAAATTATCAATCAAAGCTCTTATTATGGTGGCTTTTGTGATTCTTTCATTATCCTGATTTTTCTCTCTCAGTGCTGTTATGGCTGTAGTTATATGAGTCAGCCTATCAAGTTGGTCGATTCTTAAAGGAATATTTGACTTAATAAGTATTTCACTCATAAAGTTATAAACCTCCTAAGTTTTAATAATTTTACTTTTATAAGTATATTCTATCATAAAAATATAAACTTATAATTTCAAAACTTTTAGTTTTTATAACTTCAATAATTATTAAGTTATTCACCTATTATTTTTATAACTACTCTTTTCCTTCTTTGACCATCATATTCTGCATAAAAAATTTCTTCCCATGGTCCAAGATCAAGATCTCCATTTGTAACCGGTATGATGACTTGGTGATGGGTTAAAATTCTTTTTAAATGTGCATCACCGTTGATTTCACCTGTCTGATTGTGTAAATAGTCTTCTCTGTATGGTGCGAGTCTTTCGAGCCACTGCCATATGTCTTCCCATAAACCAGGTTCATAATCATTCACAATTATTCCAGCTGTTATATGCATGGCTGAAACAAGGCAAAATCCTTCTTTTATCCCACTTTTTTTAACGATTTCTCTCACTTTATCGGTTATGTGCACTAGCTCTCTTTTTTTATTTGTATTGAACCAGAGATATTCAGTATATGATTTCATGCTATCACCCAATTTTATGAAAATATTTTTTTCGAAAAATCTTTTATTTTCTCTAAAACCTTTTCATTTTCTGCTTCACCTTTTTTCCATAAACCTGGTAAAATTAATCTCCCCACATCCTTAAGTTTTAAATATTCGAAAATTCTATCGAACATAATATTAGCTGAATCAGCGGTTGTTGGATCATCGTCAGCAAAAACAAATACAATCGCTGCTTTCTTTCCTGAAAGATTTATCGGCGATTTTGCAGAAGCAAGCGGATAAAGTCTATCTATAACTATTTTCAAGTATGAAGTCACATTCCACCAGTATATTGGTGAAGCGAATATTATCAAATTTGATTCTGGTAAAATATCAAATACTTTAGACATATCATCTTTGAAGACACAGGGTTCGGGATTCCAGCACATATCGCAGGCAGTACATGGTGATATCTTCAGTCTTCCAAGCTTCAAATGAATCCAGTTCCTGTTTTCAGGTGCCATTTCTCTAAGGTGTTCAAGCACCACATCGGTGTTTCCACCTATTCGAGGCGAGCCATTCAAAACTAATATAGACATTTGAATCCCTCCATTTTCATAAACATTTTGATGAAAAATCTTTTATTAGTCCAAGGGAATCAAAGAGATCGAAGATCGTATATCTGTCACGGAGACTATTAGAGAACATTACAGCTTTTCTGATTAGATCTTCATCGATTTTGGAATACTCTGATTCAAGGTTTAATTTCGAAATGGCCTTTTCAGCACTTTCAACAAACTCACTATAGACAGGCAATATTTCATTTTTTGCTTTCTCAATAAGTGCTTTGTCTGGCTTTTTAAGTTTTTTCATTTTCATATTATAAATTTCCATCAATTGATTTCCCAGAGATTCACCAAACAATTTTGTTAGATTTTTCTTCCTTTCATCAATGTCAATATCAATAACCTTCAAGGAATCTAATCCATTGAACAGATAATTGTAGGCTTTTAGAGATATCAGTGTCCCCAGGGATACCTGTATACCATGGAACAATGGAAGTTCATTGTTTAATTCATAGTACATTTCTATAAAGTGTGAAACGATGTGTTCGGCACCTGATGCAGGTCGAGAATTTCCCGCCATCGACATTGCAATCCCTGAATTTGACAATAATCTCATGAGAATATTGAGCGTTTTTCCATCTCTTTCAATTGCTAAATCAATGTTTTTTGTTATCTGTTTTATGTCATCAACCATTATTTTCCACGTAAAATCACAAACATACTCTGAATTAATTACTTTTGATAGTAGCCAATCCATTCGGGCTGTTATTTTAGCCATTGCATCACCAATACCTGCTTTAATAAGATCGATTGGACTCTCTTTTATTACTCTTAGGCTTACCAGAACGGTTTTTGGAGGCTCTGCATTGAGAGTTTCTTTAAAACCATTCACAAGTAAAGCCGTAACAGGTGAAGTATAGCCATCAACCGATGGTGCAGTTGGTATACAGATGTAATTAAGCCCCAATTCTTGTGCAGCGTATTTGGTTATGTCGTTTATGGTTCCTGATCCAATTGACACCAACAGGTCGCTGTTCTTCGAGTCATTTATGATCTTTTTAGAATTTTCAATATCAGCCAGAACTCTATTTCGAGGTTCTAAAATGAAAACTCTCATACCTTCAAGTGAGATATCTTTTTTAACAGCTTCAAGAGTATTCTCATCACAGACAAAAACAGGTTTTTTAGCTTTCAATCTTTCTAATTCAAACTCAAGGTCTTTATTAGATATCATATCCTTCGATATCATTCTTTCAACTTTGATTCTATGAGTTTTACCACACTCACAATCGAATTCCTTTCCCAAAAGTTCTTCAAATTTAATCATCTGTACTCCCCCTTAAAAACCAAATATTATCGATACAATTACCAAAGTGAGTAATGCCCCACCGGTAATTATTTCCATCACTTCAGTTGAACTTTTCTTCAGTTTTTTCAATTTCATGGTACTCAAGCCAAATGGAACAAGAAAAGTTAAGGCAATAAACGGTGAAACAAATATCAGATTGTATAGTACAAGTATGAAAAATTTTATAAAACTATCCATCCCGCTCAAGACCGATAGTGCCACTACGTATGGACCAGAAGTACATGGAAGAAGTACGATCCCAACAAAAAAACCAATTATAAGAGCTCCAAGAGGGGATAATATAGTCCTCATTCCTTTTTCAACAGAACTTTTCCAGCGCTTAGGTATTGGCGACCAGTCTTTTCCTTTGAATCCATTAAACATTTCCATAAAACCAATCCAGCCTGCGAAGATATACAGAGGATATTTTATCCACCAAAGGCTTTTTATAACTGTTATCAAACCTAATCCCATTAAATAATAAACCACAAAAGTCGCTAAAGTGAAACTCAACCCGGATTGAATTATCTTTTTCTTCGAACCAATGTTTACAAGCATCAGTGTCAAAAAAACGAGTAAAACATTTATGGCGCAGGGATTTATGGCATCAAGGAGAGCCGAAGTAATACAGATTGCGAGGATTTCACCCAGACTTTTAGGTTTGAAGAATGAAACATCTCGAAGTTCTATATTTTCAACGAAATTCTCTTTTTCCCCCATGAATTTTATTGTTACATCTTTTCTATTTAAAGCTTCTTTCCAGAATTCTTCACTCTGAGCCCCAACTGCTATTGCAAATATTCTACCATTTTTAATTCCGATGGTTAGGGGATAATACCTTTCCTGTTTTGCGGGGAAAACCTGTTGATAGATGACCTCGAATTCTCTGGCAGTGTTTGTAGAAGTTAAGTCAAAGAATTGAATTGAAGCCTCTGGAAAAGCTTCAGTGAGTATCATTTTTTCTTGAGCGCAGTACTCGCACCAAGGAGCTCCAAAAAGTTTGAATTCTAATTCAACTGAAAGTGCAACTGCGGTGAATGAAATAAAAAAAATAAATCCCAAAAGAAGTTTTTTCATTTAACTATTCACCTCTTGAAAAAAGCCTCAATCAGATTGATAATCCTCTCAGAAGCTCTACCATCACCGAAAGGGTTTTTGGATTTGGACATTTTCGAATGCATGTTCTGATCTTCAAGGATTCTTTTTAGATTCTCATAAACTTCTTTTCTATCTGTTCCTATTAATTTTCCGCAGCCTGCTTTTATTATTTCGGGTCTTTCTGTGGTGGTTCTAAGTATTAATACTGGCTTTCTAAAAGTTGGAGCTTCTTCCTGTATTCCACCAGAATCGGTGAGAATGGCATAAGAATTTTTCATTAATGAAATCATGGTTATGTAATCTACTGGATCAGTAAGCATTATATTTTCGAAATTATCAAAAACAGAGAAAACCGTTTCCCTAACGATTGGATTCAAATGTACTGGAAAAACAACGAATACATCGTCTTTTTCTCCCAAAACATCTTTGACTCCCAAAAGTGCATTTTTCATATTAGTTCCCCAATTTTCTCTTCTGTGCATCGTCAAAAGGATCAGCTTTTTACCCTGTATTTCCCTTCCATTTAGAAGTTCGTGGAACTTTTTTTCAAGTAGATCAGATTTGTTGTTTATAACCCACTTCAGTGAATCAACAACGGTATTACCGGTAACGAATATTCTTGAAACATCGAATCCTTCTTCGATTAAATTCTGTTTTGCGATTTCTGTTGGTGCAAATTGAAGTGTGCTGATAACGGATGTTAATCTTCTATTTGCTTCTTCCGGAAAAGGGTTGTAAATATCTAAAGTTCTCAGACCTGCTTCAACGTGACCAATTGGAATTTTATGGTAAAAGGATATCAGAGCTGCGGCAAAAGTGGTTGTTGTGTCACCCTGTACAAGTGTAAAATCGATGGATACTTCTTGAAATATCTTGTCCAACTTTTCAAGTAATCTCGCGGTAAGAAAAGGTAGAGTTTGTTTTTCAACCATTACATCTAAATCATGATCCACCTTTATTTCGAATGTTTTAAGTACTTGCTTTAACATTTCCCTGTGCTGACCTGTTGAAATAACAACAGGTTCCAGAATATCTGATTCAAAAATTTTTTTGATAACAGGAGCAAGTTTAATTGCTTCAGGACGTGTACCAAAGACAACTGCAATTTTTCTTTTCAAATCCTTTCACCTCGTTTCAGGATAAGAGCATTTTCAATGCACTGAAAGTCACGGTAGCAAAAAGTATGATCCTTATCCATTTGGAGCCTTTTTTAACACTGAATTGAGCGCCAAGAATGCCACCTAAGGAATTTCCCACGCCCAGAACCAGCCCTAAAAGCAAATCTACCTTTCCACCGATAAAGAAAATTATCAGTGATAAGACGGTATACAGTGCTATCACTCCAACCTTCACTGCATTGGTTCTCACCAGATCAAATCCTTTTACCAGTACTATTGCGGTTATCAGAAAGAATCCTATTCCGGCCTGTATAAAGCCGCCGTATACTCCAAGACCAAAGAATACAAGGTACTGAGCTATTTTAGGTATTTCCTTTTTAGGTTCTTTACCAGACCACATTTTTGGTCTGAACACCAGAAGTATCGCAAGGACTATCAATATTACCGCAATAACTTTTTCAAGTAGCTCTTTATTCAAATTTATTGCAATTGTAGCACCGAGAGCAGCACCGAAAAGAGTAGGAATTCCAAGTTGAAAGATTTCTTTTGAAACGTTGATACCACTTTTTCTGAATCTGTATGTTGCTGCTATATTTTGCATCAATATTGCTATTCTGTTAGTACCGTTTGCAACATCAATGCCAAGTCCAAGAAATGTCAAAATAGGAAGACTCAAGAGAGAACCGCCTCCAGCAACTGTATTTAAAAATCCAGCAGCTACACCTGTTAAAAGGACTAAAATATAGATTAACAATCATGACACCTCCGGATTTTTATTTAGCCAATCTCTCAATAATTTTGCTTTTTCTACTCTGCCTAATTTTAAATATGCTTGATATTCATATTCCAAAGAAAGCACTGGTATTTTCATTTTTTCTATTTCTACAAATCGCTTGTAACAATCCAAATTCACAGGGTCTTCCCAATTTCCATCTTCCAATCGCTTTTGAATATCTCCCATAATTTCAACTTTTATTCCATCAATGACCAGTTCACCAAAATGTGAACGTATTTTCTCTGTGGAAGAAAATCTAACCCTTTTAGTTGTAAATTCTGAGAAAATGTGTTCAATCTCATAAGCACCTTTTTTGTCAGTCTGAATATCAATATCGTTAGGTTCAACAGGTACACCTTGAAGTGCAAAACCAAGGCTACCTGTTACTACCCAGTTTATGTTTTTATCTTTGAGCTGATTGTAAATTTTTTTCAGGACGTCGAGATGTTTTTTACTGATCATCTTAATTTTCCTCTACAACAACCGCCGTTCCGCTTGTGCTTACCATCAACATACTTTGACCTATCGTTTCGTAATCAATATCAACACTGAGTATGGCATTTGCACCAAGCTTTCTAGCTTCTTCAATCATTTCGCTTATTGCAATCTCCTTGGCTCTTTTTAATTCTCGTTCGTATGCTCCCGCTCTTCCACCTACAATATCTCTTATCCCTGCAAAAAAATCTTTGAGTATATTTGCACCCATTATTGCTTCACCACTGACTATACCTAAATATTTAGTGACTTTTTTCCCTTCTATGTTTGGTGTGGTTAAAACCAGCATTTTCCAACTCACCACCTTTTTAATTTTGTTCTCTGAATCTCCCAATTCCAAGTATTTTTGCAATGTTTGCGTCCTCGTCTATGACAGGTTTTATTTTTGGCTTTTGACAGGAAATGATAGTTGTAACTCCAGGGCCGTGGCCTGCATACTTACAATCACTGTGTATCACTATACCAATGGTTACCGCACCTTTTCTATAACATCTTCCAAAAACATTATCGTGATCCATAATTGCCACAATGTCTCCGAGTCTCAGATTTTGAAGACCGTATTTTTTCAGAGTTTTTTCATCTGCCGTCATAATATCATAATCACCCGTTCCCATTGTTGTTGAGCCGATACCAGAACCCATGAGCATCCCAGGTATTTTGGCAACAACAGGAACCACTATTGAATCTCCTTCTTCCTTTACATTCATTTTCTCAAAGAGATTGGGATCAAGGTTGTAAAAATATATATCAGGGTGATCTAAAAGTTTAAATCCTTGTCCAAAAGCTTTTATAAGTATTTTGTCATCCATATTCAAATTTTCAAGGACTTCATCAGGAAAATCTACGAGCACATGTTCTGCTCCACCGTGATGACCTGTAACAACACCCTTTGCACCTTTAGCGTCACCGGTTACCACCTTTGCTTCGTTTCCTATACATGCATAAAAATGGTATCCTTTGTTTGGACCGTCATATCTTTTCGCCTGATCTAATATCGTCGAAACCCCTGGTTCGACATGATCTGCTTCCCAACCAAAAGCAGAATCTCCAACTTTAACATTGTAAGTTATTCCGCCAGTGCCAGGCAACATAAAAGGTCTTCCCATATGATCCACAGAATGTCGACCACTGTGTTCTGGTTTAACTATCGTTCCTTGAACCGAAATCATTACAAGACGGTCTTTGTTCGTCTTCATATCAAGCCCCCCTTTTTTTGAAATCTATCAAAAGTTCCACCAGCTCTTCTGGTGGAATATAGTTTTCAAGTTTGTTATCCGAACTCATGAATACTTCAAGAATTTCCCAGAAAGTTGGCATCTCAAATTTGAGTCTTTTCAAATTCATCAACAGTTCAAAGAAAATTTTACCCTCGAACTTTGATATGAGTTTACCATTTTTTAATACAAAAACTTCATCGGCGATATCTTTTAATAATTCAAGGTAATGAGTGACAATGATACATCCTTTTCCCTGATCTTTGAGTTTTAGAATCAAATCAACCAATCTGTTTTTACCTGTTTTATCCAGTCCTACAAAGGGTTCATCCATCGCAATGTAATCTGGTGAAAAAGATAAAACAGACGCTATTGCAACTTTTCTTTTTTCACCCCCGGAAAGGTTGAAAGGAGATTCTTTTAACAATTTTTCATCTATGCCTAATTCTTTTATGATTTTGAGGACTATATCTTTCAGATTCTCTTTGATTCCATAGTTTTTAGGTGCAAAAGTTATCTCATCAAATACTGTATCAAGAAAAAATTGTGATTCTGGATATTGAAAGACAATACCCACCTTTTTTCTTATCTCATATCTACTGGTTTCAGACAGGCTGGAATCTATTCCTTCAACGATCACCGAACCACTGGAAGGTAAAAGGAGAGCACTTGCAAGCTGAAGAAGGGTTGATTTACCAGAACCTGTTTCACCAAGTATCACAGATATCGTACTTTTCTTAAATTCAAGATTTATATTTTCAAGAGCCTTTATGTCCTGTTTCGCAAATTTATAGTTGAAAAATACATTTTTAAAAAGTATTGACAAGGTCTTTAACCACCTTTATTAGTTCAATTTTTTTCAAAAGGTAGTCCTTTTTATCTATAAGTCCGTACTTTTCCAAAAGAATTTGGAAACGTATGGAATCGGGTATGTCAACATATTTAATCATCTCACCATTTTCCAGAATGTCTTTTAAAGCTTTCACAGGTTTATCATCTAACAATACCCTACCATCATAGATGAACAACAATCTGTTGCACTCTATTAGTTCTTCAAGGTCGTGTGAGATCATAACAATTGTTTTACCCGACTCTCTGAGTTTTTTAAGAACCTGCAGGAAATCTTTCCGTGAATTGGGATCGAGCATTGAGGTGGGCTCATCAAACAAAAAATACTTGGGACCTATGGCAAGTATCGATGCAACAGCAAGCCTTTGTTTCTGTCCTCCCGATAAAGAATTGACACTCCTTTTTTCAAAACCTTCCAGTCCTACAAACTGTAAAACTTCTTTTATTCTTCTTTTCATTTCATCCACAGGAAGGCCAACATTTTCCATTCCAAACACTAAGTCCTCTTCAACGGTGATACCAACGATCTGGTTTTCTGGATTTTGAAAAACATAACCCGCTATTTTTTTTATTTCCCAGTTCTGTTCCTGGATATTTGTTTTCATTCCATCAACTTCTACCTCACCAGCATTGGGGATTAAAAGTCCATTCATCAATTTTAAAAGCGTCGTTTTTCCTGAACCATTCGGTCCTATTATTCCAACAAATTCGCCTTCATTTATTCTAAGATCTATATCTTTTAGAATCATTTCTTTTCCGTATGAAAAGCTAACAGCTTTCAATACTATCATCAATCTAACTCCCTTTTAGAGATATAAACTCTTATTCCTCCTTCTTTTGCAAGGTAATCCACGTTGCCAAATACATCTTCCATATACTTTGATATGCTTTTTCCTCCTTTATTATGGTAGGCTACAAGCTGTAATGAACCTCCAGGTTTTAAATGTTCATAAGCTCCTTCTATCAGTTTTTGCCAGATTCTTTTACCTGCCACTATTGGTGGATTGGATATTATTACATCAAACTTGTATTCTTTCCAGCAATTGTATAGATCGCTCTGTCGAATCTCAGCTACTATGTTATTGTTTTTTGCATTTATTTTTGCAAATTCCACAGCTCTTTTGTTTATATCACTCATATAGATGTTTATGTCTGGATTCTCAAGTTTCAACGTTATTCCGATAACACCGTAACCACAACCAATATCAAGAACATCTTTTCCATGAATTATGCAATTTTCTATCAGTATTTTGGTTGCCTTATCAATTCGTTTGAAGGAAAACACACCGCTTGGGGTCTTGAAGACATATTTATGACCGTTTTTAAGAATTAATTCGACATTTGCAACTTTCAAAGGTGACTTTGGCTCTTCAATAAAGTAGTGTTCCATTGTCTCACCTTCTTTAATTTGACTGAGTAACTTTAAAGGCTCCTTGGAGTATCTCTGTTATTTTCCCAGTTTCATCTATCTTAACGATTATTTGCGAGTTCACAAGACTGAGTATATAAAACTTATAATTATCCTCTGAATACTCATCAAGTACTTTTAAATCGAAAACTGGGATATCTATCATCGGATGACTTGAAAGTTGGGGTATAACTACTTTTAAATTGTTTTCTTTGCTCTTTTCAAGTACTTTTATAATCAAAAACCAGTTCCACATTATGTTGTTGTCGAGAAGGTATAGATCTTCAGAAGTATTGAATACTTTTTTATTAGAAGCAACTGGAGTTTGATAATAAATTTCAAAACCGTTTTCGACTTTATTTAGAAAATAATAGAAATTTCCATTAGTTGCAGTGATGGTTGCACTGTAGGACTCAACTTTAAAATCATCAAAGTTTCCTGCGGTAAGATATTCTGCCTTATAGACTGTACCCTGATAATTTATATCAATAACAGTTTGAGAAGTCACCTCAAAAGATTTTGAACCGATATCCTTTATTGAAAAAGTCTCAGTTGCGATATTTGTTTCAGTCGGAATCAGTATCATTTTCATAGTATGACTTTCAGCTGAAAAGGAAAAAGTTATTACAATAAAGGAAACTAAGATCATCAACATAACAAAAGATTTACTCATGTTGTTCACCTCTTTTGAAAGTTTTCTACAATATTATACATTTCCTGCCTTTTTTCCATATCTTTCCTTAAAAATTCCTGTCACCCCTAAAAGAATCAATATGGTACCCGAGATGGTCAGGAAGGTTATCTTTTCATCAAGAACAATCCAGCCAAGTAAAAGTGCTATCACTGGGTTTACGTACGCATATGTCATAACAATACCTGAAGGGAGTGTTTTCAAGGCTACCACAAAAGCTGTGAATGCAATTACTGAACCAAAAATTATCAGATAAATCAATGCAAGAGCTGTTTCAAAAGAAAAATATGGAGTAGGTTCGTTAAAGATAAGTTTCATAACTACGAAGCCTATTCCACCTGCAAGCTGCTGATAAGCAGAACTCACCAGAGGATTCAAATTCGATTTTTTTCTCCCCTGAATAAGAGTTCCACTTCCCCAGGATATGGCAGCCAGAAGAAGAAATATGAGATAAACGATACTCTCAACATCCAATTTAATTAGAGCTTTGAGATTCAAAAGGGCGATACCTATAAACCCACTAATCAGAGACATCACAAGCGTTAAGGTGATTCTCTTCCTGTCGAGCAATCGTTCTATCAGAGATACCCATATGGTCATCGTACCCATCATTAAAGCAGCATAACCAGAATCAACCTTTTGCTCAGCCCACATTACAATACCGTTACCACCATTCCATAACAAAACACCAGAAAACAGAAGGATTATCAACTCTTTTTTAGTAGGTCTAATTCTCTTTTTCATAAGAAAAGCCATCAAAAATAATATTCCAGAAGCGACTAAAAGCCTTATCATAGCAAAGGTAAACGGCGGGACTCCTGAACCTTCTTTGACTCCAATTCTTATGGCAAGATAAGTACTCCCCCAAACAATATACACAACAAACAAACTCAAAAGGCCTTTTAAATTCATGATGCTGTCCTTTCATTTTTGTTTATATTATAATTGAAAAAAGACGGATTACAATTTAAGAATTTTTAAAATTAGTTTTTGAAAGTATACCATTTTTGATTATTTCAAGGTACAAATCGAAATCATTTAGAAGTTCTTCCTTCTTTTCCAGAAACCTATCAGAATGTTTGTAAAATTCTCTGATATATTTATTACCAATAGACTGAAAAAGTATCATAAGAAAATCAAAAACTTTTTCTTTCGGCAGGTCATCTCTGATAGGCAATTTCAAGAAAGAATCAAAAAGTTTAGAGGCGCTTATTTCCAGTGAATCCTCATAAATGAATTGAATTTTTTTAAAAAGTTCCTCAGGTATATCAAGAATAGTTAATAAAAATTTTGAAAGAACAGGATTTTTATGAAAAATTTGAATTTTTCTTAAACTCCATTCTTTCAAAAGGATGAAAAAATCTTCCTTATTTGAGTTGCTCAGAAAATTTTCAAACTCGTCTTTTACAATCTCAATTGCTCTGATTAGCGATTCTATATACAAATTTTCTTTGTTACCAAAGTATTTGAATATCAAACCTTTAGAGACGTTCGCTATTTTCGCTATATTGTTTGTAGATGCTGCTTCATATCCCTTGTCCGCAAATTCTCTTATTGCAGAATCTATTATTTTGAAATATTTTTCGCTTCTTTTTTTCAAAAGATCACCTCGGATCGTCTTAAATGTAAACATCCTTCTTTCTAAAGTGTATATAGGATACAATAATCAATCCCAGTATTTCTATGAAAAATAACGTGATATATGTTGCTTCAAAGCTTCTTGTTTTAACTATATTCGATGGATCAAAATAAGAATAAGGGGTAAAGAATTTAAGGAGTTCTAATTTCTCTGTGAGTTTTGCCAGTACAGATGCAGCGTAGAGCGAAAAAACAACACCAAGCGAGAATATGTCAGCTCTTCCAGTTTTGCGCTGTAATACGGAAATCATAAAGCTTAAAAGTCCAACGACAATATGAATCATTAAAGGAGCGATGGAAAGCAGCCAGAACAATTCGAAATCAAATGTATCAGAAGTGTTGTAGATATTGAAAAATGCAAGATTAGCAATCATTATAATGATGTCAAATACAGCTATGCATACAATGGTCGAAAGTAATTTACCTGTTAGTATCCTACTTCTTGTAACTGGTTTAGCCAGCAAGAATTCTGCTGTTTTATCACTTTCTTCCTTTACGACTATATTAGAACCTATCTTAGCTGCGAAAACACTTCCAATGAGTATTACTATAAATTGTCCCTGCATGGCATAATAATGCAAGATATTTGTCAAATCTAAATTTTCCAGTCCAAACATTTTCAGAAATACTTTCGGAAGCATGTTGAGTTTTGCTAAAAGTAAACCACCTTCTTCTGATGCCATGGATGGGAAAAACGATGAATACATAAATTGAAGCAGTACAAATGCAAGTGTCCAGGCTAATAATAACTTCCTTAATCTCTTAAATTCCCATCTGAATATGTTCATTGTTTTCATCCTCCTTTGAGTAATAATCCATGAATATTTCCTCGAGTGATGGATCTTCTATTGTAATATCTGTGATCTTTTTTCTGCTTAAAAATAAAAGTAGTTCGTTAATATCACCAGAGAACATAAAAGATAATGTGTTATTTTCGTTCTTGAGATTTTTAATTCCCGGTAGATTTATCTCATCAATTCTACCTTCTACTTTGACAACTTTATAATGTTTTTTTCTGAGACTTTCAATATCTTCAATAGTTGCAATTTTTCCATCTCGAATTATCGCAACTTTTGTGCAGAGCTTTTGCACTTCTGATAGAATATGTGAAGAGAAAAAGACCGTAACTCCCCTTTTGTTTTCTTCTCGAATCAAATCGAAGAGGACATTTTGTATGAGTGGATCAAGTCCATTTGTTGGTTCATCGTATATCAGAAGTTTTGGATTATGGATTAAAGATTGAACAACGGATACTTTCTTTTTATTCCCTAAGGAAAGATCTCCTATTTTTCTATCAAGGTTTAAATCAAATCTTTCAGAGAGATCTATCATTCTTTTTCTATATTCGCTTTTGTTACCGTGATAAAAAGTGATTGAATATTCGAGAAGATCCTTCACTTTAACATCCTCATAATAATTAACCTCGCCAGGGATATATCCAACTAATTTTTTAATTTCATGTGATTCCTTGAAACAGTCCTTACCAAATATCCGGGCTGTCCCTGAAGTAGGATAAAGAAAATTCAATAATAACCTTATAGTAGTAGATTTACCAGCACCGTTAGGGCCTATGAATCCGAAGATTTCTCCTTCTTCAATAGATAGATCTACATTTTCTATTCCACGAAACTTTCCATAATACTTGGTAAGAGCGTTAGTTTCTATTACTTTCATTTCATGCACCTCCAAAATTCAATTAGTGACCATATGGTCACCAAATTATAACATATAAAATCAAAAAATATAAAATTCAAAAAAGTAGTGGTTGAAAGTTAAAATTATTAATGGTAAAATTTCATTAAACGTCTAATGATTAATCGGCTAACTAATATGAAATGAGGTGATTTATTTGTCTTTGCACAACGAGAATAGTTTATTATTTCTTCTATTTAAAATACAAAAGCTCTTATTTACTAAGTCAAATGAATTATTTGAAAAAGTCAATCTTCATCCAGGGCAACCACCATTGTTGTTCATTCTCCATAATCATGAAGGAATAACTCAGAAGGAACTTGCAGAGAAACTAAATGTCACTCCCCCTACGGTTGCTGTAATGATTAGAAGAATGGAAAAGTATGAACTTATAGAGAAAAAACACGATAAAAATGATCGAAGAATTTACAGAGTTTACTTGTCAAAAAAAGGTAGAGAAATGATAAAAGAACTCCACAAAATTTTTAAAGAACTTGAAATAGTGGTTTTTGAGAATTTCGATAATGAAGAGAAGGAAACTCTTAGAAATTTTCTGAACAAAGTTGTAAGCAATATAGAAATGTCTTTGGAAAGGAGGAAGTAAGAATGTTAAAGTTGTTCAAGTACTTGAAGCCATATTTATGGCAAGTAATATTAATTGTTGTTTTAGTTGCAATACAGGCAATTTTAAATCTTTACCTCCCGGATCTTATGTCTGATATAGTGAACAAAGGTGTTGTGAGAGGAAATGTTTCTTATATATGGCGTACTGGTGGAAAAATGCTGTTTGTAGCTTCTTTTGGAATAGCAGCAGCGATACTTGCGAGTTTTTTCTCAGCCAGAACATCCATGGGATTTGGTAAAGATTTAAGAGAAAAAATATTCAAAAAGGTTGAGAATTTTTCACTTCATGAAATTGATAAATTCAGCACTGCTTCACTTATAACTCGAACAACAAATGATGTTACGCAGATTCAGCAAGC
>JARRBB010000052.1 GCA_029981435.1 Thermotogaceae bacterium | reverse complement strand
CCTTTGAGATAATATCTGAAAGGCTTGCATGGCTTTTAGATACTGCGAAGACCTTTTTTGATTTTGATAAGGCATACATCGGTGGTGTGCTGCCAAGTTATGGAGATGAACTTTTAAGGTTAATTCGGGAAAAATATTCCGAATTTTCTCCTTTAAATCTTCCTCATGAAATAGCTTATACATCCATAGGAGAATATGCAGGCGCAATTGGAGCCGCCAAAGAGGCTTTACGATGGAGGTGGAAAATACAATGTCCAGAGTTTTGACATTGGTGAATTCCAGATATGATTCAATGACGAATTCTGAAAAAAAGATCGCGAAGGTTATATTATCAACCGATATAAGAGAGATATTGAAAAAAACTGTGAATGAGATGGCAAATTTATGCAATGTTAGTGAAGCAACTATTATAAGATTTGTGAAGAAAATAGGTTTTGATTCATTTCAAGAGTTTAAACTCTCAATTGCCATGGAAATGCCGAATGATTTTCAGGAACAGGATATGGATATAACCATAGAAAAAGGAGAGGATCCAGAAACCATTTTGAAAAAAGTACTTGCTGGATTTACAAGAACGATTGAAAGCACAGCCAACATCCAGAATATGAACAATTATATTTCCGCTGTGAACATGATAAGGAGCGCCAATAGGATAGAAATATACGGTGTGGGAGCATCTGGGGCAGTTGCAAAGGTTTTTCAATATAAACTTCTCAGAACTGGATTTCCAGCGATAGCTATTGAAGATCCTCACATGCAGTGTATTTCAGCCGCAAATTTGAAACCTGGAGATCTCGCCATAGGTATAAGCCAGAGTGGTTCCACAAAAGACACCGTTGATTCTCTGGCAACTGCAAAGAAAAGAAAGGCTTCAACGATAGCATTAACTGATCATGTGAATTCACCCATAACTAAGTACGCTGATATAGTTATTGAAACTTACTCAAGAGAGAATCCAGTGAAAACAAGTGCTGGTAGATCAATAGTCGCTCAAATATTTGTTGTGGAGGTAATAATAGGACTTCTTCATTCTATGGAATACGAAAAGAGCAAAAAGGCTGGAGAAAATACGGCAAAGGCTGTGGCGAATAAACTGTATTGAGAGGTGAAACAAAAAATGAAGACAGAGATCGCCGTATTTGGTGGTGGAATAGCGGGATTTCATACTGCAGTTGTAGCATCGAGGTTAGGGAAAAAAGTAACTTTGATTGAAAGAACTTCAAGCATCGGTGGACTTGCAACACTCGGGCTTGTAAATCCGTTCATGAAATATTGGTTGAATGGTGAAAAGCTTGTAAAAGGTATTTTCGAAGAACTACTCAATCGTGTGGAGAAAAAAGGCGGACTGTTTTTCAATATTTTTGATTCCGAAACGATGAAAATAGAAATGTTGAAAATGCTGAAAGAAAATTCTGTAAACGTTCTGTTCAATACCGTCCCATATTATGTTAAAACTGAAAATAATCGAATAAATTCAGTTAAATTGATAACTTCCATTGGAGAAAAATTAGAAATAACAGCGGATTTTTTCATAGATGCAACGGGTGATGGAACTTTAGCTTATCTTTCAGGTGCAACTGTTTTTTCAGGAAATGTGCAAGGTGAAAATCAAGCATTGACAGTTATGTTTACAATGGGTGGTGTAGATTTCGAAAAAGTCAAGGAAGATGTGAGTAATAACAGGGAAAATTTCTTTCCCTGGGTCGATCCAGATATGAAGATAGTTTCGGTTGCTGGATATTTTGAAGAAATAGAAAGAGCAAGAAAAGACGGTTTAGAATTTCCAAACAAATATTTTTTCTATAACCAATTACCTGGAAATGGAAGAATAACTGTTAACACAACTCACATTGGTGCAAAAACAACTAATATTTCAGAAATCTCAAGAGCCATTTTTGAAGGAGTCGAGCAGATTGAACTGATCATAAAGTTTACGAAAACATATTTGAAAGGATTTGAAAATGCATATCTCGAAAAAATAGCACCTTCTATTGGTATTCGTGAGAGTCGGAGAATTAAGGGACTATATGTTTTTACTGGCGAAGATGTTAAAAATTTAAGGAAATTTGAAGATGGGGTTGTAAAAGCATGCTATGGAATCGATGTTCATCCAAAAGACGCACAATCCCAAAAAATCGATAAAACAGTACCTCCCCAACCTAATGATTATTATGAAATACCACTTAGGTCCTTAATTAGTTCCGAATTTGAAAATCTTGGTATAGCTGGTAGATGCTTATCGGCAGACTTTCTTGGGCAATCTGCCGCAAGGATAATGCCAACCTGTGCAGGCATGGGGCAAGCGATAGGTTTTACATGTTCTCTCAGCGATGGAAGTCTCTGGGATTTGGATTTCAAAAAGGTTAAAAAACTTCTTGAGGAGGAGGGGTTTCTATGAAGAGGCTTTTAGTAATCTTGTTGGTTATACTCTTAGGGATGGTTGTTCTCGGCAAAACTGTGACAATCGAATTTTGGACGCTTTCACTCAGTCCAACTTTTGATGATTACATCAAGGCTATAATTGAAGATTTTGAAAAGAACAACCCTGGAATTAAAGTTAATTGGGTGGACATTCCATATTCAGCTGCGGTTGAGAAACTAACAGCTGCGATAGCTGCAAGAAAAGCTCCTGATGTTGTAAATTTGAATACTTCTTGGGCTTTAGATTTCATAGCTCAAGATGCACTTGCAGCGCTTGACGAATATATCCCGGAATCTGTCAGATACGTTTATTGGGAAAACTTATGGAATGGAACAATGGTCAACGGAAAGTCTTACGCAGTGCCATGGTATGCATCTATACCAATAATGATGTACAATAAAGAACTTTTTGAGCGTGCTGGTTTGGATCCAGAAGATCCACCTCAAACATGGGAAGAAGTAACTGAAGCCGCAAGAATAATAAAGGAAATGACAGGTGCATATGGTTTAGAACCAAATATAATTGCATTGGATGAACTTTTACTTGAGGGTATTCCCTTGGTAAGTGAAGATGGTAAAAAAGCGGCATTTAACACACCAGAAGCAGTTAAAAAATTACAATGGTTCCAAATGCTCTTCACAGAAGATCTTATGCCAAGAAGTCTTGGCGGTTATGTTGAAGGAAGACAGAAATATTCAGCTGGACAGCTTGCAATGTATCCTGCTGGCTTGACTATGTTGAAACACATCGAGGTAAACAGTCCGGATATTTATGGAGTAACCGACGTGAGCACTTATCCTTTAGGAAAAGCAAAACTTGTCAAAGTATCTTTGATGAACATGGCTATACCTTTCACATCAAAGTATAAGGAAGAAGCAGCGAAGTTTATTTTATGGGCAACTTCTCCATATTGGCAGGTGAAATTCAGTAATTATGCAACCATAGTTCCTTCAACTAAGATAGGATTGGATACAGATCCAGAGTTTATTAAAAAGGCTGAATCTGGTGATCTGAAAGCTAAAGCAATGATAATGGCAAGTAAAGCTATGAGGTATGGCATAGATTTGAACTCTCATCTTGTTCATAAGATACCTTTGGATAAGTATGCAGAATTTAGAAGAATACTTCAAGAATATTGGATAGCAGCTATAAAAGGTGAATACACTGCTGAAGAAGCGCTGAGAAAAGCAGAAGAAGAGTGTAACAAACTTTTAGAAAAATAATTTCTTGAGGGAGGAACTTCCTCCCTCAATTTTTAACTTATTGGGAGGTGCAACTTTTGTTTTTGTCGCGTAAAGCACAAAAGTATCTTATAGCTTTTTCGTTTTTAATCATTCCGTTAATACTATTAGGAATTTTTACTTATTATCCGATAGTAAGAGGTATTGTACTTTCATTTGCAGATTATAACATGTTGAGACGTACAACTAAATGGGTTGGGTTTGAGAATTACAAATATTTGTTTAATTACAAGTATTTTTATATAGCACTCGGAAATAGTTTCAAGTATTTAATTGTCGTTCCGTTTATACAATTTTTTTCCATTCTCTTGGCTGTACTTGTCAATCAAAAAATACCCGGTATTAAATTTTTTAGAACACTTTTCTATATCCCAGTTATAACTGGTGCGGTCATAGTCAGCATAGCCTGGAGATGGATATATGATGTTGATGGACTGTTGAATTTCATGCTCTTGAACTTGGGAATAATTAAAGAGCCGATACTTTGGCTTTCAGATAAAAGGATAGCGCTATTTTCGGCTATGTTCGTGACGTTCTGGCGAGGGTTAGGGTATTACATGGTAATTTATCTTGCAGGATTACAAAACATTCCAAGTGAGTTGTACGAGGCAGCGATGATAGATGGGGCAAATAAGAAACAAATTTTTTGGAAGATAACAATCCCACTCTTAAGGCCTACTATGCTTCTTTGCTTTTTGTTGTCTACACTCTCGGCATTGAAAGTCTTTGAAGAGGTGTATCTTTTAACTCAAGGTGGAGCACAAACCACGACTTTGCTTTATGAGATGTACGATCTTGCTTTCAACAGATACCAGTTTGGGCGCTCTGCAGCCTTGTCTGTGATTTTTTCTGGAATACTGATTGTATTTGCACTGTTAAACTTCAAGTTTTTTGGTTACCGAGGTGAAAAAAGTTGAAGAATAAAAAGATCAGTATGAAAAAATTCTTGAGATACATAATTACTTATCTCATCTTGATAATTCTTGCATTCTTTTTCACATTTCCATTTTTATGGACCCTATCAACATCTCTCAAAGGGCCGGTCAATCTTTTCAAATGGCCACCGGAATGGATTCCAAAGGACCCGACAATAGAGAATTATATTATGGTTTTCAAAAAACTTCCAATGTTGAAATATTTTTTGAACACGGTTATAATAACTGGGCTTGGTGTCGTTTTTCAAGTTATAACATCAACACTCGCTGCTTATCCACTTGCAAGGATGCAATTCAAAGGTAGAAATCTCATATTTACACTTATTCTGCTTCCAATGCTTATACCTATGCAGGGGGCATTAATAGTTAACTTTCTCACAATTATAAACCTGAATCTCTACAATACTTATTTGGGTGTTGTTATAACGAGTGCCGTTTCAATATTTGGAATTTTTTTGATGCGTCAGAATTATCTCTCCGTTCCAAGAGAATTAGAAGATGCCGCAAGAATAGATGGTTGTAATGAATTTCAAATATGGTGGAAGATAATTTTGCCCCTTGTTAGACCTGCAACTGCAACCCTTGCAATATTTGCGTTTGCGGCATACTGGAATTCTTTTTTGTGGCCTTTGATAGTTCTAAGAGATGCCAGTAAATATCCATTGCAGGTTGGACTCGCACAGTTAAATAGTGTCTTTGAAGGCAATTTCAGACAGATCTCAGCAGCGATAGTGATTGCCACAATACCTATATTGATATTCTTTTTCTTCACCCAGAAATTTTTCATAGAAGGATACAAAGGCGCAGTAAAACAGTAAGGGGGTAATAATAGAAATGAAAAGGTTTTTGATTTTAATATTTATAATAATAGTTTGTTTTACTTTTGCCTTTTCAAGTGTTGGTGTTTTTTATTCAGAAACAGCCAAGAACTTTTATACAGAATCAGTTTACAATACCATACTCAATGGATTGTATGAGGCTTTGGATTTTGGAAAGATAGATTACACAGTTTTAAAGATTCAGGAACTTTCAGAAGGCATACCTGAAGATATAGATGTTTTAATCCTTCCTTCCAATGCAGCACTTAAAGAAGCGGAATTAGAAATGATCGAGAAGTTTATTTTACGTGGTGGACGGATATTTGGGGCATATGAAGATGGATTGAGATATTCTGATGGAAAGATCAGACCCAATTATGCTTTCGGAAGTTATCTTGGAATAAAATATAAAGGCTGGAGAAAAGGTGGATTCAATTATATAAAGTTTAGCGAAAAGGCTAAAGAAATTTTTGGAAACGATTTACCTGAATATTTGAAAATGCCAAGGGGATTTACCTTTACTTTTTCAGTTGAAGATGCGCAATGCTTGGGTGTTTGGACAAAAGATATGAGAGGGAATCTATCCACTGATTCTGAAGTGGCATGCGCAGTTGTACTTGGAAAAGCTGGAATATTTTTCGGTGAGAATATATTCTTACTTACGTCAACAGACGATGCTTTCAAGAAAATCATAGTTAACGGTGTCAGATATCTTCAAGGAATGAAGCCTGTTGAAATAGACATGGTCAAGATCAAGAAAGAGAAAATTCTGAGTTATTTAGAGAAAGTAAAAGATAATCTCAAGCTCTCAGAAAAGGATTTAAGTTCAGAAAAATTTATCGAGTTATCCAACAAACTCCGAGAAATATCATCGAAAGTTTCTGAGGAAAAACTCGATGAAGAAGTTTTAGAAGAAATAAAATATGAAATCAGTCTCGTCGAAGCCCAGCTTGTAGAAAGCGAATACATTCAAGCACGGGCAATTTGGCTTGACCATGGTGCAATAGCCAATACAGGTTCACCAGAGAATTTGAGAAAGGTCATAAAAAAACTTGCTGATATTGGGTTTAATATTTTGATCCCGGAAGTTATATACAAAGGAGTAACAATATCACCCAAACTTTCTGGATACAAACAGGATGATATTTTCAGTGAATGGAAAGAAGACCCTTTAGAAGTGATAATAGAACAGGCTCATAAGTTGGGATTGGAAGTACACGCTTGGACTTGGATATTTGCAGTGGCTCACGGAAATGTGGAAAGTCCACTGATGAAAGAACATCCTGATTGGCTTGAAAAAGATAGGTTTGGGAACATATTCACTCCAAATAGAACCGCTTGGCTTTCACATGCCAACGAACAGGCCAGAAATTTTGTTAAAGGTCAAATACTGGAACTAATAGATAAATACGAATTAGATGGAATAAATTTGGACTATATAAGATATGACGGAGAAATGGGATATGATGAGGTTACAATCGAGAAATTCAAGAAAGAAACAGGTATTTCTCCCTACGAAATAGAAGCCTTTTCAGAAGAGGCAGTAAAATGGCAAATGTGGCGTGAAGAATTGGTCACATCTTTTGTCAAAGAAATATACTCCGAGATAAAAGCCAAAAATCCTAATTTACTCGTTAGTGCGGATGTTTTTCCAAGATTGAGTGGTGCCAGATTGAACAAAAAGCAAAACTGGGATAACTGGGCAAAAAATCACTATGTAGATATACTTATTCCAATGAATTATACAAGCAATATAGAGGATTTGAAGATAATAATCGAGGAGCAGAAAAAATACAAGAATTACGTTTATTTTTATCCGGGAATTCAGATGATAAGCTTGAAAAAAACCGAAGATCTTGTGAAACAAATTTCAACTGTTCTTTCAGAACAATTCCCTGGTATAACTTTGTTCTCTTTGGCGTACATCGATAAGTTCGATCTCGAAAGACTCAAAATAGGTTATTTTAGAAACAAAGCAGTGCCACCACATTCGAGTTTAAAAATGGTCTTCGATTATTTTAGTAAAGAGCTAGAGGAAGCTTTTTCAATATTTGAAGAAAGAAATTTGGTTACTTTAGATGAGAAACAAAGATTCATTAATCTGTGGAATGAGATTAAAGAAAATCTTGAGATCAAAGACATAAATCAGATATTCAGAGAATTAATCTACCTTAAAAGAAAGACCCCAGAGTTCTTTGAAAATCAGAAAGTATCACTTAGATTGGTTGATGAACTTTACAAATTCATGGATATGCTTAGGCCAAGATTATATGAAAACAGTAGATTTGGCAAGGAGGCTATACCTGCGACAAAGCCAGAAAAAATGGTTGTAGTAAAAAATCCCATTAAGATACCAAAAATGAGGGTTGACTTTACAAAAAAGCCCATAAAAATAGATGGAGAAATAGAAGATACGTGGAAACTCTCAGAATGGTCGTCAAACTTCCTTGTATATGACACAGGTGAGGAATATAAATACACCACGAAGGTGAAAGTTTTACACGATAAAGACAATCTGTACGTACTTTTTGATTGTTATGAACCTGAAATGGGGTCGATCCAAATCGAATCTGGAAAGAGAGACACGAGAGTATATCTTGGAGACTCTGTTGAGGTTTTCATATGGCCTGATGAATCGAAAAAAGAATATTATCATTTTGTGATTTCGGTTGATGGGACGATATACGATGAGATTAATTACGATAGCAGATGGAACGGGAAAATAAAGGCAGCAACTAAAAAATTAGAAGATAGATGGATAGTGGAGGCTAAGATAAATATATCTGACATTGTTTCAAGTCGAGAGTTCCGCGTAAATTTCAATAGAAACAGATGGCGCGGAAAAACGGCAGAATATTCAGGTTGGAGCTGCACTTATGGATCTTTCCACAACATAGAAAGATTTGGATATATAGAGCTTCTGGAGGGAGAATAACAGTGAGAATAATTTTTTTACCAGTTGATGAGCGTTTTTGCACAAGAGACTATCTTTTGTTATTGACAAAAGCAACTGACCTTGATGTTATTACACCTCCAAAGAAACTTCTTGGACAAAAGAAGATACCTGCTGATATTGCAAAATTACATGAATGGCTACTCGAGAATGTAAAGAAAGATGATATTTTGATCTTATCTGCGGATATGCTTTTGCATGGTGGTTTAATACCTTCAAGAATAAATTTATTGTCTCTTGATACAGTTTTAAAAAGACTTAAGATTCTAAGAATTCTGAAGAATGTTGGTACAAAGATATATCTCACGGCAACTGTCACTCGGATACCAAAATATAACTCAGATGAGGAAGAACCGGATTATTGGGAATACTTTGGTGAAGAAATTTATAGGTTATCTTTGAAGCTCGCAGAAAGCGGAATGAGTTTTGAAAGCCTCAAAACAAATGTTCCTGAGTGGATAGTTGATGACTTTCTTTGGAGACGAAAAAGAAACTTTCAAGTCTTATCTAAAATCATAGAATGTGTTAAAGGAGGGATTATAGACTTTTTAAATGTTACTCTTGATGATAACAGTGAAGGAAGCTTATCAGTCTTCGAGGCAAAATTACATGAGAGTAAAGTCGTTGAACTTGGGATAAGTGATAAAGTATCGATACATCCCGGGGCAGATGAGTCAGCCATGGCACTTCTTTCAAAACTTTTATGCGATTTTTTTGGAGAAAGACCGAGGTTTTCGGTTGTGTACGCTAATCCTGAAACTAAAAATCTTATACCCCCTTATGAAGGAGAACCTTTATCATCGAGTGTGATAAAACATATAAAATCTTGTGGTGGAGAATATGTTAAAGAGATTTCGGATGGTGACATAATTTTGTTAATAAACAACATGGACAATCTCGAATTTTCTGAAAGTGCGTTTCAACCAAAGAAACCTTTAAATGAGGGAACATACAATAGGATGTTGAAATATTTTCGAAATTCTGAAAAGATAATTGGTATAGCCGATGTAAAGTATGCCAATGGTTCTGATAATCACTTGGTTGAATCAATTATGAATGAGAATAGTATTGACTGGACAAAAACAAACTATTATGGTTGGAATACCGCAGGAAATACTGTTGGGACAACATGTGCTCATTCTGTGATTCAATTCTTAGCAAGTAAAGGGAGAATAAAACTTATTGAAGATTCTATTAGAAAATATCAAGCTATACTTTTGCTTGAACACTGGGGATATCAAGCAAATGTAAGGCAGAAACTCTTGGAGGAACTAAAAACTAAAAATTTATCTTGTAGAACATTAATACCAGTCGAAAAGTGGGCAGAAGAGTACTGTATAAAAAAGTTAGAAAGATACAAGGAAAGCTTGGAAAATACTTTTAGCATGAGTTTGAATATAAAAGTATATTTTCCCTGGCACAGACCTTTTGAATTGGGAATAGAAGAAGTTATAAAATGAAACCTGCTCCTATTTAGGAGCAGGTTTTGTGAATCATTTAGGTGGTTCAAGGGGGCCAACGATTTTATGAGGTACATATGGCTCTTCAAGATAGGCTATTTCCTCTTCACTTAAAGAAACAGACAAGGCGTTAACAGCATCTTCTAAGTGAGATATTTTGGTAACACCAACTATTGGTGCAGCTACCTGTTCTTTGTGCAATAACCACGCAAGGGCAATCTGTGCCATTGAAACTCCATGGTTTTTAGCAACTTCTTCAACACGTTCAACTATAGCTTTATCTGTTTCATAAGTTGAATCGTATTTTCTCTTTGCTATTTGATCAGTTTGATATCTCAAAGTATCTGCTTCCCATTTTCTGCACAACCTTCCTGCTGCAAGTGGGCTGTAAGGAGTGAGTGCTACATTTTGGTCTTTACATAATGGTATAAGCTCGCGTTCGTCTTCACGATAAATCAGGTTATAGTGGTTTTGCATGCTTATGAAACGGGTCCAGCCATGCTTTTCAGCTGTGTAAAGTGCTTTTTGAAATTGCCAGGCAAACATTGCTGATGCACCAATATAACGAACTTTACCGGATTTTACAACATCATGAAGCGCTTCCATGGTCTCTTCAATAGGTGTGTTGTAATCCCAGCGATGGATGATGTAAAGGTCAATGTAATCAGTACCAAGTCGTTTCAAACTGTTGTCAACTTCTCTCATAATGGCTTTTCTGGATAGTCCTTCACTGTTTGGACCATCGTACATTTTGAAGAAAACTTTTGTTGCTATAACTACTTCATCGCGTTTGGCAAAGTCTCTTATCGCTCGGCCCAATATTTCTTCGCTTATACCAAGTGAGTAGACGTTTGCTGTATCAAAGAAGTTGATTCCAAGCTCGAGAGCCCTTTTGATGACCTTTCTGCTTTCTTCTTCGTTCAAAACCCATTTGTGAATCCACGCGTCCGGGTCTCCAAAACTCATACATCCAAGACATATTCTTGAAACTTCAAGACCTGAATTTCCAAGTCTTACATATTGCATCTGAATCCCTCCTTAAATTATTATTCCTGTAATAACCCTATTTCTTTTAACCATTTTGAGATTCTGTTTCTTAAATCACTGCCACTACCATAAATTGCAAATTCGGGTAAAAATGTTGAATTAGGGCATAGTTTTTTCATACTTTCTATTACTCTTTGTTTTCCACCACCACCGTGCGAACAAAATGGAACTATTATCTTTTTTGAAAAATCATACTGCGATAGAAAAGTAGCAACGGGTGGTGCGACAGTCCCCCACCAGTTTGGTGAACCTACAAAAATAACTTCATAATCCTCGATGTTATCAATTTTAGTTTTTAAAGGTGGCTTGTAATCAGCTCGAATTTCCTTTTTAGCCTGTTCCACAGTTGCATTGTAAGATTCAGGATAAGTTTTTTCCGGTATAAGTTCAACTATCTCACCACCCACAAGCTCATGAATTATTTTTGCAATTTTTCCAGTATTTCCAGACCAACTGTAATAAACTATCAGTTTTTTCATAAATCTCCTCCTTGCTATGATTTTGTTCTTAACCGAACACATCAAAAATTCATTGCTTTAAAGAAGATACAAGATTTTAAAATTCACTCGAGACAAGAATTATTTTTTAAAGTTTCCACTTTTCTTTTCAAAGAAAAAATTGTTATTAAAGAGATCAATACCATTACAGCCCCGATGAAAAACAGCAATCTGTAACCCATATATTCAGCAATCCAGCCAAACAATATTGCTCCAAATCCAATTCCAAGATCAACCGCAGTCGAAAACGAAGCGTTGGCCATCCCACGATGTTCTGGAGAAACGAGTTTCAATATGAACGCCTGTAATACTGGTGAAGTCGAACCAAACCCCAATCCATAAAGGATGGCTGCGATTATTATTCCAAAAAGTCCATTTGAAATACTTAATGTTACTAATCCTAACACTGCTGTCAAAAGTCCAGGTATCAGCACAAATTTTTCGCCATATTTATCAGCCAGCTTGCCACCTAAGGGTCTGCTTAAAAGAAGAGTTAAAGAGTAAAACAGGAAGAATAATCCAGAGTTGACTTTCAAAATGTTTGCAAACAAAGGAACAAACGTGGTTATGCTTGCATAGGAAATGAACAGAAAAAAAACTGAAACAGAGGGTAGCAAGACAGATTTTTCAAAAAATACCAGTTTTTTCGAAGAAGATTTTGGATAAGAGACTGTTTTTATAAATACATACAAAACAAAAGTCACAAGGGAAATTACGGTGGCAATAAAAAATAGAGAATTGTATGATAAATTTTGAACAATCCATAACCCTAAAGTAGGAGAAAATGCCATTGCCAAGGTCATGGCTGTTCCATACCACCCCATTCCTTCACCATAACGAGTGGATGGGACTATATCAGCAATCACAGTGGCGATAGAGGTTGTGGTGAATGCCCAACTAATGCCATGAACTATTCTTAAGACCATTAAACTGCTCATCTCATCTACCAGACTGTAGGTAAACATCGAGAAAGAGAACAGGAGTAATCCGAATACTACAAATGGTTTTCTGCCAAACCTGTCAAGAAATACTCCAACAAATGGCCTTATTAAAACCGCAGAGAACATGAATAAACCCATTGAAAATCCTATGTGAGTTTCGCTCCCGCCTATAGATTTTATAAATAAAGGTAATGTAGGATATAACGCATAGAATGACGAAAATAAAAGAAATGTTCCAAAGATTGCGATAACAAACGTTTTAGTCCATAATCTTTCCATTCAATTACCTCCTGAATTATTGTTCAAAATAAATATACTACTTAATTTTCAAAGCTGGTAGAAAAAAATTCTCAAATATTTGCCTGATTTTACAATCAGATGTAAAATTGTTATAAATAGGGAGGCGATAACAGTGTTTAAAATCGATTTTTTGAGAGAAGAGTTGATAGAAAGAATTTCTAAACTAATAGAAAATCAGGAAGTAGTCAAACCACTTCCCAACCTTACTCTTAGCAATCACAAAGCGCCAACGGAACCGAGAAGTTATATTTTACCACCAAGTATTTGTATTGCTGTTCAAGGAGCTAAGCGCTTATTTTTAGGTGATGAAACGTACATTTACGACATTAAACATTTTTTACTTACATCTATTGATTTACCAGTTACTACTCAGATAATTGAAGCATCAGAAGAAAAACCCTACATAGGAATTACCTGGCAAATAAATATGGACATTCTTTTAGAGTTGATAATGGAACACAACTTTTCTATTCAAACAAAGCAAGTTTCACGTGGAGTAACACTCGGAACGGTCACAGTGCAAATTCTCGATGCTTTTAGAAGACTCATAGAACTTCTGGAAGAACCTGAAAATATTTCAGCGCTTTTGCCAATAATACACAGAGAGATAATTTACAGATTACTGATAAGTGAACAAGGCCCCAGGCTTGTTCAAATTGCACTTGTGAGCAATCACGGACATTATATAACAAAGTCGATTAATTATTTAAAAAAGCACTTTTCAGAGCCTCTCAGTGTGAAAGAGCTTGCCAATTTCGCCGGAATGAGTGTTTCTTCTTTTTATCAGCATTTTAAAGCTCTTACAGGTATGACACCTCTCCAATATCAAAAAAAACTGAGGCTTAATGAAGCAAGAAGGCTTATATTATCAGAAGCTCTTGATATAACAAATGCAGCTTTTCAGGTAGGGTATGAAAGCCCTTCACAGTTCAGTAGAGAATACAAAAGATTGTTTGGGATTTCGCCTTCTCAGGATTTGAAGATGTTG
>JARRBB010000051.1 GCA_029981435.1 Thermotogaceae bacterium | reverse complement strand
AATTCAAGAATGAGGGGGGAATAATTTGAGAAAACGTCTTAGAGATTTTGGAATAAAGATTGGAAATTTTCCCTCTGGTTCTAAAAACCTGATAACGGATGTCAACGGAGTGAAAGTTGGTAATTTCACTCTAATAAAAGACGAACCTTCGATAGCAAGAACGGGCTTGACATTGTTAACGCCACACGAAAAGGATATATACGATGAAAATATCTTCGCATCGACCTTCGTTATAAATGGCTTTGGAAAATCAATTGGAACAATTCAAATAGAAGAAACAGGTCTTTTGGAATCACCGATAGTCATAACCACCACCTTGAACGTTGGTAAGATAGCTGATGCTCTGATTTCAAATATCATATCTGAACACAACGATCTTATAACTTTCAATCCTGTGATTTTGGAATGCAACGATGGAAAATTAAACGATTCCAGAAGAAGATGGCTAAGTGAGAAAGAGCTGGAAAACGCCTTGAAAAACCTGTCCGATACCTTCGAGCTTGGTGCAGTTGGAGCAGGAACTGGTATGGTTGCTTTTGGTTTCAAAAGTGGAATAGGCAGTTCATCAAGAATTGTAGAGAGGGATGGTCAGAAATACACAGTCGGAGTCTTAACGGTACCGAATTTTGGTAGAAGAAGTGATTTAATGATAAAGGGTGTTGAGGTTGGAAAGATTTTAGAAGGAAAAGATGAAAAACCGTTTGGTTCAATAATAATAGTTGTTGCAACTGACGCACCTTTAATTCCTAAACAACTCAAAAGGCTCTGTATAAGAGCAACTCATGGACTCGCAAGAACGGGTGCCAAGTCCACCAATCACAGCGGAGATGTTGTTTTGGCTTTTTCGAATGCGATTAAAATTCCAAGGAAACCGTCGAGCACAATCGAGATAAAATATATACCTGACAATCTGCCGATTTTTCAAGATCTTATGGATGCAGTCGTTGAAGCCACTGAAGAATCTATTCTCGATGCACTCTTTACAGCTGAAGATATGAAAGGATTCAATGGAAACGAATACAAAGCCTTACCTGTTGAAGAAATTTTGAATTTTCTTGTTTGATAAAACATATCAGAAATGATATAATCCAAAACAATATATTTTTAATTTGGGGGGTGCGATTAAGTGGATTACAGTAATAAATACTCCAAACTTGGAAAGAGCCTGGAGCCTTCACTCATAGGACAGATATTGAAATATGCCGGAGATCCAGAGGCTATATCTTTCGGTGGTGGAATCCCTGATGCTTCCACTTTTCCTTCAGAGGAACTCGCAGAAATATCCCGTGAGCTTATTCTTGAAAATGCAGGGTACGTTCTCCAATATTCTTCAACAGTGGGTGATATCAAACTGAGAAAACAGATATTGAAGCTACTTTATGAATTCTATGGAATAGAAGGGTTGAACGAAGAAAATGTCATGATAACGGTAGGTTCCCAGCAAGCTTTGGATTTGATAGGTAAGGTTTTTCTTGATGAGGAGAGTTATTTTGTCATAGATGATCCGGCGTATCTTGGAGCTCTCAGTGCTTTTAATACAAGATTTTCAAAATTCATAACCGTCCCTTTGCTTGAAGATGGTATAGACACAGAATATCTGGAGGAAAAGTTAAGAGAATTCGAAAAAACTGGTGAAATCCAGAGAGTGAAATTTATATACGTAGTTTCCAATTTTCACAACCCTGCAGGGATTACTTTTTCTCTTAAAAAAAGAAAAAGAATCCTTGAGATAGCTGAAAAGTATGATCTTTTTATAGTTGAAGATGATCCTTATGGTGCTTTAAGATATGAAGGCGAATCAATTGAACCGATTTTCAAACTGGGTGGTCCTGAAAGAGTAATTCTGCTGAATACTTTCAGTAAAATACTCTGTCCCGGATTAAGAATCGGAGTTATAACAGCTCAAAAAGAATTCATAGAAAAAGTTTCTCTTGCAAAAGAAAACGCTGTTCTGTGTTCTTCACCACTTACCCAGCGGTTGGCCGCCGAATATCTTGAAAGATATGACCTTTTAGAAAAGTTAAAACCGACTATAGAACTCTATCGAAAGAAAAAAGATGTGATGTTAAAAGCTCTTGAAGATGAATTTTCTAACCTTGAAGGTGTGAGGTGGACCAAACCAGAAGGTGGCTTGTTCATATGGTTGACACTTCCAGATGGTTTCGATACGTTGGAAATGACCGAAATAGCTAAAGAAAAGAAAGTTTTCTATGTTCCAGGCCAGGCATTCAGACCAACTGGTGAGATTTCAAATTCCATGAGACTGTCCTACTGCCTTCCACCTGAAGAAAAAATTGTAGAGGGAATTAAAAGATTAAGAGAAACAGTAGAAATCTATGCATCTAAAAAATCTCTGACAATTGCATAGAAAACTACTTCAGTACATCTATCTCATTTATTCTGTCGAATATTCCTATTATTTTATAGAAAGTTACGGCCCTTCTGAGTTCTGTTAAAATCCGATCACTCAGAGGGGCTTCTACCTCAGCAAAGAAGATGTATTCTCCAAGTTTTGTTTTTGCCGGGCGAGATTCAAGTTTCCTGAGATTGAAGTTATTTTTGTAGAATATCTCGAGAACATCTTTCAAAGAACCTGGCCTGTCTTCAACACCGAAAAACAAGGCAGTTATTTTTCCCTTTCTTAATTCATCAGCCTTTTTTCTTCTGATAGCGTAGAATTTTGTAGTGTTACCAGAGAAATCCTGTATTTTTTTTCTTAATATATGCAATTTATAATATTTTGCACCCGTTTCAGACATTATGACGGCGCTGTTATCGTCGAGCAAACTTACACCATCAGCAGTAGAAGAGGTATACCTTATTTCTGCATGCGATAAATAGTTGTTTATAAAGTTCATGCACTGTGAAATTCCCTGCGGATGTGAATAAACAATTCTTATATCCTTCAGATTCATCTTCTCTCTGACCACAAGACACTGATTTATTTCAAGAGTCGATTCACCAAAAACTTCAACGTTGTAATTTAAAAGTGCATCCAAAACTGGAAAAACTGTCCCATTGATTGAGTTTTCAATAGGTACAACACCATAATCAGCCTTACCAGCTTCTACAGCTTCTATAACCTCTGTTGTTGTCTGAAAATATCTCAAAGGTTCTCTTGAACCTACAAGATTGATCGCCATTTCCTCACTGAAACTTCCAATTGGACCAAGAACCGCTATCGTTTTTTCAAAACCAAGAAGTTTCTTCTCTTCTTCTTTCAGAAGTTTTTCTATTTCCTCAAAGATCCTGTAAACCCTCAAAGGATTGAGAAAGGTTTTAGAAACTAAAGCCGTTGTATCGTTTTTTTCAGACTCTGATTTCAGTTTTCCACTATTTATAAGTTCCTTTAAGAACAAAACTTTCTTTTCTATGAGTTCGAGTATCTTTTTATCAATTTCGTGTATGTCTTCCACAAATCCCACCACCTGCTGCTATTTATTGATAATCATCTTCAAATACTCTTCTTCGTTCTGATCATTTACAACTCCATCCAACTTAGCACAATAAATCTCCTCGAGTATCCTTTTTATATCCTCACCAGGCTTGAAACCGTATTTATCTATCAGAAGCTTTCCATTGACCTGAATCAAAGAGGTTTTTCCGACTTTTCGGATGTATTCATTGAAAATCTTTTGCTGTTCTTCTTTCATATAAGAAGCGAGATAGTAATAACCTTCCAAAGAACGCTTACCAACAACTTTGTATATGTCGCTGAATTTCATGCCCTTACCAAAAAACTCTGGTATTATCTGGGCAACTTTCCAGAGTTCTTTCATTTCCTTGATATATCTTCCAGATAAACCATATCTTTCCTTAACTTCCATTAAATCCCTGTCGGTATAATATTCTAGAAATATGTACATAACAGCGTAGAACTTGTTTAAGTTCTCTGAAATCTCTCTATCAACTATAGACGAGAAATTGAACATCCTTTCAAGCTTTTCATCCATAGTCTTTGTATAATAAGTTTTTGGGAACATATGAATTATCACGTTGAACTCCGCGAGCCTTCTTATAGCTTTCAGTGGATCAGGCTCATCAAGCAATTTTTCGAATTCTTCCCTTAATCTCTGACCGGTTACTTTCTCGATATAGCCATTCTCCACAGCATTTTTCAAAAGTTCCTGTGTTCTTTCTTCTATTCTAAAATTGTACCTTTGTTCAAACCTCACCGCCCTGAGAATCCTGGTTGGGTCTTCAACAAAACTCAGATTATAAAGAACTCTTATTATACCATTCTCAAGATCTTCTCTGCATCCAAAGAAATCCAAAAGTTTTCCAAATTCCGAAGGATTCAATTTCACTGCCATTGCATTTATACTGAAATCTCTTCTATACAGATCTTTTTTTATCGTACTCAACTCGACTTTTGGAAGCTCAGCTGGGGCTTCGTAATATTCTATTCGGGCTGTTGCAACGTCAACTCTAAGATCGTAATCTTTGAATATTACAATTGCGGTTCCGAACTTTTCATGTTCGATCACCCTGACGTTGAAGTATTCCTCAAGTTTATGGGCGTAGTCTATTGCATTGCCTTCAACGACTATATCTATATCGTAATTTTCAACATCCAGTAACAGATCCCTGACAAAACCACCTACAAGGTAAACGGGCATCTTTAACTCATCTCCGACGTTTCCAAGGAGTCTGAGCAAATTAAAAATGTCTTTGGAAAGCTGATTTTTCATCTTCGATGTTATATCATAGCTTTTCAATTTTTCTTCGTGTGTGGTAATTTTAGCAGGTAATTCTTTGACTTCAACATTGTGTAAACTTCTTATTATATCGGTCTTGGTTATTATACCAATCAGTATTCCATTTTCTATAACAGGTACTCTTCCAACACCTTTTTCGACCATCAACTTTCTTATTTCTGAAACGGGAATGTCAGGACTGACAACAACCAGATTAGTTGACATTATTGATTTTACAGGTGCATTATTCAAGTTGTGTTTTAAAGCTTTGACTACATCCCTTTTCACAACTATTCCAACGAGTCTGTTCCCTTCTATCACTGGAAGCCCATTGTGGCCTGTTACGTCCATTATTTTGTTAACTTCTTCCACAGTCATATTACTTAACACCGTTCTAACAGGTGAAGACATAATATCTCTGGCCCTAAGTACTGGGATTAAATTTCTCCTCAGAGAATTTATCAGTTTTTCTATCACATCGTTTATCTCTATATCTTTAAAGGCAGCTGAGCCAGCCTTTCTGTGTCCTCCGCCTCCAATTTCTTCCATTGCTTTCCCAATGTCCAATTCGTCGGATGTTCCACGACCAACTACGTATACCCTTCTACCCATTCTGACAACACTGAAAACCGCATCGTATCCTGTTAATTCAAGAAGCTTCGATGTTATAAATCCCACACCACCTATATACTTTTCCCTTTCTGCAACCGCCAGATAAATGCTTATTTCATTTAAACTGAAAGCTTTTAAATTGTTTAAAAGTTCTGATAGAAGCTCCTGCTGCTCGTGGGTTAACTCTAAACTCACAAAATCGTTTATCAGTGTCAGATTCGCACCATTTTCAAGTAACCACGCGGCAATTTTTAAATCTTCCGGTGTTGTAGAAGAATAGATGAAATTGCCTGTATCTTCGTAGATTCCTATTGCAAACAGCGTCGCTTCTATATTTTTTATCTTCAAATGTTTCTCCATGACTTCTTTCACAAGGATGGTGGTCGTCGCTCCTATTTCCTTCACAATAAAATCATGGGCTTTTATGCTCTTCAACTTCGTTTCCGGGTGATGATCGAATACAGTTATCTTTTTTGCTTTTTCAACCAGTTTCCCAATTTTATCTCCAAGTCTTTCTTTGCTCGAAGTATCGACTATTATAATTTCATCTATCGTTTCCGATTCATCGATTTGCGATTCCAGAAGATACGAGAAAAATTCCGAATGAATTTCAAGAAATTCTTTCAGATTTTTGTTTGGTGTTCCGGATAAAACTACTTCAAAATCTGGATAAAGTCTCTTAGCTGCTATTGAAGAAGCAAAAGAATCAAAATCTGGATCTTTATGCGATACAATTATTTTCACTTTGACACCTCTTAATTTATGATAGTCTGGATATGGTTATTTCCTCACCGCCAGATACGTTCAAGGCTTTCGAAGCATTACCACAATTTATGGCTATTTCAAGAAATTCGGAACTGTCAATGTGTGCAAGTAGTTCACCTTTTTTGACTTCGCCAAACACGTCAACTAACTTTACTTTCGCAAATTTTCCAAAAACCTTAAGCTCGAGTTCTTCGAATTTTTTAAAACCCGCTTTTTCTATAAGTGTTCTGTGAACATTGGTAGCTATATTCCCAAAATCATCAACAAACGCCGTCTCACCACGTATAGAACCTTTATCATCTATAAAAGCCTCTCTTATGTTTAGAAAAATCATGTGATCAAGTTCTCTACCAAAATTCTCTAAAGGAACTCCAGCACTCAGATGACCAGCTGCAGCAGCAAATATGTCTCTGCCATGGAAAGTGGTACTTGGTGGATTTTTGTAAAACAGTTCGGGATTTTCGATAACTCTTATTTGTTTTATCCCAAAATCTCTGGCAATGAGAGTGAACAAGCCATTATCAGGTCCTATGAATTTGGATCCATTTCTGGTTTCGAGGATTATCGGTTTTCTTTCAGTACCAACTCCTGCATCAACAACACACAGAAATACTGTTCCATCTGGAAAATCCTTTGCTGCTCTGGACAGTATATAACAGGCCTTTCTTGAATCGAAAGGTCCAGCATGGTGAGTTATATCGATTATATCTGCTGAAGGATTTATCTGTTTTATAACCGATTTTGCCACGCCTACATAATAACTGTTACCCCAATCACTCATGAATGCTATCATACCTTTTCACCTCTTCTATGATTTCAAAAATCTTCGCAAAAAAATTTCTGTCCTTTACAAAGAAAAGATTTCCTATGGTTTTTGTATCAGATGAGCCGAATTTTTCAATTACCTCAAGGCTCTTTTCTCTCAGAAAACGATTTGAAATTTTCTCTTCAATTTTTTTAACATAAGGTATCATCAAAACATATTCCAGAGTTGCTATTTTCAAAAGCTTGTCTATATGCCACCTTCCTCTTTTCTCAGAGGATAGGTGATATTTAACCCTTCCACTCAAAGAATTCATTGCAGAACCGACGTACAAGTAATATC
Source organism: Thermotogaceae bacterium (assembly GCA_029981435.1). GTDB lineage: Bacteria > Thermotogota > Thermotogae > B21-G9 > HyVt-16 > HyVt-16. Next base: position 6,609 of record JARRBB010000051.1, on the reverse strand, counting down.
CTTCTTTGAACTTTCTTGAATTATTCCCATACTTTAGAGTCGATTCGTTGTTGAGTTTTATTATCAGAACATAACTCCCTCTGTTCATTTCAAATTTTCAAGCAGAAATTTACCCGTCACTTCGAAGAGTTCTTCAAGCATTTTAACCTGACTGAAGGTATGTTCTTCACCTTCAAACGGAATGAGAGAAGCTCTATCACCCAATACTTCTTTGTATCTCAATGCATGTTCATAAGGAACGACCGGATCGCCTTTACAATGACATATAAGTACCTTTCCTTTAAACTTTTGAATTTGACTGAAGCCGTTGACATTTTTCAGATCTTTAAAGAATTCTGGTCCAAGATAAACTCCAAAGTGTGGTACTTTTTTCTGTATTTCAGATACATCATTTATTCCGAATTTTTCTTTCATACTTTGACTGACTAATTCGTGCATATCACCTACAGCGGACCAAAGTGCAACGGCCTTCAATTTTTCGGGATTTCTACCCGCAGTACAGGCACTGACAAGTCCACCCATAGACAATCCAACCAATGCTACTCGTTCTTCATCTATCTCTTTCAAACCCGTGAAGAATTCTATCGCTTTTTCTGCATCTGAAATTTCACCTGACACCGTCATTTCTTCAAAAGTTCCATCAGATTCACCTGAACCCCTGAAATCGAATCTTAAAGATGCTATTCCTCTCTCTGCGAGGTATCTTGAAAATCTCACAAACATAAAGAATGGTTCGTATCTGTTTCCAGTAAAACCGTGAAGTAATATAACTCCTGGGTATTTTCCGTTTCCATCTTCCGGAAGATGAAGCATACCACGTATTTTTTGATTCTGATTTTGAAATTCTACAAATTTTTCAATCATTTTCGTACCTCCTTCGATAAGTTTTCATAGCCTGTTTTTGATATACGATATTATGACAATTCCAGTAAGCGCAGCTGTTTCAAAGCGCAGTATTCTATCGCCAAGTTTAACCCTGAAAATCCCTAAGGAATCAAATATATCTATTTCACCTTTTGAAAAACCACCTTCAGGTCCTATTATTATTCCAACGTTATCTTTTGAAATAACAGTATCTCTAAATTTTTTTCCCGAAAAATCAAACAGAACAAAGTCAGTTTCGTTTTGAACTTTAAGCCATTGCACAAAATCCTGAAAATCATCGAAATATCTCAAAACTGGTTTGAACAGGTTAGCACTTTGTTTCATGGAATTGCGTATCAGAAGTTTCAATTTCTCAATTTTCCTATCCTTTACAACAGAGTTCTCACTTTTGAATTCCACGATTTCGTCTACCCCAAGTTCAACGGCCTTTTCAATTAATAATCTTTCTCTCTGCCATTTAGAACTTGAAATGCAAAGTATGATTTTTCCTTCCCAGTCTTTGACTTTTTTCTGAACTTCTTCAATCGCTGCAATTGCAACATCAGAGGAGATTTTCGTGATTTTGCCTCTAAACAAGTTACCCTGACCGTCTGTAAATTGTATCTCGTCTCCTTTTTTTAACCTTAAAACTTTGAAATGCTGTACCTCGTGCGAATCAAAAAAGGCTTCTTTTGAATTTACTCTATAGCAATAGAAAACATTAGGCATTCAATCGAGCACCTCTAAACCATTCATGTAAGGTCTCAAAGCTTCTGGTATCACGACTGTTCCATCTTTTTGTTGATAATTTTCAATTATAGCTATTAAAGTCCTTCCAACCGCCAGTCCAGAACCGTTGAGTGTATGCACATATTCGAGTTTGTTATCTTTTCTTCTGTATCGAATATTCCCTCTTCGTGCCTGAAAATCAGTAACATTGCTACATGACGAGATTTCTCTGTATGTATTGTACGAGGGCAACCATACTTCTATATCATAAGTTTTTGCGGCACCAAAACCGATATCACCGGAACACAGTGAAACAACTCTGTAAGGTAGCCCGAGACGTTTCAACACTTCTTCAGCATCACTCAAGAGCTTTTCAAGTTCTTCAAAGGAATCCTCAGGTTTTGTAAATTTTACCAGCTCTACTTTATCAAACTGATGTTGTCGTATCATACCTCTTACATCTTTTCCATAACTTCCGGCTTCTCGTCTATAACATGGTGTATAGGCTACATATTTTATAGGTAAATCAGACTCATTAAGTATCTCATTCGCATGAAGTGCAACAAGTGGCACTTCAGCTGTCGGAATTAAGAAAAGATCATCAGGTTGGGTGTTGTAAAGTTCTTCTTCAAATTTAGGCAACTGACCTGTCCAAGTTATCGTTTCTCTTCTCACAAGATGTGGTGGTGCGATTTCTATATATCCATGTTCTTTTGTATGAAGATCAAGCATAAAATTTATCAAAGCCCTTTCGAGTCTCGCAATCTTATTTTTTAAAACCACAAATCTTGAGCCACTGAGTTTTGAGGCTCTTTCAAAATCCAACCAGTCCTTTTCTGCAAAATCCCAGTGTGCTCTGGGATCAAAATCAAATTTTCTCGGTTCACCCCATCTTTTGACTTCTACGTTTTTGCTATCATCTTCTCCAACAGGAACACTATCATCGAGAATATTTGGAATATAAAGTAATTTCAAATTCAAACTTTCTTCTATCTTTTTCAAATCACTTTCCAATTCTTTTATTTCATTCGAGACATCTTTGCTTTCCTCCAAAACTTTTTGAACATCTTCACTCTTTTGGGCTTTCAATTTTGCAACTAACTTCGAAAGTTCGTTTCTTTTCGCTCTGAGTTGATTTAACTGCGTCAAAAGCTGTCTCCTTTTTTCATCTATTTCCAGGATTTCATTCAAGATTTCAGGATCTCCACCGCGTTTTTTCAGATTTTCCATAACAAATTCAGGTTTCTCTCTTATCAATTTTATATCTATCATTCATAACACCTCCTGAGCTTTATTCATTCTCCCGTTTCAATAACAATTTCTAATTGGGCCTCTTGTGCATCTATTGTATCTTCATCTATATTAACAACTATCTTCTGGGCCCACATCTTTCTGTTTTTGTCTTTATCATCAACAAAAGCATCTCCTTCAACTGTGAGTACTGCCCTTTCAGAATCGTACGTAAATCTTTCACCCTGTATGAACATATTACCCTTTATTATTGTAACCTTTCCACCATCAGTTTTCCCCGAAAAAATCTTGTTTTTGAGGTCAATGTTGAGAGTTTCACACTCAACATTAACTTTTTCTTTGTTGTCCTTGCTGTAGAAAACAGCCCTTACATTTTTCCGCATCACACCTTTTTCAATTTTCAGATCGTAATCCAGCTCATTTGAAGTAGCTGTTCCTTCTTTAAGTTCTACATAAACCCCATCGGTGACTTTAACAAATCTTTCTTCACCGTTTTGAAGTTGCAATTCCATATAGTCCGCAACTATCTTGGTATCACCCTTCTCAATTTCTGTCCTCGAAAGAAAGATTATTTTATCCTCTGTTGCTCTGAATTTCTGCGTTTTTATCCTTACAACTTCTTTTGTTTCCTGTGGAAACAGTTTCAATGTCACAAATACTGCTATAATCAATAATAAAGTTAGAAATCTGTATTTTCTCATATCGCTGTCCCCTTTCGATATTAACTGATTTTTTCAATAGCAGATTTTGCGGCTGAAAAAATGGATGATGTTTTCTCATTCACCTCAATTTTCAAAATTTCCTCCATGGCGGTTTTGTTTTGAACCGTATTTTTTAAAAGATTCAAAACCACTCCTATACTTTTCTTACTAGCCACCTGAGCTCCGAGTAAAACTCTATCATCCTTTGAAAAAATCAACTTCAGATACTCATCGTTTGTTCTGAATATACCTGTTATGAAATCAAAATTTTCTTTCATAGCTGTTTTAGAGTTCATTCCAACAGCTCCTAAATTCATTCCTTCTATCGTCATCGTGAAAGCACTAAGATCACCAGTTTTTTTTCTTAACGGATGCAAAGTATAAAGATTTTCACTCAAGATCTTCGAATCCAGAGAACCGATTGAAAGTAACATCAATCTGATGTGTTTCCCGGTGAAAAAGTCCTTATGCTCAGCACAATCGCCTACTGCAAAAACATCCTTTACGTTTGTTCTCATGTAATCGTCAACCCAAATACCACCGCTGTGTCCAATCAGAATCTCAGAGTCTTTAACAAGTTCCGTGTTTGGCTTGTACCCTATTGAAAGTATCACCATATCTGCTTCAAATCTTTCACCATTGTTCAGTTCTACTCCATTTGCCTTTGTATCCCCGAGTATTTCTTTCACAATTGCGTTTGTTTTCACAGTTATTCCTTCCGTAGAAAATTTTTCTTCTATCGATTTTGCAATATCTTCGTCAAAAGCAGTTGCCAAAATCTGATCAAGCGCCTCGATAACAACTACTTCCTTTCCAGATTTTCTCAATTCATCGGCAAGTTCAATACCTATGAATCCTCCACCGACGATCACTATCCTGTCGACTTTTTTTGAATATTCTAACACTATCTTCAAACTTTCAATGTCTTTACTTATTACAAAAACACCTTCTTTATCGACTCCCGGTATCCTGGGAACTATCGGCGAAGAACCAATGGCAATTATCAATTTTTCATACTCAATTTTCCCATTTTCCAGCTCCACAGATTTTTGCTTAAAATCTATTTTTTTAACCTCAGAATAAAGAAATTTTACTCCTGCTTTTTCAGCGGTACTGGTGCTAATAGTAGCTTCATCAAATGTTTTAAGCGTTCCAAAAATGTACGGAATTTTCGGTGGAAACAATTCGACTTCTTTTTTCCTTACAACCAACACTTCTTTTTCTGAGAAGTTTTTCTTGACCGATATCGCTGCATTCAATCCAGCAGGACCTCCACCTAACACTAAAATATCTGTCTTCATACAGCACCTCCGAAAATCAACCTTTATTTAATAATGATAACATATTTGACGTTTAAAAATAAGGTATAATCATTAAAGTAAAGATATAAAGCGAGGAGTCCTTATGGCAAGAATCCTGGTGGTTGACGATGAGATTTCTCTAACAGAAGTTATAAGCGCCTATTTAATAAATTCAGGTTATTTTGTTGATGTTGCAAATGATGGTAGATCGGCTCTGGAATTACTCGATAGTAGAGATTACGATTTAGTAGTCCTTGACCTTATGCTACCAGATATTCAAGGAGAAGAGATAATAAAAATTATCCGCCAAAAATCAAAAGTGCCTGTCATCATGCTCACTGCTAAAACCGATGAAGACGACATGGTAACTGGCTTGAAACTTGGAGCCGATGATTATGTAACCAAACCATTTTCTGTTAAAGTTCTGCTTGCAAGGATTGAAAGCGTTTTAAGAAGAGCTAAAGATGATTCTCCCAAAACTTCCATTCTCAGTGTTGGAGACATCGAAATAGATTTCTCAAAAGGTGTTGTTCATAAGAACAAGGAGCATATTTCCCTAACTCCCACTGAATTCAAACTTCTTTCGACTCTTGCAAGTAACCCTGGAAAGACCTTTACCCGTGAAGAACTTTTAAAAGAAATTTGGGGTATTGATTCAGATTTAAAGACAAGGGTTCTGGATGTTACGGTGAAAAACATCAGAAAAAAAATAGGAGATGTGAAAAAGCCTTACAGGTATATTCACACGGACTTTGGGAAAGGATATCGATTTGAGGTGATAGATTGAAAAACAGTATGTTAATAAAACTTCTGACAATTGTTTTTATACCGCTCCTGATAACCTCTGTTGCTTCTGTGTTTATAGTAAAGGAAATCAGTGAGAGGGCCCTTGAAGCACATTTTCTGGAAATAACGCGCTCACGTAATACATTGATAGGAAGAATACTTTCGGAATATCCTGAAACAATTCTTAGAAATAGAATGATGATGAGAAGATATTTTATCCCGGAAGACGATTTTCAGATATTTGTCTACGATAATTCAGGTAATCTATTATACGGTGATATTAATTCACCTGAATATAGAATACTTTCAGATGAATTTGAGAAGTTGCTCAAGATAAATTCACGGAAGGTTGTAAAAGTAAAAGGCCTGTACGTAGACGTAATTCCGTTGATTTCACCAAACAACACTATTAGAAAAATTTTGATAGTTTTCAAATACAAAAATCTCAAAGAATTTGAAAGTGTCATATTGAAAGATCTCCCGCTGATCTTAACTCTTCTTATAATTCTGTCTGTTTTTATAGCCATTTTTATGTCTTACATTTTTTTCTCTAAATTTAAAAATAATCTGAAAAACCTAATCAAATTCACTAAGGAGATAGGAAACGGCAATTATGAAACTAGCTCACCGGAAGAGGTTTTCACATCTGAACTTTCTGAACTTTCAAAAGCGCTGAAGATTTTGCAAACTAAATTAAGGGAACAAGAAAGAGTTAGAAAAAAAGTATCCTCAGAAGTATCACATGAACTGAGGACGCCAATCTCTGTCATAAGATCCCAGCTTGAGGCTATTCAGGATGGAATTTTGCCTGCGGATAAGGATCGAATTGAAGGACTCATAAGACAGATAGATAAACTCTCCGATCTTGTTTCAAAAGTCAGAAATCTCACAGAAATAATCGCAACAGAGCTTAAATTTGAACATGTGAATCTGAAAGAAATACTCAAAGAAGTATGCAGTGGAATGAAAAGTTTGTT
>JARRBB010000050.1 GCA_029981435.1 Thermotogaceae bacterium | reverse complement strand
TCCAATCTCGCTCTTCTGCTCTTTCCGCCGAAGGCGCATGTCAACCGCGAAGCAGTTCTTTCGCCTTCTCGCCTTCTCGGACTCTCGGATTCTCGTATTTTTATCAGGAGTTCGAAACAATCCCGAAGGGATTCGCATCCGCTGCAAAGCAGCTCTTACCTAAACCAAAGGAGCCATCTCTTGACTCTACTGTTATTCATATCCCTGTTATTGGGATCAATCAAGCACATTCTTTTTCAAAAACCTCAGAGTGGTGAGTGTACTAATTAAAATAATAGAATACCTGATAAATGGGTTTGATATAAATACATAAAAGGCTATTATGGATCCAAAGATGATCAGCATTCCATATAAGAAATAACGTAGTGGAAAGAGATTTTTCTTAAACAAGATTCGTGCGTTAAAGTAATGAAACGCAAATAAGAAAATGTAAGAGACGAGAGTTGTAAAAGCCGCAGCACTATATCCAAAGGTGGGTATGAAGATATAATTGAGAAATACATTTATTGCTCCTGCCAGAATTGTTCCAAGAGAAATAATATGCGTTTTCTTCAAGTAAAATTCCAGATTTGCGGGTAAACTATATAAAAACACAAAATAATAAGAAGCACTTATTATTGGCACTAGTCCTAATCCGGGTAAATAGCCGCTTGGTGCTGCTATTTTCACTATTTCTGGCGAGACGAAAACAAGTAAAACGGTAATAGAAGAGAAAAAAGAGATATATGCTAACGTTTTCTTTCTAATACTCTCATAATTTTCGTTTTTCATGTTTTCAAAAAACCATGGGATCCAGGCTAAATTCAATGCTCCCCATATAACGTTTATTATCATACCTATTGTGTATGCAAAACTGTATATTCCTGTCTCCATGCTGCTATAATACTTGTTGATCATAATACGGTCAAATTGCGCAAGAATTATTCCTGAAAGGTTATGAATAATAAGAGGTATTGAAAGCTTCAGTGCATATGACCAATATTCTTTGTTAACGTATTCCCTACCATTCTTTAACACCGAAATATATAGCGATATTGCAATTATTATAGATGACAAAAACATCCCAAAAATTCTTCCAACATACTTTTCAGAGATGAGGAAGATAAACAGTAGAGAAAGTGTGAAATTCAAAATTACGTTTACTAACGAAACAGTTATATATTTTTTGTAATCTCTATTCGAGGTGAATTCAGCAAGCTTGAACCTAATGACAAACTGCGAATAGCTGTTGATAAGGAGGATAACCAGTAAGAAAAAAGGTAACCCCAGCACCTTAGATAACTTTTCATTTAAAGCCAAAGAAACTACCAGCCACAAAACGAAGATAATAGAGGAAAGGAAAAGAACTGAACTCAAATAACTCTTGTATCTTTCCCCAAAGTCATACTTTCCCCTAACAACAGCGGCATTTAAATCCAAAGCGATAAGAATAGAAAAAATTGCGAGCCAGGTGGAATAAATCGAAACCTTTCCGAAATCGCTGACGCTCAATAACCTGGTGAATATAGGTAACGAGAGGAAAGAAAACCCTTTAACAGCAAAATTACCAATTGTATACCAAAATGCAGCTTTTGTATCTCTACTTTTCAAGAATTTTATAATGCCACCCCATTTTATAAAAATTGAACCATGCTAGTTTTTTGCATCACAAGAGTTTTTTAAGTTCATTCCAATTGCCAATATCTGTCCATCCAGAATGGGTAGGGTAAACACTAACCTTATATTTGTTTTCTAGAGCAGTACTTATAAGTTCAGTCATATCGTAATACTGATTTTCAGGAATAAGATGCAATATTTTTGGTTCTAAAACATATATTCCAGTGTTTACAATGAAGTGATATTCAGGTTTTTCGTCAATTCCTTCTACTGCCTCACTCTTTAAGCGAATAACTCCATATGGGACTCTTAATTCTTGAATAGCACCAATGATAGTAATATCGTTTTCATGAATTTTATGGAATTTCAATACTGATGAATAGTCAACATTGACCAAAATATCACAGTTACTAACGATAAAAGTGTTATCAAGTAGGTTTCTCATCAAAGAAAGACTACCTGCAGTACCAAGAGGTTTATCTTCTTCAATAAAGGTGATTTCGTAAGGTAAACTACCACGTTCTGCAAAATACGACTTAATAAACTCTTTCTTGTAGTTTACTGAAATCACAAAGAAACTGAATCCCGATTTATAAAATTCATCTATTATTGTTTCCAACATGGGCTTGCCATTAACAGGAATCAGAGGTTTTGGAATTATAGATGTCAAGGGCCTTAACCTTTTACCTTCACCACCAGCCATGATTACTACTGGGATATTGTCATGTTCCTTATCGTTTCGTAAAAACTCTTCAAGAGTAAAGAGCATAATTGGTTTCATGTCAGTATTAACTACAGGGATTCGTGATACCCCGTATTTTAGCATCATTTTTTTTGCCTCTTCTATTGATGGTTCAGTTAGATATTTTGGCTGCCTATTGCAAATATTTATTACCTGTGCACTTAAATCAATATTTTTTAATATGGCTCTTCTTATATCTCCGTCAGTCAAAGTACCGACAAGTTTACCATCGTTATCTATGACAAGAACAATTTTTAAAGAATTAGAATTAAGTTTGGCAATTGCGTCGATTATTCTTGAATCAGTCTTTATAAGTAAATCTTCCGTTATCTTAAGTCTGTTGTTTTTCATGCTGGAGAAGCACCTCCGCTAGAGCAAGATCGAATTCAGTGTCAATATCCACAGATCTATTTACAGGCATTATGTAAGCATAGCTCCCTTGTCCAAAGAAATCTTTCGTCTCAAGTATATAAGAAACTTTAGCAATATAAATTGCACCATTTAATCTATAAAAAATTGGGAGATCTTGCCTTCTCAGGTTCTTAATTTCAGGCCTTATGAAATCTTTTAAAGACAAATCTTCTGGTAAAGTGTTTGACCACAATGGTGAGTGTTCAACCCTACAGACACTTACAACTGAATTGGCGTTTTTCTTTATTAACAGATTGGCTGCTTCTACAATATCTTGAGAAGTCCTTAAAGGTGATGTGGGTTGAAGAAGTACAACGTAATCATATATATCACCGGATTCCTGCAGTAATTTTATTGTATGGATAAGTACATCCATTGAGCTAGCAGTATCGGTTGCTAATTCTTTTGGTCTCATGAATGGAACTTCCGCGCCATATTTTAAAGCAACAGCTGCAATCTTTTCAGAATCAGTTGAAACAATTATCCTGTCAAAAATTCCACTTTCTTTTGCAGCTTCAATAGTATAGGCTAAAAGAGGCTTATTGTTAAGTAGCCTTATGTTTTTATCTTTTAATCCTTTAGACCCTCCTCTTGCAGGAATAAGGGCCAAAAAACGTTTTCCTTTAAACATTACTATCACCTAGGAAAAAATGTTCCCAGGTAAGGGGTTCATCTTCCTTTATATCTTTCGTTAAAATCTTTCCATCAATAATATCTAAGAATTCAGGTGAAATACCAGTTCCAGGCCGTTTGATCGCAACATCCCCCACGGAAATCTTTGTGCCTTTCCGTATAGCTTTTTTAGCAACCAAGCTCTTTCGAACATTTTTCATAATGGAAAGCTCACTCTTATTAGGACCCTTAATTCCATTACCAAGAGCCTTTTCTATATTTCTAATGGATTCTACCATCATTTTTAACTCATGAGGTTCCAATGAAGCCTTGTGATCTGGTCCGGGAAGATTTTTATCCAAGGTAAAATGCTTTTCAATAATACATGCTCCCATCGCAACAGCTGCAATCGGAACTTCGATTCCGAGAGTATGATCCGAATATCCCACGGGTAGCTTGAAAGCCTCTTTCAGAGTCAGCATAGCTTTGAGATTTACTTCATCATATGGGCACGGGTAATTGGTAGTACAGTGTAAGAGATAAATTTCTATTTTTGGGTCAACTTGCTTGATTGTGTTTAAAGCCTTTTCGACATCGCCAAGGGTAGCCATCCCCGTTGATAAGATAACAGGTTTCCCTTTTGATGCAATAAGCTTTAAGTATGGATAATTTGTTATCTCCCCAGAAGGCACTTTATAATAAGGTACGAGATTATCTAGGAAGTCAACGCTTTCTTCATCAAAAGGAGATGACAGAAAAATAATACCCTTTTCATCACAATACTTTTTGAGTTCAATGAAATCCCTGAATTTTAATTCTAAACTTTTCACCATTTCAATTTGTTTCACAGACTTTTTTAGATTATTCTTTTGATATGCAGCCATTTCTGCATATTTTGAAATTATCTTTTCTGCTTTAAATGTTTGAAATTTCACTGCATCTGCACCAGCTTCTTTAGCAACGTCTATAAGCTTTTTTGCTAACTCAACATTCCCATTGTGATTAACACCTGCTTCAGCTATGATGAAGACTTTATCTCGACAAATCATAAATTCTCACCCACTTCCCAACTACGAATGTCGTAAAACCCTTTCTTTAAATTTATTGGCTCCATCAGGGTTTTCTTAAGTACTGAAACTATTTGTTCAGCTGCAGTCCCATCACCATATGGGTTCTTCACTGTTTTGCAGAAATCTTGAAAGTCTTTAGATAAAGCCTTCTCAATAGCTGAAGTTATACTATCAGTTGTAGCAGAACAATCGATTACACTTGCCGCTTTAACTCTTCCTGCTTGCCTGTTACCAATATTAACAGTCGGCTTCCCAAAGGAGGGTACTTCAATGATTCCGCTCGAGGAGTTTCCAACGACTGCGTCAACATATTTTATTGTGGAAAGATATTTAAGAGTTCCCATAGATACAAAGGCTTTGCACCGCCCTGCATTATTCTCAACATACTCATTTATCATCTGAATTATTATCCTTCCATTTGTATCGGCATTTGGCATTGTAAATAAAATTTTTACATCCTTAAATCGATCTAATGCTTTTAGAAGTTCTTTAAATTGTTTCTCAGAGGGATTGTCATCTAAAGTAACAGGATGAAAAGTTACAAGCAAGTTTTTCGGCCCAAACTTAAAACGAAGTTTTTTCTCCAATTCAGTCTTATTCAGAAGTTGCATCGATTTTATATTGTCAAGCCCCAAAGCTCCCACATTATATACGCGATTTGGATTTTCGCCTAATTGAATAACTCTTTTTTTATATTCTTCGGTTGATACAAAATGAAGAAAACTCATCTTTGTTATAGAATGCCGAAAAGCATCATCAATTGCTCCAGCTGTTAATTCTCCACCATGAATGTGAGCAATAGGAATCTTCATAATGTGAGCAACAACTGCCGCAGAGAAACTTTCAAATCTGTCTCCAAGGATAATTAAGATATCTGGTTTTAGCTTCTTCAGTGATTCTGCAAAGCTAATGATACCCAAACCAACAGATTTAGAAATGCCTATAGGTGTATCGCTTGATAAAAGCATTTCAACGGTATCATCAATCTGAAAGCCATCGTCAATGATCTGCCTATAAGTCAAGCCAAATTCGGGTGACAGATGCATTCCAGTTGCAATAATCTGAAGGCCAAATTCCTCCGCTTGTTGAATCTTTTTCATTAAAGGATATAACAATCCATACTCAGCTCTAGAACCTGTAATAACACATATTTTTTTCTTCATTTTTCTTTTCCCCTAATCTTTGCAGGATTTCCAAAAACTTTGATGTTATCTTTAATATCTTTTATCACAACAGATCCAGCACCAACAACGGAGAACTTGCCTATTTTTACACTTTGAATAACCGATGCTCCAGTTCCAATGTGGGTTCCTTCTCCAACGATAACAGAACCACTCAACGTTACTCCCGGGGCTATGTGAACATGATCACCTATCTTACAATCGTGATCTATGGAAGCGCGGGTATTGATGATACAGTTTTTGCCTATCTTGGTGTCAGCATTGATTATTACCCCGGGCATAATTACACTTCCCTCGCCAATATCGACTGTATCGTCAACCACAGAATCCGGAGAAATTACTACCGGTAATTCGAAACCGATCCTTTTCAGCATATTGAACAGTCTAATTCTATGTTCTGGATTACCAACACTCCCAAGCGTAACTAAAGCGTGTTTTATCCCTTTTTCGAACAATTCCTCAAGCTGATCATCTGTGTATTTAATAGGAATACCAAGAATTTTTTGTCCAAGCTTTTCTTTGGTATCTGAAATACCAACTATGTTGTATTTCCCGATTTTGTTCAGAATAGAGATAACAACTTTGCAATGCCCACCGCCACCTACAAGAACAATATCAATTTTTGAGGACATCTAAAATAACCTCCGCAACTTCCTTAACCATTTCTTCTGTATTTAGTGTCGAACTTGGTAAATTTAATCCCTTTTCATAAATCATATATGCATTTTTGTAATTCCCAGTTCTAAATCGTTTATATGGTGGAAATTCGACAATAGGAACAAATATCCTTCTTGAAGGTATTCTTTTCTCCTTTAGCTCTTTTTGAATTTGGGGTATATCTTTTTCAGGATGATCTATTAACACAGAAGTTAACCACCAGGAACTTTCAGTTTCGGGGTGAGTTTCCTGAAATTTTATGTATTCACAATCTCCAAGGATTTCTCGGTAGATTTTGTTGAACCTTCTCTTTTTTTCAAGAAATTCCGGAAGCCTTTCAAGCTGAGCCAGCCCGAGAGAAGCTTCAAGGTTTGTCATCCTGTAATTGAACCCGATTTCGGGGTGATAATACCCTTTACTTGCATCTCTGGCTTGATTTACCAGGAATTTGATATGTTCCGCGGCTTTTTCGTCGTCGGTAGTGATCATTCCACCACCACCGGTAGTTATCACTTTGTTTCCGTTGAAACTGAAACATCCAAATTTACCAAAAGTTCCTGTTTTTCTTCCTTTATATGTTGCTCCTAAGCTTTCTGTAGCATCTTCTATTATAGGGAATCCGTACCGATTGGAGATGTCCATAAGAGCATCCATATCACAGGGATTGCCGTACAAATGTACGGGAATTATCGCTTTGGTCTTTGGCGTTATTGCCTGTTCAACTTTTTCTGGATCAATATTCCAGGTCTTTGGATCAACATCTACAAATACTGGGGTTGCACCAACATATATAACAGGGTTTACCGTAGCAATGAAGGTAATTACTGGTACTATTACCTCATCACCCGGTCCTATTCCGAGTTCGTATAAAGCCATATGCAAAGCGGCCGTTCCACTTTGCATAGAGACTGCTTTTTTTGTTCCAATATAGTTTGCGAATTTCTCTTCGAATTCAGGAACGAAAGGTCCAACGGTGGAAACATAAGTTGAATCTATGCAATTTAAGATATATTCTTTCTCCAAATTCCCAAGGTTTGGTGCATCAAGGAATATTTCCATACCGTCCACCTACACATTGTAAATATCGGGTTTGTAATATTGCATATGTTCTTTTAGCCAGCTGATGGTAGCTTTTAAACCTTCCTCAAGGGAATATCTTGGTTTCCATCCTGTGAGTTCTCTGGCTTTAGTTGAATCACATAGAAGCCTTTCAACCTCACTTTTTTCGGGTCGAATTCTTTGCTGGTCAACTTCTATTTCGATTTTTTCACCAATAAGATTTGCAATTAAATTTGCAAGATCACCTATCGAAATTTCCCTTCCGCTTCCAAGATTTATTACTTCTCCAACACTATTTTTATGAAGCCCAACATGCCAGAAGCCTTCCACTGTGTTTAGTACATAGTTCATATCCCTTGTTGTATCAAGATTGCCAAGCTTTATCTTTTTCTTGCCTGCTAGTATTTGAGTAATGATCGTAGGAATTACTGCTCTAGCTGACTGCCTTGGCCCAAAGGTATTGAATGGCCTTATTACAGATACAGGTAAACCAAATGATCTATAGAATGTTAGTGCAAGCTGATCTGCTCCAGATTTTGTTGCGGCGTAAGGAGATTGAGGGTTTATTGGGTGTTTTTCGTCTATCGGAACGTATTGTGCTGTACCATAAACCTCGCTTGTGGAAGTGTGAACTACTCTTTGTATATTTAGTTCTCTTGCTGCTTGAAGAACGTTATAAGTCCCTTCAACATTTGTTTTTATATAAGCAAGGGGAGAAACATATGAATATGGAATACCTATTAAAGCAGCAAGATGAAAGACTACATCTACACCTTTTATTGCATCTTTCACACTGTCATAATCTCTAATGTCACCTGTATAAACTTCTATCTTTTCCTTTACGGACGATTCTTCCAACCATCCCCAGTTGTTTCTGGAGTTATATCGGACAAATGCCCTGACTTCAATTCCTTTTGATACTAAATATTCAACTAAATGCGAGCCTATAAAACCAGCTGCACCGGTGACTAAAGCTTTCACTTATCTATTTCCCCCTTTTCGTTCAAGGCCATGTAATCTTCGATTCTTCCAATATCGTACCATTTCCCATTATGAATATGTGTACCTGTTTTCATTCTACTTTTTTATCATATCCCAAAACTCAGGCATGTACAAATACTTTTGGTTATTTGAGTTCTAAAAAAGCAAGATTAGTCACGCTAATTCCTCGGTTTTTACACTTTTAGTTAACAGAACAAATCATAAGAAACACAGGTAATTGAAAAAGATGAGGAGCCATCTATATTTATGACGACGAAACCATTCGAAAGATGATCTTGTGCTTACCATAGTCTTTCGTGTTAGATGTCTTGTAAAAATTGGTAAAGTTATAAAGTTAATGTCTTTGACTAGAAAGTTTTCTACTGTGTATCATATTCTTGCTACTACCACTCTACTATTAAAAATTTTTTGTGGAATTCGGAATTTCATTTTTGTACATTCCTTACAATTGTCTGATTGTTGAGCTACAATACGAGATCCTACTAAACACCACTTGATTGTTCATTGAAAAAAAGCATATATCAATAGATAGAATTGAAACATTACTCAAAAACATCTTGGGAAAAGTGTTGGGGTTCTTTTCCCTTCTCCAGAAATTTTGCGGTACACATTACAGACTCACTTTTGGTAATTTTTTCTAACTTCTATGCCAATTCTATATGCAAATTTCTGTACAAACTTTCCAAAAGAGAGAAATTATAATCAACGGCTTGAGCAACAGCCCTTATTGTAACATTAGAACTGAATCCAAGAATATCCCTAGCAGTCAACAGTGAAGTGCTTATGTTTCCAAGTATAAGTACTTTTTCGATAACCTGTTTCTCCAAGAATTCCTTGACAACTACATGTACGAGTTCAGCAGGTATTTCTTGAGGTAATATTATTCCAGAACTATTTAGACTGCCCATATAATACCTGTGCTCGCGTGGATGATATTTAGCTAACAAGAGCTTACCTACATCACGTGAATGTTCGGAGATTAACTGCGCATATACACTTTCTATGTTATCTCTTGTTATCTCGGACAATGGCAAGAGAACAATAATAAGCTCTCTCACTCCTTTGTCGCATATTTTTGAGTATATAATTTGTTTAACTCCAAACAAAATGTCTTCGTATGCTTTCCTCACAAAGGACAAATCAGTAGGTAATTTCCCTATTCTTAATCCGAATTTTCTTCTAAGATTGGATGACACGCAGTTTGGAAAACTTACAAGAAGATAATCATTAAAGCTGAAAGCTCCTTGATAATCAAGAGGCTCATAAAACCGACCATATATAACTTTTTTGAGAAATGTTGCAAATTTTGAATTCTTGTACATATAGTCAACATATGCCTCCATTCCATCTTCAACTTTTACAACAACGGAATCGCAGTTTTTCTTGCAATAAAAACCAATGTACTGAGAGACCGGTATGTGATCAGCAAACAAGTAAACCTTTTCAATCTTGTTGTGTAACTTCAATATTCCATCAACTTTGGATATTAGTTCCCGCTGGACTAAGTTTCTAGTTATTATACCTTTTTTATAGCTTCCTTCTAATAAAACTACATCTATGTTCACTGTTTCGAGATTGGGCATATATCTGTTGTTTACAAGAAAGTCACCGAAAATAATAAATATATGTGATTTGGTCTTGTTTCTCCACGCAATGGAGAGTGCTCTGAATAGGTGATAGGGTGTATGAATTGCATATATGTACACTCTAAATCCTCCTTTTTTTATTTTTTATTGGAGTAAAACGTTTGTTCTTTAATAACAGATACTAGAAACAACGACACTCCTATGATATAGTAAAAATACAAAGGAGTCTTATTTCTGAAGAAGGTAGAACCTACGCCAAAAACGAACACACTTGCAACCACAGATGCATTGGATAGCAAGAATATCAACACAGATTGGTATTTTTTTGAAGTTGAGATTATTTTAGCGGTTTTAACTAATTTCGTGATCACAATACCCGCAAAAAATATGATGAATCCGAAGCCAAAGATCCCCCACTTAGCAAGATAGTAGTAGTACAAACTTTCTACCGGTCCGTGGTACGTCGAGAAATATTCTTTGGAGGCTCCATATCCGAATAGTGTACTTTTAGAAATCTGCCATCCTTCTACTATTTCGTTTAATCTATAATATGAAGATTCGTCGCTATAAAACCCCTTTTCGACAAACTTCAAAACATATTCGATGTAATACTCTCCAATTGAGCTTGTGCCCCTTAGCCCCCAGAGCAGTGAAGATATTGTTAATGTGATGATTAAAGAAAAAAGTGAAAATTTGATAAAGAGTTTTGCTCTATTTTTGGAGATACACAGAAGGCAGAACAATGCAGAAAACAGATGCGATATACCTAATGCCGCTATAGACGCTCGGGAGGCGGTCATTATTTCTCCAAATAGTAGTATAGTATACAACATGATCGAGCTTCTTCTGCTTTTTAGCACAAATTCCAACAACAAGATGTTCAAAGGAAAAATTAAAAAAAACCCTAGATCAGCAGGATAACCTAGTGTCCCCGAAAACCTCAAAAACTGGAAGAAGACCCTATCAGTGGATTGTCTTCCTTTAAGAAGGTTCATAACAGGATAGAAAGTTGGAAAAAAAACTCCGAGACTTACAACAATTTCGATAATACTGAGGGCTACCAGAACGTTTCTTATAAAAATAGCTACTTCTTCAACCTCTGACATATCTTTTTCATAAATTATCACAACAGGCAATATGAAAAAGAACAGGTATACGACAACTCTAAATACATCCAAAACGTCCACTAGTGAAAGTGTTTTGGAAAACAACAAAATTATCACTAGACGATAAATGATTTCAAGGAACATAATTCCTGCAATTACAAGTACGTAACCAGAGGATTTAAACCTCAAGTTTCCTCTGTTCCAATAAAGTAACATAAATAAACAAGCAAATGTTACAAAAAAAGTTGTGGCACGGTGTGAAAGATAAGAGTTTCCATATAAATTATAAAAATTAGGAAACAACACTATTAAGCTTAGGATAATCCCCAATCTGTTATGGTACTGCTTCTTTTTTTTATCGTAACCCAAAAACCTCATCTCAGTAAATCATCTCCATCCCCTGTAGCTAAACAACTGACTCAAAACATATAATATTGACTCTCTTACTTGCTTGAGTCTATACGACGAGAATCTACTTTCCCATAATCTCCAAATCCACTCTAGACCATGTTTTCTAAAGAAATCAGGCGCTTTTCTATATTTCGCATAGTGATCGAACAAACCACCACAAGGAATTATCACCCTTGTCTGTAAACGGTCTATATTTTCGATAATCCATCTTTCTTGCTTTGGATTCCCCAAACCTACGAAAAGGATGTCCACTTTTAACTGGTTTATGCAGTTAATTATAAAATCATTTTCTTCCTTTCGAAAATATCCATTATGATAACCAACTATTCCAAAGCTTTTAAATTCGTCGAAAACTTTCCTCACAACATTTTCTTCTGATCCAAGTAGAAAAATTCTTTTTTTAAGATGTCTGTTTTTTTCAAGAATTACCGGGAAAAGATCTGTTGTTGCCACTCTTTCTGGAATTTTTGGATGCATTCTTTTAAAATAGTTCCACAAGAGTAAGATCGAAAATCCATCAACATATACTCTACTAGAGTTCCGTAACACTTGGATATATTCAGAATAATATCTTTTTCCTCTGTACAAATAAGCTGGGTTTATTCCCCAATAAACTCTATCTAACCCTTTTTGAGGATGGTCAACATCAAAAAAAATCATATCAACTAATTCGTTCAAAGTAGCAGTTAAAACTTTTATCCCCTCTAGAAATTCTCTTTGCACTACCTTGCTCCTTTCATACCTAACATTGTTTCAATGGTTCTTAAAGTAATCTGAAGATCTAAAAGAATGCTACGATTTTTTATATAGTAAAGGTCATACTCGGTTTTAATTTTGTAGTCTTCCAATCCAGAAGTGTGTTTGTAGTTTATCTGTGCCCAACCTGTGATGCCGGGTTTCATCTTATAGCGCAGCGAATAATAAGGGATATTTTTTAGACATTGATTGTGATACGCTGGCATTTCCGGACGAGGACCTATTACCGACATTGTACCATTTAAGACATTAAAGAATTGTGGAAGTTCGTCTATTCTGAACTTTCTCATCAGTTTTCCAACTTTGGTAACTCTCTGCTTAATCGTAGCATTAGGATTGTTGAGCTTTTCGAGCTCTGTTTCGCCAAGATTTTTCAAACTTCTGAATTTTATAAACGTAAAAGGCTTCATATTGGTTCCAATACGCTTTTGTTTGAAAATTATTGGGCGTCCAGATTCAACAAAAATCGCTATGGCGAGAATTGCCATGATTGGTGATCCAATTATTATTCCAATTAATGCAAAAATTATGTCAAAAACCTTTTTAGCTGGACTAATACTTACTTTCGAAAATTCTATTTCGTAATACTCCTTGAATTTATCTATCAGTTCGATGGGGATTCTTTTCAGGGTTTGTTCAACTATCAGGGGAAGGAATTCCACTGATTTGCCCTGTGAACTTGCTTTTTCGAGAACGGATTCTACGGATCTGTAGAGCTTTTGGTCGGCAACAAGGATGGCATCAAAGATATTCGTTGTGATTGCCTGTTCAAGAGCCATTGGAGATGGATTCATGTAGCCGATAACTTGTATTTTACCCATCGATGTTCTTTCAACTTCCCGCAATATCTCTCCTATTTCGCTTTCTCTACCGACGACCAGATACTTTTTCGGGGGTAAGGTCTTCAATGCTCTTTTCAGAATTAGATTACTGAGAATCGGAAATGGTAAAACCGCTAAAATCATGGTTATCAAGAAGACCGGATGGCTTATTCTCGGACGGAAGAAGAGTATGACCAACAAAGCAAAAAGGGAACCCAGAAGAGTTCCAGAGAAGAAAGCCACGAAACAGGCGTTAAGAGAGGTTATCGTGGAATTATCAAATCCCCGGAAAGCGTAGATTCCGAGGATTATCGCAAAATCGAGAATAAGAGCTTGCAGTATAAGAACAAAATTCCAGTCTTGAATAAAAACCAACTGGATGAGAAAAGTAAGTATTAAGAATCCTGAAACTAGCGAATATTTTATGTATCTTAATCTAAGCAATTTATCCCCCCTAAGAGGTTTGTCGAGTGATTATTCTTGTCATAATATAGAAATGTTAATAAAAACCGTATGCAACATTCAAACACAATGATGGACAAAATACCGGAATTTTGCAGAAAAGTAATTATCCTCATTTCTTGGCATTTCAAAGGTTTATTATTGATTATAAAATTAAATCGAGTACATAGTCAAGAAAAACAGAGACAGTATCATAAGAACCAGTTTTTTGAAACAAAGGTAAAGAGTGTTAAAACATAACTGATATAGTATAGTATAAACCAAATTTGCGTAGCAAAAAAACTTGAATCATCTTAAATCTTCCTAAATCCTTCGGTATAATGAGATCTTTTTCTCAAGACTACAGTGTTAAATTGATGACATTTTAGATATGTAAAGAATCGGTAAAAGAGACTTGAGTGTCCTGTGAATTCCGTGTATAAAGTCAATAGGTTTTTGACCCGGGAGGGCCATAAGGAAATGACCCGCTACCCACCTCAGGTATCTTCTAAAATATCCCTTCTTCGGTAACTT
>JARRBB010000008.1 GCA_029981435.1 Thermotogaceae bacterium | reverse complement strand
TCTGGCGGCGGAACGGAAGGAAAACTCTTCTGGTCTACGAGTCATCACGGGTTGAAGCGGGAAGCCATGACTTCTATAAGTCATGGTAGTTCACTATTATATGTGTAAAGCTCAAAAATCCCAAAGCGCTTTGCATTTTTCCTGAATAGGTGTATAATTAAACTATACTAACAATAATTAATTAATCTAATTTTTGGGAAGGAGGTTATTAAAATGTTTAGGATAAAAATACTATGGTTGATACTAATTTCGATAGGAGTTATATTAGTTTCTCTGGTTTTGTTAGGCCAAAACAACGATAATCCTATTTCTAAAACAGTTGATAACAATTATAAAAAAATTGAGGTGAAAAATATGGAAGATTCAAATGATTTAAACGTTGAATATAAAACAGCTATCTTTGCTGGTGGCTGTTTTTGGTGTATGGAATTTGCGTTTGAAGTTTTTGAAGGTGTCAAAGATGCTGTATCTGGTTACACGGGCGGAGACATTCCAAATCCGAGCTATGAAGAAGTTTCTACTGGAAAGACGGGGCATTATGAAGCTGTTAAAGTGATCTATAATCCAGCTGAAATCTCTTACGAAAGGTTACTTGAAATATTCTGGAAGAACATCGATCCTACTGATTCGGATGGTCAATTTTATGACCGTGGAAGTCAATACAGAACGGCTATCTTTTACTTGGATGAAAATCAAAAAGAGCTTGCAGAAGAATCAAAAAGAAGGATAGAAAAAGCCGAGATTTTTGAAAAAATTTCCACCCAGATTCTTCCAGCTAAAGAATTCTACCCAGCAGAAAAATATCACCAGGATTATTATCAGGTTGAGCCGGTGAGATTTCAGATTTATCACAAAGCTTCTGGAAGAGAAAACTATTTCAGAGATGCTTGGAAAGGTTATGAAGATTTCAGATTGTTTCCAGAGAGACAGAGTTACTGGATTGGTTACACAAAACCATCGATCGAAATACTTAAGCAAATTCTGACCCCGTTACAGTTCAAAGTTACTCAAGAAAATGGCACGGAACAGCCTTTCAACAACGAATACTGGAACAACCATGATGCAGGAATATATGTTGATGTAGTCTCTGGTGAACCACTTTTCAGTTCTATCGATAAATTCGATTCTGGAACAGGTTGGCCAAGCTTTACAAAACCACTTGAACCTGAAAATATAGTCGAAGTTCCAGATTATTCGTATGGTATGGAAAGAACAGAAGTTAGAAGCAAACACGCTGATTCTCATCTTGGACATGTTTTTAAAGAAAACACTCCAACAGGTTTGAGATATTGTATAGATTCAGCTGCTTTAAGATTCATACCGGTGCAGGAACTCGAAAGGAAAGGTTATGTTGCATACAAAAAGCTTTTCGAATAAAAACACGCCGGTTTTTTAACCAGCGTGTTTTTTCATCGACAAATGATTAACTATCAAATCTGTAAATCTCCTCTAAATCAACTCTCCTTCTTTCGCTTTTTTCAATTTGCAGATGTTTATCGTTCAGAATGTCGAAATTTCCCCACCTGCCAACAGCGATTAAGGTTATAACGGTGCCCTCTATGTTCAAAAGTTCTTTCACTTTCAATGGTTCGAATCCAGCAATGGGATGAGCTATCAAACCCATCTGCGTTGCTTGAACGACCAAAAAACCAACCGCTGTTCCCGTATCATAGAGCGCATAATTTCTGTTGTCGCTGAGCTGGCAGTCAAGTTCATCCTTTGTGTGGACAACTATTATTGCCGGTGCGTATTTCATCCAGTAATTTCCATCGCTTAAAGCCTCATGGAGTTTTTTCAGCTTTTCTTCATTGCGAACGATCACAAATCTCCACGGTTGTTTGTTAGCACACGAAGGTGCCAGGTGAGCTGCTCTGATAAGTGTTTTGATTTCTTCATCACTAATGGGGTCTGATTTTACAGCTCTGAAGGCTCTTCTGAAAGAGATGTTTTCATTCAGTTCAAGATCACTTGCAATGATTTTTTTATATTCATTTAAAACCTGCTCTGCATGACCTTTGACACTCACCTTTATCCATTCTTTTCTTATTCTTCCCCAGGGATCGATTATAAAAGTGGATCTTACGAGTTTTTCACCATCGGTAGCACCAAAGGCTCTCGCAACTTCTTTTTCAGGATCAGATAATAGTTTAACCTTGAGTCCTTTCTTCGATTTAAAAGAGGTTATTGCTTTACAATCATCTGGTGATATTCCTACGACATTTCCGTTGAACTCGTCAATTAATCGCGAAAAATCAATTCCTTCAAGCGTACAGCCAGGAGTGTTTGCTTTGGGATAGAAGTATACAACTGAATATTTTCCAAGTAGATTCTGCCAGCTAAAATCTTTCTTCTCCTCATCTTTTAAGACAAATTCTGGAATCAACTTGTAATTGGAGTTTCTCATTGTATCAGCCCCCTGTAAGCTACCGGGGTTTTGTCCTTTTTGTATGGTGCAAGCTGTTCTTCAAGAATAGGTTTGTCAGGATTTCTGTATATTATCCCAAGGGCAAATTTTGAGTTATCGGTAGCTACTCTGAATGCTGCCTCTCTATCAAATGGATCATAACTGTCGGGTAATATGTAAGTATTTTCTTTGTACCACTGATATGTATTAACCTTGTTGAATGTCACACATGGTTGAAGAATATCTATCAAGGCATATCCTTTATGCTGAATGCCCTGTTTTATCAATTCAACTGTCAAGTCGAAGTTACCTGAAAAGCTTCTTGCGACAAAGGACGCATCCAGTGCAACAGCAACAGCTATAGGATTAAATGGATCAACATAAACACCATCGAACTGGAGTGTCGTTACCTGGCCACGTGCTGTTGTTGGTGATGCCTGCCCTTTTGTTAAACCATATATTTGATTATCATGGACTATATTGGTTATATCGGGGTTTTTCCTTATAGTGTGAATGAAATGATTACCACCTTCACCATAAGAACAACCATCTCCACTTTCGGCGATAACTACCAGCTCAGGATTAACCATCTTTACAGCCACTGCTGCTGGTAAGGATCTTCCATGCAGCCCATTGAACATGTGAGTTCTAACATATTGAGGCATTTTAGCTGCCTGCCCGATGCCGGATACAATCACAACTCTTGTGGGTTCTAATTCGAGCTGAGCCAGTGCCGTTTTTAACTCGTTTATAATTCCAAAATTTCCACACCCTGGACACCATGCTATATCTGCATCAGGAATATCGTATATCTTCGTTTCAAACATCTTTTTCAACCTCCCCAAGAATTCTCTGTGCCACTTCTTCAACTGAAAAAACATATCCGCTGTATTTTAGTATCCTCGTAGATGTATCGACACCGAATTCGAGCTTTAAAAGGTTCGCGAACTGTCCTGTTGCATTCTGCTCAACGAAGATCGTTTTCTTTGCTTTTTCGAAATATTTTTTCACCGAACTGTGCAAAGGATAAACCTGTGAAAAGTGAAGAACGGCTATCTTTTCATTACCGAGTTTCTCAACAGCTTCTTTAACGATTTGCTGTGTGGAGCCCCAGCAGACAACAAGATAATCAAATTCATCACCACCGAAAAGCTTTGGCGGTTCGAAATCTTCAAGAATCTTCTGGGTTTTTTTCAACCTTTTGTCCACCATTTTTATTCTTACTTCTGAGCTTTCAGTTATATGGCCAAATTCATCATGTTCATCACTGTCAACACGAACCAATCCATCACCGTATCCAGGTATACCCCTTGGCGATATTCCATCATCTGTTACTTCGTACCTTCTGTAATTTTCAGATGTTTTTACAACATATCTTTCAATTTCGATCTCTGGGAATTCGTCTATGTTGTAAAAAGAATCGAGAAGATACTGATCTGTAAGTAAAAAGACAGGTATCTGATATTTATCTGCCATGTTGAAGGCTTTGGCAGATAGCAAATAAGCTTCTTCCAGATTTCCGGGAGCGTATATTATCCTTGGGAATTCACCATGGCCTGCATAAAGCACAAGGTTCAAATCAGCCTGCTCTGTTCTTGTAGGAAGTCCGGTGGCAGGTCCCGGTCTCTGTCCTATGTGAACAACCACAGGAGTTTCTATCATACCCGCCAAACTCATAGCTTCTGTCATCAATGCAAAACCACCGCCAGAGGTTGTTGCCATAGCCCTTGCACCTGCATACCATGCTGCTATTGCCATGTTTGCTGCTGCAATCTCGTCTTCTGCCTGTTCTATTATTATTCCATACTCATTTGATAATCTTGAAAGTTCAGTGAAAACAGCAGTTGAGGGAGACATAGGATATGAAGATATGAAATTACAGCCACCAGCTATTGCACCCCTTGCAACTGCAACAGAACCATTCAGCAAAATCTGGGATCTGACCTTTTCATCCGGTTTTATTTCATAATTCAGACCAAGCGTTTTTCCAATTTCAAATCCTTTAAGTGCGGCATTTATGTTGTCTTTAACAATTTTTTCACCTTTTTTCTGAAAATGCTCCGATATATTCTGGATCAGCTTATCCTCATCGGCACCAATTATTCCCGAAAGAACTCCTATCGCCACGGAGTTAGCATATATTTTGTTCCCAAAACTCTCGGCAATCTCTTCAAATTTTACGGGTATGGAATTTTTCTCTCCTTCCACGTATTTCGGACTTCCAAGGATTATAGTTTTTTCACTTATTCGCTTTCTGATTCTCTCAAGGGCATTGTTGTTGAGCGGAACAACTATATCGATTCTGTCAACATAAGCATAAACAGGTTTTTCGGATATTCTGAGTTCAGTTGTATTGTTCCCTCCTCTAACTCTTGACATGTATTCTTTGGTTGCAAAAACATAGAAACCAGAATCTTTCGCAACTTTGGTGAATATGTACTCGACTGTTTGAATACCTTGACCGGCTGCTCCACTAAGTACTATTGATATTTCACCGGCAGGCTTTTCAAAAAATAAATCATTCATGGTTTCACCTCCAAAAATCATTCGTTAACTGTTTTCAAAAAAAATTCCTGATTAATTTTTAAAATATCGCCAGTCATTAAATCTTCCATGGCTTTTAAACAATGATTAAAATTCAGCGAAGGAATCAATTTATTTTTCACCACATTCGCAAGTAAAGCCATGTTTTGCATTCTTACATCGGGAAGTTTATACCTGATTCTGTAAACTTTTACATCATTTTCTAAAGAAAATCTCTCTATCTCTTCATTCGATATTTCTTTTTCTTTTCCCAGCCTTACTGGGAGTGGCTGCCATGAAGTGTCGTAATAGACCAAAGTACCGCCTTTTTTCAAAAAATTTATACCTCTTGCTGCTTCGTGTCTTTCAAGTGCAAGTACAAGGTCAACTTCTCCGGGAACAACCATAGGGGAAAATGCTTCACCTATTCTGATGTGTGAAGAAACAACACCACCCCGTTGGGCAAGACCATGGGTGTCCACACCAACACATCTTTGCCCACTGTAATCTATGGCTCTCATAAGCAATTCACTCAGCATTCCTATTCCTTGACCACCTACACCGATTATAAAAACATCAAATTTCATTTTTTATCACCAGCTTTCATAGCTTTTTCAAATTGTAGAGCTCCTGAAGGGCAAACACCTCTGCACGAACCATCCCCGATACAGAGATCCGTTTGAACAAAAACTTTTCCTTCATTATCTGTTTGAAATGCTGGACAAGCAAATTTTGCTATGCATACATTGGCCAATGTGCATTTTTCGGTTACTTTCATTTGCGGTACCTTGATTATTCCTTTTTTTCTTCTCTCTCTTGTAAATTTGAGCATGCATGGATGCTTTGCGATAACGACGCTGAATCCTCTTGTATTCAAAGATTCTTCAACAGTTTTTTCAAGATTAGAATTGTAAGTATCTACTTCCCAGATATTTTTTATTTCCATAGCTTCAAGTAGTTTTCTGATTCTTATCCTTTTTCCTGGATGATCCTGATGCCCTGTCATAGCAGTTGTTCCATTTTCCATTATTATCAGGGTAAAATCGTGATCGTTGTACACGGCATTTATTATTCCTGGAAGTCCGGCGTGGAAAAAAGTAGAATCTCCGAGTAAAGCAACAACCTTTCGACTGGAATTGAATAATGATAGTCCTGATGCAGTACCGGTTGAGTGGCCCATGGATAAAAGAACCTGTCCGAT
Organism: Thermotogaceae bacterium; assembly: GCA_029981435.1. Classification (GTDB taxonomy): domain Bacteria; phylum Thermotogota; class Thermotogae; order B21-G9; family HyVt-16; genus HyVt-16. The sequence goes on along the minus strand of JARRBB010000008.1, from coordinate 38,526 downwards.
CTTATATGGTTCCAAAAATCCAAGTGTATGGCAACCTATATCAGCGACAGATATATCGTGTCTTGACAGTAATTTAGATAGAACATAGAATACCGGCCTATGACCACACCCTGGGCAGAGTTGGGGAGGCCTTGAAACAGTTCTCAAACTACGAGGTGCTTCTTTTGCATTCTGAACAAGATCAGGCCATGTTTTCGCTATGATATTTCCGACTTTTAATGGTGTATATTCTCCAATCCAGTCTTCAACATCGAGTTTCCCATGTATTTTCGTTCTAATACCTTCTTCATAAGCTATTGATTTTATTTTTTCTTCCAGAAAATCATCGAGCTCTTCCAGGATTTTAACTTCTTTATGCTCTTTCAGGAACTTTATTATCGAGTTCCTTGGAAGCGGGTAAATTATTCCCAAACGCAAAATATCGACTCTGTTTATATTTTCCTTCAGGACCTCCAGAAGTGATAGATAAGGGAGACCAGCAGTTATTACACCTCTATCATTTTTTGAATTATGAAAAAAGACGAATCTTTCTGAAATTTTTTCCCAGATTTTTAATTTTTCAAGCGCACGTCTTTTCATTACAGCGACGTTTGAACCAATCGGAATATAAGGTCCATTCTCCTCAGGAGCGAATTCAGCATAAGATTCCTTTGGAATGTACTTTCCAAAATTTACCTTTTGCTTAAAATGAGCGGTGTGAGTAGTCAATCTTAATATCACGGGCGATCTGAGTTCTCTTGAATATTCAACAGCCTTTAAAAACATTCCATAAACTTCCTGTGCGTCTTTTGGCTCAAAAACAGGTGTGTAAGATAACCTCGCATAATGTCTATTGTCCTGCTCATTTTGAGAACTGTTCGCTCCTGGATCGTCTCCTATCACTACAACCATTCCACCTGTAAGTTCCATCATACTGAGCTGTACAAAAGAGTCAGCAACCACGTTCATTCCAACGCTTTTAAAGAAAACACAAGAAGTATTTCCGTTTATCGATGCCCCAAAGGCAACTTCAAGGGCAACCTTCTCGTTCGTGGAGAATTCGAAATAGAAAGGCCTTTTTTCCTCTGGTATTGATTTTGTAGCCTCTGCTATCTCTGGGGTTGGTGAACCTGGATAAGAAGTAACTACTTTCACACCACTTTCTATCATTCCTCTAACTATTGCAGTGTTTCCTATAACTATCTCTGAAAACGGTCCCTCCTGAACTAAAATATCACCTATTTTTTTCAATTTAATCACTTCCTAAATTAGGGTAAATTAATATTATTAATATATTTTATCATATTTTATCGCACTTAGTAAATAGACAATACATCAGTCTCAAAAAAGTGGGATTAGTTGAAATATTTCTTTTTTTTTTTTGATATAATTATAAATGGGTGATTAAGATGAAAAAATATCAAAAATTAATAGTTTCTTTACTGATACCTTTGTTAATTGGTTTTGCTGGTTCTTTAATTACCTCAAGCTCTTTAGACACTTGGTATCCAAATCTCAACAAACCCGCCTTCAACCCTCCTAACTGGCTGTTCGCGCCCGCATGGACTACCCTTTTCATATTGATAGGATTGGCGTTTTATCTGGTCTGGAAAGATAACTTTGGTGGTAGCTATAAACTGCCCGTCTTTATTTATTTTTCACAGTTAATTTTGAACTTTCTTTGGTCTATGCTTTTCTTCGGTCTTAAAAACCCTTTAGCAGCTTTTATTGAAATAATAATTCTGTGGTTCTTCATATTGATTAACATTATAACATTCTACAAAATATCAAAGGTTGCTGGCATTCTATTAATTCCCTATATTTGCTGGGTAAGTTTTGCAAGTGTTCTGAACTACTACATTTTTATCCTTAACTGAGCTGGAGGGAGTGAAAATAGAAGAATATACGATCAAAAGTCTCGAACATTTCATAGAACTCTGGACAAAAATATACAGTACAGGTGGAAAACCGGACTGGTCACATATAATTCCTTATTACGATGACAGTATTCATTTTCGTGATACAGTGCAGGAAGTCAACGGCATAGAAGAATTTAAAGGTGTAATTGAAAGACTTACAAAGAGATCCAAAGAACTTGAATTCAAGATTGTGAATGCTGTTATGAATGACAGAATAATATTTATGGAATGGGAAATGAACATTCTTTTTAGAAGAACCAAAAAATCCACTATTTATGGAGCCAGCAGAATACTATTGAACGAGAATGGAAAGATAATAGATCAGAGGGATTACTATGATCTCTGGGGAGATATATTTGACAACATACCACTTTTGAACAAACTTTACAGAAAATTCATGAAAAAGGTATTCGGGTGATTTTATGAAAGAAAAAAGCCTTATTTTAAAATACTGGCCACAATACAAATGGTCGAACGTATTTGCAATGATAAAAAACAGTTTCAAAGAACCAGAAAAGTGTTATGAGGATTTCAATGGACTGGTTGTAATAACCGGTGCAACTTCAGGAATAGGTTATTATACCGCGAGAAAATACGCGTCGCACGGTGCAAAAGTATTGGCCATCAATCGAGATGTTGAAAAATCAAAAAAGCTGTGTGAAGAATTGAGAAATACATTTGGTTCGGATTTTGATTACATAATAGCTGACCTCAGCAAGTTGGATGATATGCACAGAGTTGGAAAAGCTCTATCAGATCTCAGCGAAAATATCGATGTTCTTATCCACAATGCAGGTGTTTATCTTCAAAGAAAAATCATCACAGTTGACGGAATAGAGATGACGTTTGCTGTTAACTACCTCGCATCTTTCGTGATAACTTATTTGTTGAGAAAAAAACTTGTTGCTCAAAAAAGTGGAAGGATAATTTTTGTGAATTCAGAAGCCTATCGTTTTGCTGCATGGGGCTTGAGACTGGATGATATCAACTGGGAAAAAAGAAAATATTCTGGATTGAAGGCTTATGGTCATTCAAAACTTGCACAGCTTCTTTCTATGATTATATTCTGCGATTATCTCAAAAATACAGGTATAACTATCAACGCTATGCATCCTGGGATGGTAAGAACAGGAACAGGTAAGGAAAATGGTTTTACATACCGCTGGTTTAAAAAAAACATCATCGATAGAATGTCAAAATCTCCCGAGATATCAGCTGAAGCTCTGTATTATCTGGGAGTATCAGATAAAGTGAAAGATATAAGTTGCAAATTTTTTAATTTAACAACCTTAGAAGAACCTGCACCCCCTGCAAAAGATCGTGAAGAAGCCCAGAAATTATGGGATTTAAGCCTTAAACTTGGAAGGATTGATGAAACATGAAATATGATGTTATTGTTGTAGGTGGTGGTGTAGCAGGGCTTACGGCTGCCACTTATATTTCCAAAGCAGGTAAAAAAGTAATTTTGATAGAAAAAAACGAAAAATGTGGCGGCCTTGTGAACACATTTGAACGCGATGGATTTTATTTTGACGCAGGAATAAAAGCTATTGAAAACACCGGAATTGTAATTCCAATGGTAAAAGAACTCGATCTCGATATTGAATTTTTGAAAAGCTATGTGTCAATTGGAATAGAAGATGAAGTCATCAATATTGAAGATATTAATAGTTTGAACGATTACAAGGAGCTTCTATCAAAGTTTTATCCTGAAAGCAAAGATGAAATCAACGCAATCATAAAGGTGATAAGAAAAGTTACTCGATACGTTGATACCATGTATAGAATCGAAAATCCCGAATTTAAAAATCTTAAAAAAGACAGGGATTACATCTTCAAAAAACTATTACCATGGTTGCCAAGTTTGATTTTTACATTATTCAAAATAAATACTATGAGTATGCCAGTTGAAAAATATCTTGAAAATATAATCAAAACTCCTTCTTTAAGAGATGTTATTTCACAGCATTTTTTCAAGAACACACCTGCATTTTTTGCACTCGGATATTTTTCAATGTATCTGGATTATTTTTATCCAAGGGGTGGAACTGGTAAACTACCAGAAGCACTTGAAAGAAAAATACTTGAAAATGGTGGAGAAATTTCCAAAGAAACCGAAATCGTAAAGATTGTTGCAGATAAGAATCTATTGAAAGACCAGAACGGTGAAATATATGAGTACAAAAGTTTGATCTGGACAGCAGATATGAAGACATTTTATTCGATTTTAGAAACTGATAATCTGAATCCAAATTTAAGAAAAAAAGTAGAAGAAACTAAAAGAAAAGTTCTAAGTTGTCGTGGTGGTGATTCTATTTTCGAAGTTTTCCTGGAGGTTGATGAACCAGTTGAAACGTTCGGAAAAATTTCTACAGGTCATTTTTTCTATACACCCTCCAGAAAAGGCCTTGATGGAATACGCAGAAGTGAATTATATAAACTCATGGATACTTCTTTGAAAAAACAAGATGTCCTTAACTGGGTCAAAAAATTTGTTCAGTTCAACACTTTCGAAATTTCTATTCCGGGTCTTAAAGATCCAAATATGATTCCTGAGGATAAAACCGGTGTGATTGTAAATTTCTTAGCAGATTATGAGTTGTTTAAAAAAGTTGAAGAGGCTGGCTGGTATGAAGAATTTAAAGCTGAGATTGAAAAACTTGTTATCGAAACCCTCTCGAACACAATTTATCCATTTCTAAAAACGAAACTTATAAGATCTTTTTCTCTTTCCCCTCTGAGTGTCCAAAAAAGAGTTGGAACATCTGAGGGAGCTATTACCGGTTGGGCATTTGATAGCATACCGGTTGTGAACAGACTATATCGAATCAATCGTTCCGTTATGACACCTTTTCCGAATATTTTTCAGGCAGGGCAATGGGTCTATAGTCCCGCTGGTGTGCCGATGTCAATACTTACCGGCAAACTGGCAGCAAAAAAGATATTAATGAGGTGACAAGATGATCAAAAATCACTGGTATGTTGTTTTATCAAGTAAAGAGGTTAAAAACAAACCGGTCGGTGTAACAAGATTTGGAGAAAAATTAGCCTTCTGGAGGGACAGCAGTGGTGGGATCAATTGTATATCCGATATATGCTGTCATAGAGGTGCAAGTATCTCTCATGGAAAAATTAAAGAGGATTTAATTGCATGTCCTTTTCATGGTTTTGAATACGACTCCAGCGGTAAGGTGAAGACAATACCCGCGCTCGGTAGGAATACACCAGTTCCAAAAAATTTTAGGGTCAAATCTTATCAAACTTATGAACTTGCAGATTTTATATGGTTGTGGTATGGCGATTCTAAACCCACATACGATCCTGAATACTTCGACGATATAGATTCTAAACTTTCATATGCCGAATTCAAAGAAGTCTGGAATGTTCATTATTCAAGGGCTATTGAAAATCAGCTTGATCCATTTCATCTGCCTTTTGTTCATTACAACACTATAGGTAGAGGAAATAAAACGGTAGCCGATGGACCGGTTGTAAAATGGATAAACGATACTCTCTTCTATTTTTATGCATTCAATCGCATTGATGATGGTACACCACCAAAAAAAGCTGAAGACTTGAAAATAGAAGATGATAAAGTCTATCTTGAATTCAAATTTCCAAACATCTGGCAAAATCATATAGCTGACAAAATAAGAGTTACAGCGGCTTTCGTCCCGATCGATGAAGAAAACACGATGATTTACCTGAGATTCTATGTTAGGTTCACAGGGAGCAAATTTTTGAATAAGCTGATAGCTACTCTGGGAATTCCTTTCAATAAATTTGTATTTCATCAAGATAAGAGAGTTGTCGAAACACAGATACCTAAAAAGAGCGAATTGTACATGCGAGAAAATCTCATACATGGCGATAAACTAATACTGGAATACAGAAAGAAAAGAGAAGAATTCAAAAACACTGAAAAACATGACCCTTTACAATCATAAAACTTTCTGTTAAAATTGGATTTGAAAAAGATTTCGAGGGCTTAAGCCCTCGAAATTTATTTATACTTTGAAGGTGATGAAAATGTACGCAAATCGCGAAGAAGTGGAAAATAGGGTTAGAGAATCACTTGAAAATGTTGTGAAAGAGATGGGATTTGAGATATTCGATGTCAAATTTGCAAAAGGTAGTAGAGGATGGGTACTCACAATCTTCATAGACAAAGAAGACGGATACATAAGCATTGAAGATTGTGAAGTCGTTTCGAAAAGGATTGATCCTTTACTTGATGAAATGAACATTATAGAACATTCTTATACTCTTGAAGTTTCGTCTCCTGGTATGGACAGACCTTTAAGAGGCATAAAGGATTACATAAGATTCAAAGGTAATCTTGCTAAATTTGTTTTGAAAGAATTTGTTTCAAAAAGAAAGGTTATAGTTGGTTATATTCAAGAATACGATGAGAAAAAGAAAACTCTATTTGTTGAAGAAAAAGATACAGGTCAAGTTTTTGAAGTACCGGTTGAACTAATATCAAAATCAAATCTTGAGATAGATTTTTGATCAGGTGAGGAGGTGCTAAAAAATGAACATAAACTTGCTTGAAGCAATTGAACAGCTCGAAGAAGAGAAGGGGATTGCAAAGGATGAACTCATAGATATACTCGAAAAAGCTCTTCTGAGTGCCTACAAAAAAAATTTCGGTAAAACCAAGAATGTTGAAATAATTATAAACCGCATGACAGGTGAAATAGAAGTGTACCAACTTTTAGAAGTGGTCGAAAATGTTGAAGATGAAAACACTCAGATAAACCTTGAAGAAGCGCAAAAGCTCGATGTTAAAGCCGAGATAGGTGATATAGTTAAAAGAAAACTAAATATTAAAAAATTTGGAAGAATAGCAGCTCAAACAGCAAAACAGGTCCTGATACAGAAAATAAGGGAAATAGAAAAAGAAAATCTTTTTAAGCAGTATTCTAATATGATAGGAACGGTAACAACCGCCGAAGTTATAAGGATTACTGAGACCGGTGCTGATATAAGAATCGGAAGATTGGAAACATTTTTTCCAAGAACTGAATGGATACCATCAGAAGAAATACAAGCTGGAGATTTTATAAAAGTTTACATAACCGATGTACGAAAAAAGGGAAAGGGGCCTTTGATAATAGTCTCAAGAAAGGCTCCAGAACTCCTGATCGGACTTTTGAGACTTGAAGTTCCCGAGATCGATGAAGGGGTTGTAGAAGTGGTAAAGGTCGCACGTGAGGCAGGAACTCGAAGTAAAGTTGCCGTTAAGTCGAACAATCATTTGGTTGATCCTATCGGTGCATGTATAGGTGAAAACGGTAACAGAATAAACAACATCATAAGAGAATTGAAAAACGAGAAAATAGATGTTGTAAAATGGTCAGATGATCCCAAAGATCTTATAGCAAATGCCTTATCACCGGCAAAAGTGATCGATGTTCAGATTCTTGATCCAGAGAGCAGATCAGCAAGAGTTTATGTTTCACCGACGCAACTTTCTCTTGCAATAGGTAAGGGCGGACAGAATGCACGACTCGCAGCAAAATTGACAGGTTGGAAGATTGATATAAAACCTGTGATGAAAGAAATAAATTGAATTAGATTCCAAACATTATTCCAAAATAGAATTTATTGGGTCTGTAAAGGGCCTCGCCAAGATAAGAAGACCAGGCGAGGCCTAATTTATACCCACCGAATATCTTCATATTCACTTTGCTGTTGAATTTATCTCCAAACAGAATATAAGATAGTCTGAAATCTATATTGCTCATAGACATAAGATCCTCTGAAACCGGAGAGGGCCAGTTATAGTAGAAAGAATCCACTTCATCGTAAATCACACTCAAAAAATGATATCTGAAATCAACAGAGAATTTTACCCCATTCAGTTCAAAGTATGGTCCAAACACGTAATAAAATCTTCCTTTCTCATCCTGTGAAAAATCTTCAAATTCTATTTCTAAACCACTTCTCATTCCTAAATTTTGATATTCAATTTCAACCATAAAATCGGCAAAGAAATTTGAAAGTGGTTTTTTAAGGCTAAATTCAATATCACCACAAATAGCTGGAAAAAAATCAGCCCCAAAATCCACGTTGAAACCAACACCGCTCCATGGATATCCCGCCTTTAAATAAAAGTGATTTGCAAATGGTATCAATCCGTAAACAGAACCTCTTGATTCAACACCAAAAGAGAACCTATTATAGAATTCCTCAGAAAAAATAAAAGTAAATAAGAAAAGGATTATCAATAAAAGAATTCTATGTCTGTAATTCATACTTTCACCCTCAAAACGGCTCTGAAAAAGATACCGAGATCCTTCTTCTTCTGGTCGATAAATTCAATTCTATGAAGAATTCATCAATGAAATTTCTGTACAAACTGCTTATAAAAAATCTCGCCCTCAGCTCAAAAAAATCAGCCAGATTTTCTATACTCAATTCATTCAGCGAGTCAAACTGGTCAACAGGATAAGAGAAAGACAGGGTCAATTCCCATGGCTTGTATTTATAACTGAAAAAGGCACCCACACCGGCAGAAGAATTCCATGAAACTTCCGTTGAATCATACGAATGAAAATTACCGTACTCGATTGATAAAAAAGGTCCTGCTTTGAAATTAGAATCTTTATTTCTTCCAATAAGAGGAATGTATGTATCAAGATTGAACATAAGATAATCTGTTGGAGAAGGAGAAGAAGTTGTGGTTGCATTGAGATTGAATGTCACATCGAAGAGTACCTCATCCCCAAGTTTATCACCCAGACCAAGATTTACATTCCAGCCGGCAGGCTGAAATTTTTCTGTTGAAAACTGATAACCACCCCCAATTATGAAATTCATAGAGAATCCATTAAAAGCAACCAGCAAAAGGACTGCAAAAAGACTGATTTTTTTAATCATATACCTGCTGTGAACCTTCCTCCCTCTCTTGTAATAAATCCTTTTATTTCGAGTTGTGTCAAAACCTCAGAGAGCTTCGAAAAATCCCACCCCATGGAATTTAAAAGTGTATCGAATTCATTCTGCCCCTCTTTTATTTTCTCTATCAATACCTGTTCATCCTTTGATAATTCTTCAATAGTTTCTCTGGAATCATTTTTGAAACTTAAATAAGGGTACTCTTCTTTTATATCTTCAACGCAAGTGGTAATCTTGGCTCCAAATTTTATCAACCTGTTTGTCCCTGTACTCATGGGTGAATTTATATTTCCAGGTACAGAAAAAACATTCCGATTGTATTCCAAAGCCAGTCTTGCAGTTATTAAAGAGCCACTTCTTTCACCCGCTTCTATGACCAGCGTTCCCATAGACATACCAGCAATTATGCGATTTCTTCTTGGAAAATTGTGTTTAAAAGGAGGAGTGTTCAATGGGTATTCAGATATTAAACAACCATTCTCCGCTATCAGACTATAAACCTTCGAATTATGCGAAGGATAAACGATGTTAATTCCACAGCCTAAAATACCTATGGTTTTTCCAGAATTTTCTACAGCCGTCAGATGAGCAATGGTATCTATTCCCGCTGCCACACCGCTAACTACTATAAACCCAAGTTTTACAAGTTCCGAAGTTAGGTCTCTTGCGATTTTTTTCCCATAAGATGTCGGCTTTCTTGTACCAACAACTGCCATTGTTAATTCAGTCTTTAAAAGCTCAATTTCTCCTTTGCAATAAAGCAATATTGGAGGTGATGGAATTTCTCTTAAAAAAGGTGGATATTCATCGTCCCAGAAAGTCAATATCTCAACATCGGAACTTTCTATTTTTTCTATCTCCTTTTCAAGGATTTTTTTATTGAACTTCTTTAAATAATTATCAAGTTTACGGTTAAGACTTTCATCTTTGAACTGTTCATGAATAAATGGAGAGCTCGGTTCAAACGAGCTCTCCATTAATATTTCAACTTCTGATGGCGAAAAATCTCCAAAGAGGTTCAGTGATATTAGATCTGTTCGTTTCATTTTTACAGTATGTAAGAACTCAGATCATCATCCTGTACTATCGATGAAAGCTTACTTCTAACATACTCGGCATTGACTTCGAATCTCTTTCCTTCTATTTCTGGTGCCTCAAATGATACATCCTCAAGTACTTTTTCTATAACCGTATATAATCTTCTCGCTCCGATGTTCTCAAGTCTTTGATTGAGTGAATAAGCGATTTTTGCTATTTCCATCAAACCATCTTCTGTGAAAACGAGTTCCACTCCTTCTGTTTCCAAAAGGTAGATGTACTGTTTTGTGATGGCATTTTCTGGCTCAACCAGTATCCTGTAAAAATCCTTTTCCGTAAGAGGATTCAATTCTACTCTTATTGGAAACCTTCCTTGAAGCTCCGGTATCAGGTCAGAGGGTTTGGAAATGTGGAATGCACCTGCGGCAATAAAAAGTATATAATCCGTTTTAACTGGTCCATATTTCGTCATTATGGTTGTTCCTTCAACTATTGGGAGTAAATCTCTTTGAACACCTTCTCTCGAAACATCTGGACCAGATGTGGTGTTACGTGAAACGACTTTATCAATTTCATCTAAAAATATTATTCCTCTTTGCTGTGCCCTTTCTAATCCTTCCTGAACAGCCTTATCCATATCTATCAACTTTTCTGCTTCCAATGGAAGAAGAATTTTTCTCGCTTCAGAAACCTTAATCCTTCTTTTCTTTTTCATCTTGGGCATAAAGTTTCCGAACATGTTCTGCAAATCTATTCCGATTTCTTCCAATTCCATACCACCAACCATTCCCATAAATGGTTGTTTTGTTTCTTCTATCTCTATTTCTATCTCAAGGTCTTCGATTTCGCCAGCTTTCAATTTTTCTTTCATCTCTTCACGCCTTTTTCGAGCATTCCTCACCTTTTCAGGATCATAGCGCTGTTGTGATTCGAGGCCTTGAAAAATGCCGAATAACCCTTGAGGAACTTGCTTTTGCTTACTTTCAGGAACCAGTACATCAAGGATCCTCTCTTCAACCAATTCTTTAGCCTTTTCTTCTACCTCTTCTATCATCTCTTGCTTAACCATATTCACACTCATTTCAACGAGTTCTCTTATCATTGAATCCACAGATTTCCCAACATATCCAACCTCCGTAAAACGAGTAGCTTCTACCTTCAAAAAAGGTGAGCCAGAAAGCTGTGCAACTCTTCGAGCTATCTCAGTCTTTCCAACCCCTGTTGGCCCTATCATCAATATGTTTTTTGGGACTACTTCTTTACGTATTTCTTCTGGAAGTTTTTGTCTTCTTATTCTGTTTCTCAAAGCTATCGCTACAGCCTTTTTGGCATCATCCTGGCCAACGATATATTTGTCGAGCTCTTTCACAATTTCCCTTGGTGTCATCTCATCTATCCTTCTAAAATCGTTCTTACTCAATTTTATCCGACCTCCTCGACAGAGAAAGAATTGTTAGTGTAAATACAGATCTCACTTGCTATTTCCAGAGATTTCAACGCGATTTCTCTGGCATCAAGATCAGTATTTCTTATCAAAGCCTTCGCGGCAGCAAGGGCGTAAGGTCCACCAGAACCAATGGCCACGACATCCTCATCAGGTTGAATTACTTCTCCATTTCCTGAGATAATCAAAAGATGTTCGCTGTCAGCCACAGCGAGCAGTGCTTCAAGTCTTCTTAAAACTCTATCTGTTCTCCAGTCCTTAGCGAGCTCAACCGCAGCCCTTAAAAGATTACCGTTCGATTCTCTGAATTTTTGCTCGAATCTTTCAAAAAGAGTGAAAGCGTCTGCGACCGAACCTGCAAAACCTGCTACAACCTTTCCATCACCGAGTTTTCTGACTTTTTTTGCATTTGCCTTCATCACAGTATTTCCAAAAGTAACCTGTCCATCGCCGGCGATCACGGTTTTTCCATTTTTTTTCACAGCGATTATTGTTGTTCCGTGAAATTCCATTCTTAATACCTCCTTTTTAAAGCGGATTGCACAATTTTATCGATCAACTCTTCGTAACTCATACCTTCTGCTTTTGCAGATATCGGAACATCGCTGAGTTCTGTGAGCCCAGGAATTGTGTTTATTTCAAAAATATAAAACCTATCGTTGAAAAGCTTTCCGTCTATTCTAATGACACCTTTACAGTTGAAAAGCTCATATATTCTTTTTCCGATCTCTTTGACTTCGTTTTCAAGTTCTGGGGAAATCTCCGCAGGAACCACAAACTCAGTAAGTCCTTCTGTATATTTAGCAATGTAATCATAGAACTCACGTTTCGGCCTCAACTCGAGTATAGGAAAAACATGCAACTCAGAACTAAAAGGTTCTTCCATAACAGAAACAGTTATTTCTTTTCCATCAATAAATTCTTCAAGTAACATCTGTTTATTGCGTTCAAGAAGTTCCCCGATAACTTTTTCAAACTCTTGTTGGTTGTGTACTATTTTTACATCTATGCTTGAACCTCCATATCTTGGCTTCAAAACAACAGGATAATTAAAGTTTTCAGGAAGGAACTCAGCAGGTTCTTTCAAAAGTAAAAAATTCGGGATCACAAAACCATTTGTTTTTAAAACCAGTTTTGTTACGTATTTATCAAAACACACAAAGCTGGTGTACGAATCCGAGCAGGTGTATGGAACATTCATAAAATCCAGCAGGCCTTGTATTCTCCCATCCTCTCCAAATTCTCCATGCAAAGCTACAAAAACACAATCGAAATTTTTCAAATTTCCAATCCAGTTTTCAACCGGCTCTGCAGTATCCAATTCCTGTACCTTGTAGTTCAGTTTTTTCAGTGCTTCAGATACTAACTTTCCACTTTTTATAGATATCTCCCGTTCTCTTGAATTTCCACCGTAAAGTACCGCTATCTTCATTTTAGATTATCCTCAGAGAAATACTTTTTGCAGGACTCACAGTAAAGCATTTCTACCCCTGATTTGTTTCTATAAAAAAGTCTATTTGAGCAATCAGGACAACTGTAATTCGATGGTTCGTACCAGCTTATGAAATCGCATCCTTTCTTTCCAAGGTTGTTTTCACATATATAGTATGTTTTTCTTTTCTTACTTTTTTTCATCAGGACTTTTCCACCACATTTTGGGCAATTTCCTCTTGCATATTCAATCAGAGGTCTCGTGTAATCACAGGATGGATACGCTGAACAGCCAATGAACTTACCATACCGACTTTTCCTTACAACGAGAGGTGAACCACATTTAGGACACTTTTCCTCAGTTTCTTCTTCCTTAAACGATTCTATAGCTTCCTTCACATGCAAAATTTCACCTTCGAAATAAAAGTTCTCTTCGTTTTTTGTGGAAACAGTTTTTCCACAGGATTCACATTTTAAATAACTTCCAAATCTTCCGAATTTCAGTTTCATATTTTGCTCACATTCTTCACATTTCATATCAGTTGTGAATTCAACATCGTATTCTCCGCTGTTTATTTTCTCCGATATTTCTGAAAAATCCTTTTCAAACTCTCTGTAAAATTCATCCAAAACCTCTTTCCAAACTTTTTTTCCATTCTCAATCTCATCGAGCTCAGCTTCCATAATAGCTGTAAACTTGCTTTCCACTATTTTTGGAAAATTTTTTATCAGAAACTCGTTTACCAGAAATCCAATGAAAGTAGGAACTAAAAACCTATTTTTTCTTATAACGTATTTTCTTTCAAAAAGAGTGTTTATTATCGAAGCGTAGGTACTTGGACGTCCGATACCTTCCCTTTCAAGTTTCTTAACCAGGGAAGCCTCGGTGTACCTTGCGGGAGGTTCGGTGAATTTCTGTTCGTTTCCAAAATCATCGAAAGTAAAGTAATTCCCTTCTTTTAAATTCTCAAATTTGAAGTTGTTTCCACCGTTAGATGTTTTATAGATTGCCTCAAAACCATCGAAAATTCTCTCACTGTTTTCTATAATGAAACTGTACTTTCCATCCTCACTCGAAATTTCAACGGTCTGGATTCTATACTTCGAAGGCGCCATTTGAGATGCCACAAACCTTTCCCATATCAACTTGTACAATTTCCAATGATCTGCTTTCAAAATGCTTTTAACCTCATCTGGTGTTTTATCCACATAGGTTGGTCTTATAGCTTCGTGAGCATCCTGAACATTCGATCTTTTTTGTGTACCGGTTTTAGACTTTCCCTTAGATGTGTATTCATCACCGAACTTGTTTTTTATGAATTCTTTAGCCCTTTTTGCCGCTTCTTCTGATATCCTCGTTGAATCCGTTCGCATGTAGGTTATGAAAGCAACGTTACCCTCTTGTGTTTCAACACCTTCATAAAGATCTTGGGCTATTTTCATCGTTTTTGCAACTGAAAATCCCAGCTTATTTGCGGCTTCTTGTTGCAGCGTACTCGTTATATAAGGAGCTGGCGGTGTCTTTTTTGATATCTCCTCGTTTATGCTCGATATCACAAAATTACGCTCTTTCAGTTCTTTGATGATCTCTTCTGATTTCTCACGTGTTATTCCAAGTTTCAATGGATCGAATTTTTTTCCTTCCAGCTTTGATAAGAAAATCTTGTTTTCATCTTTTAAACCGTATATTCTCCAGTACTCCTTAGGTACGAATTTTTTAATTTCTTCTTCACGTTCGCATATGAATCTCAGTGCAACTGATTGAACACGTCCAGCGCTGAGACCTGATTTCAGTATCTTCCATAGTAAAGGAGATATCTTGTATCCCACTATTCTGTCGAGTATTCTTCGTGCAAGCTGTGCGTTAACCTTATTTAAGTCAATTTTTCTGGGAGTTTTTACTGCTTTTTGTATCACATCTTTGGTTATTTCGTTGAATATAACCCTGATATTGTCATCTGGATTCAAATGAAGTATCTGTGCGAGATGCCAGGCTATTGCTTCTCCTTCTCTATCAAGGTCCGATGCCAGAAGTACTCTGGAACCTTGCGCCATTTTCTTAATCTCATCCACAAGCTTTTTCTTTCCTCTTATTATTGTGAAAACGGGTTTAAAACCTTTCTCTATGTCAACACCGAAACTTTTATCTGGAAGGTCTCTTATGTGTCCCATTGAAGAAATTACCCTGTATGAATTTCCAAGATATTTTTGGATGGTTTTAGCCTTAGCAGGTGATTCGACTATTACCAGATTTTTACCATTTCCATTTGCCGCTTTCGATTTTTTCATATCAGATTTTCCACCTCTTTTATGATCTCATCGAAAAGTTCTCTATCAGTGGTTTCGATGTATATCCTTACTACTGGTTCCGTACCTGAAGGCCTTGCGAGCACCCAGTTGTGTTTTCCTTCGAAAATATACTGGACCCCATCTAATTCTTTTTTCTCTGTAACCTTCTTTGTTTTTATTTTATCAGGAAGTTTAGAAAATTCGTCCATATATCTGCTTTTCTCATCTAAGGATGAAAGTTCTATATCAATCCTTTCATCAAAGAACTCTCCAAATTCGCTCACTAAATCTTTTCTCAACTCACTCAAAGGTTTGTCGAAATAGGCTATCATCTCCAGAGCAAGCATACAGGCAAGAATACCGTCTTTCTCAGGGACATGAGATTGGATCGTTAAACCACCACTTTCTTCACCGCCAACAACGATATTCTTCTCAAGAAGGAGCTCCCCAAGATACTTGAAACCAACAGGTGTTTCCAGAGTTTCATAACCAAAAGATCTGACAATCTCATCGAGAAAGTGTGATGTTGCTATACTCCGTGCAGAAGGACCTTCAAGTTTTTTGTTTTTGTAGAGATGATATGCAACAAGCCCTATGAATTCATTTGGAGTTATAAAATCACCTTTATCATCAACTATACCAAATCTATCCGCATCTCCATCGGTTGCCAGTCCACACGCTAAATTGTGTGACTCGATGACTTCTTTCAACTCTCCCATCCTTGATTCATCAGGTTCTGGTCTGTAACCTCCAAAATACGGATCTCTGTATCTGTTGAACATCAAAGGTTTCTCCGTGATCTTCATAAGGAGAGAATCAAGGTATCCTATCGCAGTTCCAAACATCAAATCTGTCGCAACTTGAATTTTCCTCGATTTTATGCGTTCAAAATCTATCTTTTGCGCGAGATACTCAAAATACCCTGCTGAAGGATCAACAATCTCAAACAATTCGTTATCTACAGCTTCTTTCACATCTGATAAAGATATATTTTGAAGATTTTCTTCTATCCTCTTTGTAACCTCTAAAGGTGCCGGTGCACCACTTTTTGGATTGAATTTCAGTCCAAGATATTGTGGAGGATTGTGTGAAGCCGTGAGATTTATACCCCCATCGAGTTTCTCAGAAATTATATAATACGAGATAACCGGTGTTGGTGTGGGTTTATCGCACATCAAAACCTTTATACCATTTCCATTCATAACCTTTCTCACAATCTGTGAAAAGTATTCGGTCATGAATCTTGTATCGTATCCTACTATTATTTTAGGCTCATCAGAAATATCTTTCAGATAGTTTGCTATTGCTTGCGAGACCAGCTTCAAATTGTCAACGGTAAAGTCCTCCGCAATGATCCCACGCCAGCCAGAAGTTCCAAACTTTATTTTCATTTTTTTTCACCTCTAATCATTATTCTCCTTCCAAGTTTCTTATCATATTCGCTCCAAGTACCTGGTTCTCCTTTTTCAGTGAGTTTCAAAAATTGTGATAACTTGGCATCCAGATTATCAAGCATGTGTAAAACAAGCGCCTCTGGAGTTTTAGGAAGCACAGGAGAACCCCATTCAAATTCACCGTGGTGTGATAAAATCATGTGTTTTATCTCTACCAGAAGTTCCTGTGGAAAATCTTTTATTTCCTTCGCTATCTTCTCAACCATATCAACACCTATGGCTATATGTCCAAGAAGCTCTCCTTTATCAGTAACTACTATTCCTGAAGGTGTTATATCGTATTCATAAGCTTTACCAATATCATGTAGCAAAGCTCCTGCTATGAGCAATTCAGAATCTACAATCTCAGAGTATTTCTGTGCTATTTTAGAGCAAGATTCAACAACATCGAGAGTGTGTTCAAGAAGTCCACCCTTGTAAGCATGATGAACAGTAAGAGCTGCTGGTGCCTTTAAAAATATTTCAACGAATTTTTTATCATGTATGAAAATTTTTTCCAGCAAGATTCTCAAAAATCTATTTTCCATGTTACGTATTATTTCAACAAGTTCTTGATACATTTTTTCAACATCCCTTTTTGTAGTTTCAACGAATCTTTCATGGTCATACTCTAACTCGCTCAAGACCTTCAAAATAGAATCTTTGGAGAGATTCAGCTGAAGCCTATTTTCAAAAACAACCACTTTTCCCTGAACCTTTACCACGTCACCAACTGAAACGTTGTTATCGTTAGTTTCCGCGTTGTGCCAATCAACGGCTCTTATCGTCCCGGTTTTATCGCTCAAGGTTAAAAGCAGAAACTTCTTTCCATCCTTTGCTGATTGAAGCTTTTTACTTGTAACTTTGTATATTGATCTAATTTCATCGTCTTTTTGAAGTTCGGATATATATTTATAGCTTTCAGAACTATCATTATTGCTTTCAATATTCTTTATATTAGCCACATCTCTCAACTTCACACGACTTTCCCCCTTAAGAATATATTCGTGGCACTCTACTTGATATGCCACACACTATTTCATAATTTATGGTACCAGAAAGTTGGGCAATTTCTTCAGCACTTATTTCATCATCACCCTGTTTTCCTATCAAAACGACTTCGTCACCCATTTTCACGTTTTTTAAATGACTGACATCAACCACAAACTGATCCATACAAACTCTACCAAGTATCTTGCACCTTTTTCCTTTTATCAAAACAGAACCTTTGTTGCTCAGAACTCTTGGATAGCCATCCGCATAACCTACTGGTATCGTTGCAACTTTCATCCTGTTTTTTGCAATAAAAGTTCTACCATAACTGATCGAATCACCAGGATTTATTTCTTTAACAAATGATACCACACTGTACCATGATAAAACCGGTTTTATACTTTCAACCTTTTTCATATTGGAAGGCTGTAAACCATAACTCGCTATACCTATTCTTGAATAGTCAAGTCTCAAATCTCTGAAAAAAAGACTTGCGGCACTGTTGCAGTTATGAATTATCTTTGGTTTCTCAGGTATCTTGTTGAGGAATTCTTTGAATTTTTCGGATTGTTCAAAGGTGTAATCGCTGTCGATGTTGTCGGCATCTGAAAAGTGTGTGTAAACTCCTTCAAGTTCAAAATATGGAGAGTGGAGGACGGCTTCAAAAAGTCTCAACGCTTCATCAACTTTATATCCAAGCCGCCCCATCCCGGTGTCAACATTTATATGTACTTTGAGTCTACCATTGAGTTTTTTTCTATTGAATACACTTTCAATGTTTTCAACCTGTTCAAAACAATATATTGTAGCGGTTATATTATCTTTCACAAAATATTCCACATATTCCTCAGAAAAGTAATTAAAAACTAATATTGGAATCTTTATCCCATTCTTCCTCAATTCAAGAGCTTCTTCAAGGAAAGCAACCGCTATATAATCTATCTTCATTTCTTCAAGTTTCCTTGCGAGAGCACATGCACCATGGCCATAAGCGTTCGCTTTTAAAACAGGCATCACTTTTGTTGGAAAGAGAACTTCTGAAAAGTACTTTATGTTTTCAAGATAAGCTTTTGTATCAATTTTTACCCAGGTTTTTCGGCTTCTCAAATTTATTTTCCTCCCAGATTTTGATCAACAAATCTTTGAAAAAATCAAAGTCTTCTAAGGTAGAGCTCAGCACCAGAATCTCTTTTTCGAATTCAATAGAGAGTTTTTGAAATCCAAGAACATCAGTATAGGTATGTATGTTGCTTATGTTCAACGGTATAATCCTCTTACCAACAATTATACGTTGTTTTTCAACATCAAGGACTATCCTATATTTTAACACCTGGTATAGCTTTAAAGCACTCAAAAAAACGAGTATCAGAAAGAAGTATGATGAAAGTTTATTGTCCGTAAGATACAGATATTGAAAAAGCAAAAGGAAAGAAATCAGTATCAAAAACCACAGCCATCTGATCCACGATGAATATCTGAAATTATAGACCTTTACTTCTTCCAAATTCTGCACTTCCCTGCTGAAAAAAAGAATTAGAAGAAAAAAGCGCGGTGATATCCCGCGCTTTATATAGCTCTCACCACTTTTCCACTCTTGAGACAATCGGTACATACTCTGACTCTTTTAATCTGACCATCGATTTCCACTTTAACTCTTTGAAGATTGGGTTCCCAGCGCCTTTTGGTTCTTTTGTTCGAGTGACTTACATTGTTGCCAGTTGCAGGACCTTTTCCACATACATAACACTTCTTGGACATCTATTTTACCTCCTTTTACCATTGTAAACCAGTTTTTCAGAAAATATCCCTGTTAATTATACACAAATGGCGATGGAGTTTCAAGAAGTATCAAACAAAAACCTGTAGTTATTCTTAAGAAGCAATAAATGCTTTTCCGTGGAATACTATCTTACCTTTCACATGATCCAGTTCAAAAAAGCCAGGCCCTGTGTCGTTCGTCACCTTTAACGTTTTATTACCGATTTGTATTACAGCCTCTCTACAGTTTTTGTACACCAGTATCCTGTTTCTGATTTTTAGATTTCTCAACATTATATCTCTTTTCAAAATGTCCATCTTTTCTTTCAGACGATTTATACTTTTCTGAAGAGTATCTTTCATATCATTGAGTTTTCTCAAAGTAATCAAATATTTCTTTCTATCATTCTCCGGCAATTGCTTGGATATCCTTTCAAACTTGAGTATCAACTTTATTACAGAGGTCAACTTTAAAAATTTACCCTCGAATTCTTCTTCAAGTTCCAGAAGCTGCGAAGTCTTTTCATAATCAATCCCACAACCAATATGTGTAACTGCTCCAAAACTGCTTCCTATAAGATTACAGGAGATGTTTTCACCGGCATAGACCTTTCCGCCTATTATGGTACCTCTACCATTGACAATTATTGTTCCTTTCGCAATAACAACCGAGTCCATTATGTAGTCTTCCACAATGATATTTCCTTCACTCTTTACCAGTGAATTGTTTATGTAAAGAGTCCTGAGATTTTTTTTACATTCAATTCCTCCTTTTGCTTTTCCGAAGATTCCTTTTTCTATAAAAATATTTCCTTCACATTTTATAGCTACTCCTCCAACAACACCCTTTATTAAAAGATCACCACCGGATATTATCTCGTAATTTCCTTCGGCATTGCCTTTTATAACTACAGGTCCGGGAAAATCGATATTTCCGTAATCTTTCAAATCTCCTTCTATTATCAAAATCCTTCTCACGGAGATTCTTCCAAATCGATCTATGTAAGGTTCACCTGGAATCTTCGAAATAATCTTATTCTTATCTTCTGAAATTTCGACATTTTCACCAAGATAATCATAGAGGTTGATATCCTTAGGCTTTTCCGTTTTTATTATCTTACCGGTAACAGTATAGCCATCTTTCCCCTCAACAGGAGGAATTTTTTCAGCGAGTATTTCCTTTTCATCACAACACTTTATGATTTTTTCGAACTCCTCACATTCTGGTCGACTTTTTATTTTGGAATGTTCTTTGAATTTAATATCGAGTTTTGCATCAACAGATGGTTTTGCTTTCTCACCTTTTGCCACAACCACAGGTACAAATACCTTTTTTTCTTTCAAGGCTTTTTCTATGGCATTCTCATCTATTCCCATAACTACATTGTTTTCTCTCAAAGCCTTTAAAATATCCTCTTTTGATGGTAATTCCTTCTCAACTCCAGGAACGATGGTTATACTCGCAAGCATTTCATCCTCTGAAAGATTTACAATTATCAAAGGCTCTTTGTATTCTTCTAATTCAATTTTTTCTTCATATTCTTTCTCAGGGATATCCGATAACAATTTCTCCAGTTCCTGCAAATCTCTTTGCGAGATTTCTGAATACTCCGAAGATGGTAGATCGGATGTTCTGTATACAGTAGCTTCATACTTTCCGTCTTTCAACTTTTTTGTTTGTACAAAATAATCCAGATACCAATTTTTACCGTAGTTTCTTTCTAAATATTCATACACCTGTTCAATACTATCAAAAACAAGCCTTTCTAACATTTCATCACCTTCTTCAGAAGGCTTTATATGCGATTGTATTATACTATTTAATTGAGGGTATATAAAATGAAAGGAGAAGAAAAAATGGGAGAATTTCTAAGATTCGTTTCAAGAGAAGAGATTTACAAAGAATACATATTGAGATTAAATGCAGTATCGGAAATTGAGAAACTGAACGTTCTGAACACTTTTAATCGCGTAAGTTCAAAGAATATCATTTCAAATGAAGATCTTCCAGGATTTTTCAGGGCGAATGTCGATGGTTACGCACTCAAAGCCGAGGAAACCTTTGGAGCGTCTTCAGAAATGCCAGCTTTTTTCAAAATAAAAGGTGAAATAAAAATAGGTGAAGAACCATCCATGAAACTTGAAACCCAGGAAGCGGTTAAAGTTTCAACCGGTGGTACAATTCCCCAAGGTGCCAACGCTGTTGTGATGGTTGAAAACACTCAGGAAGTCGAAGACTTTGTGGAAGTGTACAAAACAATCTCCCCCTGGGAAAATGTATTAAAGGCAGATGAAGATATAAAATCAGGCGAGATTATAGTTGAGAAAGGAAAGAAGATAACCCATAAAGATATACATAATTTACTCGCATTAGGGGTAACTGAAATAGAAGTTTTCAGAAAGGTTAAGATTGGAATAATCTCTACGGGTGACGAGATAATCGAACCGTGGGAAACAAAGGTTTCAAAATACCATGTGAGAGATTCCAATACTTATTTTTTACTAACCTATCTCCAGAATCTTGGTTTTGAAGCCGTCAGATTGGGCCACGTTTCAGATAACTATGCGGAATTATTAAAAAACGTTGAAAATGCACTAAATGACTTTGACATCATAATAACATGCGGTGGAAGTTCTCTCGGAGTCAGAGATTACACCATGAAAGTTTTTTCAGAGGTTGGAAAAGTAGTATATCATGGCGCTTTGATAAAACCCGGTAAACCCACTGTATTTGGATTGAGTGGTAATAAGGTCCTTTTAGGACTCCCAGGAAATCCAGCGTCTTTTGTTTCGAGCACCATCTTGTTCTTGCTGCCTATTCTCAGAAAACTCTCTGGTGAAATCGATGTTCTTCCAAAGCCTGATTTTTATGTAAAGCTCGACACAAACGTACCAGCAACTCAAGGTAGAGAAAGGTTCGTTCATGTAAGACTCTACAGAAAAAATCATGAAATTTTTGCAAATCCGGTTCTTGGAGATTCAGGACTCGTGAGCCTTGTCAGAAAATCTGACGGGATGGTGAGAATTCCGTTGGGTGTCGAAGGAGTTTACAAGGGAGAATTATGTGAATTCTATCAATTTTGAGAATTCATAAAGGAAATTGAAATGGACATTCAGAAAGATTATTTGGTACGATAAACCATCAAAGGTGATAAAAGTGAAAAAAATTTTTCTTTTCGGTTTTTATGGTTACGGAAACCTTGGAGACGAAATTTTACTTGAAAAATCTCTGAGACTTCTATCAGAATATGATGATATATCAAGGGTAACTGTACTCTCTCCAAAGATCCCCAAGATTTCCGGGGAAAATTTCAAATTCGAATTGTCAAATGTTTCAAAATATGATTTTTTGAAACTTCTTAAAACAATAAACTCGTGTGATCTGGTTATAGGTGGTGGCGGTGGTATTTTTCAAGATGAGACAAGTCTTCGAAGTTTTCTGTATTATTCTACACTGGTAAAACATGCCTTATTAATTAAAAAGCCCGTTTTACTACTCGCACAGAGTTTAGGACCTTTAAAAAACAACATAAGCAGAAGAATAATGAAAAAAATTCTCCAATCTGATCTGGTTTATCCAGTTATGCGCGATCCTGTGTCTTACAGATACTCAAAACTCTTTTCAAAAAATACCCTTTTATCAGCTGATTTAGCGTTTGAAATTGATGATGATAAAGAAAAGGGTTTTCAGGAAAAGGACAGTGAAAAAATCTCACTGGTTATAAAAGAACCAATAAACAGTGATGACTTCTTCAATATAATTGAATCAATGGGTTTTAAAAAAATCGACCTGCTCCTGTTTTTTCCAAAAGAAGAAGAAAAAATAGCTTTGAAAAATCTTGATAAACTCAGGAATCGTTTCGAAGTATCTGTATCAATTGGTTACAACAGAATAGTCAATTCAATAGCAACTTCAAGCCTTGTGGTTACTCAGAGATTACACGGTGCAATTCTATCGTTGATTTTTTCAACAAAGTTTATCTCTCCAAAAAATCCAAAAATCGTTCGAACATTTATCGAATTTCCATATCCCGGCTTCACCGATTTTAATTCATCTTTTGAGCTTGTTGGGGCAATAAAAAGCTTGGAAAAATTCGATTTCGATAATTACAGAGAAACTGTTCTTGAAACGTTCTCCAGAAGGCTTATTAATGTTAGAAAATTGTTAAATTTTTTCCTGGAAACCAAATATATAACCAAAAACTTGATTTTTGAACCAAAAACATGATATATTTTTGTCAAGTAGAGGTTTCCAAAATATCCCAACGTCCTGGGAAAGGGGGGCAATTAAATGAATAAGAAGACACTTGTGGCTGAAGTAGCCAAAAAGGCAGGAACAACTAAAAAGGAAGCACAGAAAGTAGTCGATGCTTTCATTGAAGTTGTTAGCGGAGCACTTGCAAAAGGTGAAAAAGTAAGATTGGTTGGTTTTGGTAGCTTCGTAGTAAAAGAAAGAGCAGCGAGAAAAGGTGTAAATCCAAGAACCAAGAAAGCAATCAATATACCAGCCAAAAAGATTCCAAAATTTGTGCCTGGTAAAGAACTCAAAGAAAAGGTTGGTTAATTAGCAGTTCTAAAAAACAAAAAGGCGGGTGAAAAACCCGCCTTTTTGTTTTATAATTTAATTGAAAGAATTCTATTATGTTCAGGAGGTAAATTGAATGTTCAGAATTTTTTTAAAATCGAAACTGCATCGAGCAACCGTGACAGAGAAAAACCTTAATTATGAAGGAAGTATAACAATAGATGAAGAGCTTCTTGAACTTGCAGATATAAAAGAAAATGAACTTGTTCATGTCTATGACATAAACAATGGAAATAGATTTGAAACCTATGTCATAAAAGGAAAAAAAGGAAGCGGCTGCATTGGATTGAACGGTGCAGCCGCAAGGCTGGTTGAATTAGGTGATAAAATAATAATAGCCTCATACGCTATTTACAGCGATGAAGAATACACAAAGCCAAAACTGATACTTTTAAACGAACATAACAAGCCTGTCAGAATCATTTAAGTTTCTCTTCTATAGCCTTCACAAGAGCAGTAAAGACTGGATGTGGTCTTCCGACTTTGCTTTTATATTCAGGATGAAATTGAACTCCAACAAAAAATGGATGGTTTTTCAATTCAATCGCTTCCACGAAATCGGACATAGCAGAAACGATGAGTTTACTTTCTGGATTTTCACTGTTGACCGACGGTAAGAAGAAGTAATCTTTGAAATCATCGTAATTTACTTCGTACCTGTGTCTGTGTCTTTCTTTTTCTTCAGAGATTTCACCGTACATATTCCATAGTTTTGTATTCGGAAGTATTCGCATGTCCTGGCTACCAAGCCTCATGGTTCCTCCAAGGTTTAGAACCTTTTTTTGCTCTTCCATTATATCTATCACAGGATAAGGTGTATCAGGATCGAACTCAGTGGAATTAGCTTTTTCAAAACCAACCACATTTCTGAAGTATTCTATAACCATCAACTGCATCCCAAGACATATTCCAAGAATCGGTATATTCTTTTCACGCGCATAAGTTATTGCCTTTATTTTTCCTTCTATACCGCGTTTTCCAAATCCCCCGGGTATTATGATGCCATCAAAGCCTCTCAAAAATTCCTCGGGATCACTGCTTTCTTCAAGAAGTTCAGAATCAATGACACGTGGTTTTTCAGCACCGCATAGAAATATACTTTCTATTATACTTTTGTATGCATCGTCCGTTCCAAGGTATTTTCCAACGAGAGCTATTTTTATCGGTTTGAAGACTTTTGGATAACTCCAATTCAGTTTTCCAGACAATTCCATGTTCAGAAACCTTGCTATTTTTTGGTGAACGTCGTACTCCTTCAAAACTTCTGGAATTTCATAAACGTTGTTTGTATCATAAAGATTTATAACCATATTTCTCGGTACACCTGCAAACAAAGAAAGCTTATCGAGGCTTGCAGGATCTATAGGCGATTCCGTTCTAACAACGATCATATTCGGGTGAATACCAATTCTTCGCAAAAGTTGAACAGACTGCTGTGTTGGTTTAGTTTTAAATTCATTTGTGGTTCGTAAATAAGGAACAAAAGTTGTGTGGATGAAAAGAAAATTACTCTGCCCCAATTCCAGCGAGAGTTCTCTCACAGCTTCAAGGAAAACCTCTCCTTCTATATCACCAACCGTCCCACCTATTTCAATTACAAGGAGTTCTCCTTCCATGGACCTTATTCTTTCTTTTATTTCTTCCGTTACATGCGGTACAACCTGAACGGTTGAACCGAGATATTCTCCTTTTCTTTCTTTTGTGATAACGGAATAATAGACCTGGCCTGCTGTAAGATTGTTTTTTCGAGACATATTTTTACCTGTAAATCTTTCATAATGGCCAAGATCGAGATCTGCTTCATAACCATCATCAGTAACAAAAACCTCGCCATGCTGATTGGGATTCATGGTACCGGCATCCATGTTCAAATACGGATCGATCTTTAAAACATTCACATCTATCCCGCAATCTATCAAAAGTCTTGAAATAGATGCAGCAACTATTCCTTTTCCAATACCACTCAAAACTCCACCGGTAACAACTATGAATTTCTTGGGCATCTACAAAACCTCCTTAAAACAAATTCAAACCGGCGCTCAAAGCGCCGGTAAAGGTATTGTAAGACTATCACTCATTCATTCAAAGGGAGTTTGATTACTTTACCGGTTTCAGCAGAAATGTTGGCGGCAACTATTATTTCAAGCGACTTCATACCTTCTTCACCAGGGACGAGACATTCTGCTCTTCCAAGTATTGAATCGATAAAGTTGTCTATACTTGGAATTTTCCAGCCACCCTCAGCGTTTGTGACCATCGGTGGAACTTCCACTTCAAGAGTTGAAACTATAGGCTTCACAAGCTCGACAAAAAGTCTTCTTTCTTTTTCAACATTAACTTTCAGTACACCATTTTCACAGTATATAATTACATCGTTCGATTCGTCTCCATGTGTTATCCAGTTTGCTGTCACAGCTCCAAGAGCCCCGTTGTTGAACTTCAAAATTATAGCTGCATTGTCTTCAACCGTTCCCCAATCTTTTTCAAGTCTCGATGTAAAGGCTGCTACTTCTTCAACTTCAAGGCCGGTAAGATATCTCACGAGATCGACCTTGTGAACGCCAAGATCCGCCAGAGGCCCAAATCCTGCTTTTTCTTTTTCAAAGAACCATTTTCCCCTCGGTGACCAGTTCTCAGGTCCTGCATGACCAAATGTTGTTCTAACAGAGAGAACTTTTCCAAGCATTCCGGAATCCATTATTTCTTTCGCTTTTTGATGTATTGGCGCGAACCTCTGTGATTGGTCGACCATGAGTATTACTCCGTTTTTTCTGGCGGTTTCGACCATTTCCTTTGCTTCTTTCATAGTTATAGCCATTGGTTTTTCAACCATAACATGTAATCCTTTACTTGCGGCGTAAATCGTAACCGGTGCATGAAGGTAATTTGGAGTACATACAAATACCGCATCCAGATCTTCTTTATCGATCATTTCCTTATAATCTCTATAAACTTTTTCGATTTTGTAGAGTTTAGTAACATATTCGATGTTCACGTCATCAACGTCACATATTGCTTTCAGCTCAACATCAGGATGATTTGACAAATTTGGTAGATAGAGAGTTTGTGCTATCTTACCAACACCAACTATCCCGGCTTTTATTTTTTTTGACATAACTGAATACCTCCTTTTCTATTTTGAGAAATTTTTTATAAAGAAATTGAAGCTCATTTTTACACTTTCCAGTGAATCAAGTGAAGATCTATCTTGCTCTATTATATACCATTTTGCACCAAGTTTTAGAGTGGTTGCCACAATTTTCTTGAAATCTATTATTCCTGTCCCGAGTTCCGTCATTTCCTTGGTTTCGTCACCTTTCATATCTTTCAAATGGACAATCTCAATTCTGTTTTTCAACCGATTCTCTATGAACTCTGAAGGTTCGTAGCCTGCATACTTTATCCAGTAAACATCCGGTTCAAAAAATACCAGTTCAGGGTCGGTGTTTTCTATAAGTATATCGAATCCCGTTGTTCCATCCTTCAAAACTATAAATTCAAAACTATGATTATGATATCCAAATTTCAAACCGTACTTCTTTGCTTTTTCACCAAGTTCGTTGAAAAGGTTTGCTACTTTTCTGTAATAATCAGCATTCTCCCAGTTTTCTTTTGGAAGGAATGGACAGATAACATACTCCATACCGAGCTTTCGTGCAAATTCAAACTCCTTTTCTGGATCATTCTCAAGTAACTGAATCGGTACATGTGCTGATACTGCTCTTAAACCATTGCTATCGAGGAATTTTCTTATCTCTTCTGCTGAGTGATCGTAATAACCCGCGAATTCAAACGCTCTGTAGCCTATATCACCAAGCTTTTTCAAAGTCCCAAAAAAATCTTCTGAAAGCTTATCTCGAACACTATAAAGTTGCAATCCAAAATTCATGATTATCCCCCTTTATCAAATTTTTAAAAGTTTTTCGATTACCACGTCAACAGGATCCACAGTTTTTGGAAAGCCATTTAAAACTATGGATATCTCGGTACATCCGAGGATTATACAGCCGTGTTTATCAACGTAATTTTCATAGACTTTCTTCAATTTCTCCTTACCTTCATCATTTTTTCCCGCTTTTATCAAATAAATCCCTTTCATAACATCTTCCTGAAAAGAAGGAGAAGGAACGTAAGATGAAACACCGTATTTTTCAAATGCTCTCTGATACAGTCCTGTTTTTACAGTGCCGTTTGTAGCCATTATAAGAACATCACTGACCTTGAGATCTTTCACGTAGATGGCTGTCTCTTCTATCATATTTAAAAATGGTATGTTGATATGTTTCTTTATTTCCTCATAGAAGTAATGTGCCGTATTACAGGGCATCACTAAAATTGTAGCTCCCGCATTTTCCAGTCGTTTTGCTGACTCAAGTAACTTTGGCAACGGATTAGGCCCATCTCCAAACAAATATCTGGTTCTATCGGGTATCTTTGAATTTGAATCAATTATTATATGCGTATGCTCTTGATCTTTCGAAACTTTTTCTTTCTTCAAAAATCTTATAAAGAAATCAGCGGTTGCCTCCGGGCCCATTCCTCCGATAATTCCTATCACTTTTTCCATCTTTCAATGCACACTCCCAGAATCTACCTTAAAGTACTTGCAGCAAGTCGTGTTAATGCGATCAGCATATTGTATATGTTCAGGTAATCATCGTCTCTGTAAACAACGGTGTGAGAACCTTTTCTTTCTACTTGCGGTATGAATGAGCAAAGCTCCGCCATATGTGGATGATGCATCTCTATTTCGATCTCGAAGGGTTTTTCAAAGCTGAAAGGTTTGAATTCACTCCTATTTGAAGATTTTATATCCTCAAGTATTTCTCTTAACTCCTTTTTCAACAGACTTCTTGACTTCATCAACGCGCTGTATCTACCTATAGCGTTTTTCGTGATCAAAAATCTCGTTCCTCTTTCTCTCAAAACATCACACTCTTCTTTGAGATAATCATCACCAGATATGAAAACAACCGGAACGTTAAAATAACCAGCTACTCCAGAATTCAATATAGCTTCATTGACAGTTTTTCCATTTATAGATATTCTGTGAACAACTGCACCAGCATAGGTATGATTCAAAACACCCCCAGGAGCATTTGCACCAGAATGATAACCCAAGAAGAACGCAGCGTCGAATTCAGAACTTATTCCTGTCATCATATAATACAACCTTGGAGCTCCTTTTATATGAAAGACCCTTGGATCATCATAAAAATTATAACTCAAATTCGTCCCCAAAGCATGCGAATCTGCAACAACGACTTTTTCAACATCAAAAAGGTCAAAAACTTCATCAAGAACCATCTTTATATGTTCTTCCATCAATTCTGGCTTGTACCTTTTATCGTTTGAATTGGCTTCAAAGACATCGCTCAATCCTTCTACTCCTTCTATATCTATCGATATGAAAAGCTTTTTTATTTCCATCTTTTATCCCTCCCGAGGATTTTAAGCTCATCTTTATCTCTTTCAAAGCCTTTCAAAGGATTTTCCTCTTTCAGCATTAGGCTCGCATCAAGGTCATGATAGGAAAAAGCACCTGTTCCAGCTGCAAAATCTACACTCTGTGTTATTCCAAGCGAAGATTCGCCCATACAGCCTATCATCAAACCAACACCTGCGGATTTTGCCATCTCAACTATCGCAAGTGCATCGGATATACCCGATTTCATAAGTTTTATATTTATATAATCAACACACCCATTCTGTATCAATTTGAACGCATCATATTTCTCAAAAACTGCCTCATCAGCGGCCACTGGGTAAGGTGAATTTTGCCTTACGAATTTCAGACCGTCGTAGTCTTTTCTGTGAACAGGTTGCTCGAGTAAAACAACGTTAATACCTTTTTCATAGAGTTTCCTGGATAGTTCCACCGCTTCTTTGGCTTTGAACGCTTGATTAGCATCCACTATGTATCCGGTGTTTCCCGTAACCTCGGCTATCTTTTCAACACTTTTTACTCCCTTTTCAACTGATCCGACTTTTATTTTTATTGTCCTAAATCCCTCAGCATATATACTCCTTGCTTCTTCAACCATATTTTCTATTTCATCTATGCCGACGGTCTTGTCGGTGTATATTGAATCCCTTGATCCTCCAAAAAATTCAAACGGTGTTATTCCTAAAGAAGCCGTCAAAGCATCTATTATCGCGTACTGAACTGCTGCTTTTGCACTTGGGATTGCTTTGAAAATTACATCAGTTTCATCGAATAACTTTCTGTAATTTCTCACGTCTTTTCCAATGAGTGCCTGACAGAGCTCTTTCAATCCTATTTCGACCATATCAGGTGTTTCGGAACTTATTAAAAAAGATGGTGATGCCTCGCCAAGACCAAAGATTCCATCATCCAGTATCAATTTAACTTCAACATTCACACTTTCAAAATGAGCTCCAAGAGAAATCTTGAAAGGTTTTGAATACATGTAAGTTTTTTTTGAAACTTCGAATGCCTTGATTTTAAACGCCAAAGACAACACCCCCATTTTATATTAAAAAATCTTCCCACACATGCAAAGCATATGTGGGAAGTGGATATTTCCAGTTTAAGAGATTCACAGTTTATTATTCAACGACACTGAAAATCTCTTCGTTTACCATATTTGGTTTTAAAAGAACTATCAGTCTTTCACCCTTTTTTATTATTCCATCCACATACTTAGTGTTCAAATTCGACATTATTTCTTTGACATCTTCAATTTCGTTCTCGTTAACATCGAGTACTTCTCTAACATCATCAACTATGAAACCGTATTTCTTCCCACTCAAATTAACTATTATTATCTTCGCCTTATCATTCTCAAAGGAAGAACTACCGAATTTTTTTCTTCCATCGATTATCGGCATTACCTCACCTCTGAGATTTATAACACCCTCAACACCGTACGGTGCATCCGGAACTTTAGTTATTGGTAACATTTCAACCACACTCTCAATGTTCTTTATATCGATTGCGTATTCTTCATCTCCAACCTTGAAAGTGACGACTTTGAAATCCATTCAGATTCACCTCCAGGAAAATTTTGTAATCAGTTCCCCAACAATCAATATTTTATCCTTTCAAGAAGATTTGTCAAATTTTCTGCCAGATTCTTAAGATTACTGCTTATACTCTCAACATTTCTGGCAAGCTGGTTTTCCTCTTTTATGGACTCTGCTATCTGTTCTATGTTTTCAACTATCTGATTCACACCTTTAGTTGCGTTATCCATTGCACTTGCCATCTCCTCAGCTGCTGCACTCTGTTCCTGAGCACTTGCAGCGACGTTTTCTATCATCGAGGTTATCTCCTGAATCCTTGAAAGTATATCCGCAAGCTGTTCACCTATAACCTTCCCTTGCTTCGTTGCTTCATCCACAACTTTTACGACATTATCAGTCTCTTTGTTTGCTTTTTGAACTTCGTTTTCTATCTCCTGGAGCATCTTGGAAATATTTTCAGTTGCACTTTTACTTTCTTCCGCAAGTTTCCTTATCTCATCGGCAACCACCGCAAATCCTCTTCCAGCTTCTCCCGCCCTTGCAGCCTCTATTGCAGCATTGAGAGCAAGAAGATTTGTCTGCTCCGCGATGGATGATATCGTTTCCACGATTTCACCTATATTTCTCGAAACCCCTGCAAGCCCCTTTATTCTCTGTGCAACATTCGATGTTTCACGTGTGGTTCTATCTATTATCTCGATTATTTTTTTAACACCTTCATTTCCTGTATTTGCAGCATTTGAGACATCTTCAGCTTTTTGTACAAGATTTTGAACAGATTTTGAAACGTTCTGGGCACTGGCTGCAACTTCCTGAACACCCGAAGTTGTCTCTTGGAGGGAAGCCGAAATATTCTGAGCGTTTGAATTTATTTCATCAATCTGTTTCAGAATTTCCTCGCTTGATCTGGCAAGTCTGTTTGAAATTTCAGCAAGTTCATTTCCAGTATCCTCAACGTTTTGAGAAGTATCGGCAACCTGATTCATGAAGTTTCTTAAATCTTTTATAACCGAATCAAGAAGATTCCCCATCGTTGCGATTTCATCTTTTCCTTTTTGACTGAAATCAACTGTCAGATCTGCAGCAAGCTCTCCTGCTTTGAATTCTTCAACCTTCTTTGTTATATTCTTTATTGGCTTCACTATGATCCAACCGATCACAGTTAAAACAACAATCAATACAGCGACTATTATACCTGTTATAATCAAAACACTTTTTAAGAGTTGAGTTGAAGGTTCCATTATCTCTTTTTCAGTTACTATAGAAGTCACAAACCAAGATACGCTGTTCAATGGAGAGTAAACTATGAGCTTTCTTTGCCCTGAGTTATCTTCATACCAGCCATAACCAGTTTCAATGCTTGATATTACTTCTTCAGCAAGTTTTGAAAGACCCTTGAAACCATATTCTTCGTCGGCTTTTGTAAAGTTGAATTTCAATATATATTCAGAATTTGGATGCCACAAAGTCACTCCATTTTGGTCAACTATGGACCCATGACCTTTTCCGCTCACTTTTATTTTTTCTCCAATTTCTCCCAATTTGTCTAAACCCACCGCACCGGCCATCACAGCAACTGGTGAGCCCTCGTAATCTGTGATTGGATAACCGAATACAATGTAATCTTTTCCCTCTAAATTCATCACACTTATACTTTTTTCTAACTGTTTTTCAAAGATGTCAACCAGTATTTGAGCATTTTCAGACATCTTTTTTTCGATTTCTTCAATGCCTATTTGTTTTGTTCCTGTTCTGTACTTTCCATCTTTTAGTGCAACGAATAAAAAGTCGAAGGAGTCTTTAACGCTTTCTTGCAGATCTTTGAGTTCGTATCCAACCGCGGCGAGTCCTCCGAAGCCAACCTGTTTTATCGAACTCGAATTTGCCATGGGCTTAAGTTGGTTGATCTTTGATTCTATCCACTGGTCGAGGTTATCAGTCACAGGACCGAGAACATCAACAGCACCTTGAATTATAGTTTCTTCAAGTATATTTCTGCTTTCTTGCATTACAATGAAAGCAAGAATCGCTAAAACAATAACTATAACTGGAATCGTTAAAATGTAAATCCTCGTTCTGATGCTTTTCATTGCTTTCCCTCCTTGTTTACAAGATACGTATTTTTAATTTCTATAAAAATTTTTAGTAATGTTAATATTCAAACAAACAATATTTTCAATTATTATTTTATCAAGAATTCATTCGGTTTCAAAATAGAAAACCACGACTATCTCCATTATTGTTAAAACCACGATCGTTAAGAGGCCAGCGAATATTCCGAAGAGACTTCCAAGTTGTCCGATTGTGAAGTTGGTGAAGGCGGATAGTATCGAGGTACTCGCAGCTGTTATTCCAAGTGCTGTTCCCTTACTCTTTCTGAATTTATCTATTATTATCGCCTGAATAACTGGATATATGGTCGCGTAAGCAAGCCCTGTTAAAAGTACACTTATCAATATGCTTTTCGCACTCGTGCTTGCAACTACCGCTGAAATGGTTGTTATGGCGGATGCCGTAGATACTATTATCAACCATCTTTTGTATCCTACGATATCTGCAGCTTTTGCAAATATAAGTCTTCCAAGAAAGAGGCCTATCCATAGAAACGATGGATACAGTGCAGCCGAATCGATTGTGAAACCCCTATGTTCATACAAAAATACTGATAGCCACGATGAAAAACTCATTTCATAACCGACATATATTGCGAGCCCGAGTATCAAAAGAAGAAACAGTTTGTTTTTCAGAAGTTTGAATGCCTCGATTAACGTTTTTTCTTTTTCTTCTGTGCTTTTTTGTTTGTTTTTTTTGTAGTTATCGAACATGTCTTTCACATGTGTACGTGCGAGTGTTATTGAAATGATTGGTATTAGAGAGAATGCGATTATGGTTAGAAAAGAATATTTCCAGTTATCTGGATTTTTAACGATTATGGATGTTATAAATGGACCAGATATTGCTCCAAGGGCAAATAGTGAATGCACGACGTTTAAAATTCCACCTTTTTTACCTTTGCTTTCGTTCAAGCCTATAACGAAAGGAACACTCACTTCAACGGTTGCAGCTCCTATATTTATCAATGCTATTGCTGCTAACAATTCGGGAAATCCTCTTGAAACCAAAAACATCACACCACCGAACGTTGTGGAAAGAAGTCCTGTTAGAACTATCCCGAATGTGTCGAATTTTTCGAGTAAATATCCTATTAGCAGTGAAGTGATTAAAAATACTGCTGAACCAGTTGCCAACATTATCCCTGTTTTTGAGTGTGGGAGAGAGAAATTTTTTTCTATTATTGGGAGAAGACTTGATATAACAAGTGAGGTGTACCCGAAGATGAAATATCCACTCATTGCATAGGAACTTTCGAGCAGTTCTTCTTTTGTAAGTTTCAAATCAATTCCCCCTTGATTTTTTGCATCACTAACTAAAATATTATCAGATTTTTTTCAGTTTTCATATTTTTGGTGCAGGTATATAGTATTAAGTTACTTATTATATATATACTACTAATATAGAGTGTCAATAACTTGTCAATAACTTCCAGAATCGTTTATTTGAGCTATATACGGCACTGTCAATAACTTGTCAATAACTTGTCAATAACTTCCAGAATCGTTTATTCAAAAAGATTACAGTACTGTCAATAACTTTTTTGAACGAAACACCTATGAATAAACGATTTTGGCGATTTCGTGAAAAAGTTATTGACACATGCAAATTTTTTCAGTGTCAATAACTTGGAAAGAGTGTCAATAAGTCAGAGTTATTGACAGATTATCGACAAGTTATTGACAAGTTATTGAAAAACTGCAGAGAAGACTTCGTCTTCTGTAAGACGGGAGGAAAATTCTTCTGGTCTACGAGTCATCATGGGACGAAGCAGAAAGCTATGACTTTTATAAGTCATGGTAGTTCACTAACAAAAAGGTCCCCTTTGAATAAAAGGGGACTTTTTGAATTTTTAGAAGGAAGTTCATTATCTTTTCACGAGAATATTCAAAGCATTTTCGAATATTTCAAACTCACATGGTAGGTAACCCAGAAATTCTCCATCGGCCTCGATGGGAAGTTTTCTGTCAAGTGATTTGATTTTGACCTTTTTCGCTCTATAACCATCAACTTTTGGATGCCTCAGTATTTTTCCATTGTAAACAAGATGGACGTTCAAAAGT
This sequence comes from Thermotogaceae bacterium, assembly GCA_029981435.1. Taxonomy (GTDB): domain Bacteria; phylum Thermotogota; class Thermotogae; order B21-G9; family HyVt-16; genus HyVt-16. Next base: position 3,592 of record JARRBB010000008.1, on the reverse strand, counting down.
ACCCTGAGATTGGATATATCACGTACAACGGTTACGTCAAATAACCCATCATTAAAAGACGCATTAGGTAAGAGTTGCATACCGCCGCCATTGTATTTTCCAATTCCAACTGCCATTGTAAAAAGTCTGCAAATTTTATGGTGATCGTCACAGATTATCTCTACTTTTCTCGAACGGTAAGTTATGATGGTTAAAAGTAATGGCAGAAGATAAGAGATCGTTCCTCTGAATAATTTTGAAAATTTATTCGCTCTGTTTGTCACATAAGCGTCAAAACCTATACCGGCAACATTCAGAAAATATCTGCTCTGCTCAACGTTGTATCCATCGCGGAAAGTTACTTTTCCAACATCCTGAGTTATGATTTTTCCGCTTTTCAATGTTTCAACAGCGTGGTCATTGCTAAGAATGCCAACACTCTTTCCCCAATCGTTTCCTGTCCCAACAGGTATCATGGTGAGAAGATAATCTTTTGGATTTTTAGTATTCATTATTGCATTGCAGAGTTCGTTGGCAGTACCGTCTCCTCCCACGGCGACGAATTTTCTGTATCCTTCCTCAGAAGCTTTTTTGAATATCTCTTCTGAGTGCCTGGGATATCTAGTGAATGAATATTCAAAGTCTATATTCTTGTCTTTCAATTTCTGTTCTATATCTGGCCATTCTCTTGCCCCTTTTCCTTTTGAAGCGGTTGGATTGATTATGCAAAACCATTCGTTCCTCATTTTTCACCCTCAGTTTTTAGATGTTCACATCGAATTTTAGATCAAGATTTCCAAATTCCTTTGTTTTAAGTTTGAATTTCACAACATGCTGCCCTTTTTCAAGATTCAGGTTTTCTACGGTTATTTTCAAGTTTGAACCGATTTTAAAAGGTATTTTTTCGTCTTCTTTTAACTCAGACAATTTTGTTTTTTTATCTTCGAATTCTAAGATTATATTTTCTTTATCAAGTTCATTATCGTCTATTTTTATGCTTTCAAGCTTTGATATTGTAACTGTCATCAAAGGATTATTGAGCTCCAAATAGATTCTGGAATCTTCTACTTTGAATTCCTTTAACACTTTTTTCAGTATAGAAGATGGTATGAACATTTTATCTCCTCCAATCGAAAATTAAATAACTTTCAGCTCTTTTCCAACTTTTTCAAACTTCTCTATGGCAAAATCAAGGTCTTGTTTAGTATGAACCGCACTTATCATGACTCTGATACGTGCCTTTCCTTTTGGAACCGTTGGGTAACCTATCGACTGTGCAAATATACCTTCTTCAAACAGTCGTTTACTGAACTCACTTGAAACTTTCGCATCGTAAAGCATCACAGGTGTTATGGGAGTTTCACTCTGACCGGTATCGAATCCAAGTTTTTTCATTTCTTCTTTGAAGTACTTCGCATTTTCCCACAATCTATTAACCAGTTCGTCCGATTCCTCTAAGATTTTCACAGCTTCAATAGCAGCCGCAACATCTGCAGGTGATAACGAACTGCTGAAAAGGAAGGGTCTCGCTCTTTGTTTTAAATATTCGATCAATTCTTTCTTACCAGCAACGTATCCACCGATAACGCCAAGAGCTTTTGAAATTGTTCCGATTTCTATATCCACTCTTCCGTGCAATCCAAAATGGTCCACTATTCCCCTTCCATGGCTTCCAAGAACACCTTCACCATGGGCATCGTCAACCATAACCATAGCGTTGTACTTTTCGGCGAGCTCAACGATTTCAGGCAAGGGCGCGAGATCTCCATCCATACTGAAAACTCCGTCGGTTATTATCAATTTGTATCTTGCACCTTCAGAATCGGCCTGCTTGAGTTTTTCTTCAAGATCTCTGGTATCTCTATGTTTCCAGACGTATCTTTTAGCTTTGGAAAGTCTCACACCGTCTATTATACTCGCGTGGTTGAGTTCATCTGATAAAATAGCATCCTGTTCAGAAGTTATGGTAGGTATAACTGCCTGATTGGCGTTGAACCCAGATTGAAGGGCAATAACTGCTTCGACTTTCTTGAATTCAGCGAGTTTCTTTTCGAGTTCTTCATGAAGTTTCATCGTTCCTGCTATCGTTCTGACAGCACCAGGTCCCACTCCCCACTCATCGACAGCTTTTTTGGCCGCTTCTTTCAATCTTTCGTTGTTTGCCAGTCCAAGGTAATTGTTTGAACACAAATTCAATACATCTCTGCCGTTGATTTTAAGCCAAGCACCTTGTGCACTTTCCAGCGTTCTTATATTCACAAAAAGGCCAGCTTCTTTGAGACTTTCAAGTTCTTTTGTGAAGATCGAATAGTCGAACAATTTGATCACCTCCGAAAACTTTTAATCGTTCACTCTCAAAATAACTTTACCGCTCTCAGCTTTTTCCATCAACTTCATGCCCTTTTCCCAATCTTCAAAATCAAAAACATGGGTTATAACTTTTGAAAGATCCACCAGCTTGTTTTTTAGAAGCTGATTTCCAATCTCCCAGGTTTCGAACATTCTTCTTCCCGTTATTCCATATACACGAATTCCTTTGAAAACTATCAGATCGTTTACATTCAGCTCAACATCGTCTGAAAAAACTCCAAGTAAAGCTGCATGACCACCGTTGGTGAGTACTTTCAAACCATCGTACAATGCATTTTTATTTCCAGCCATTTCTAAAAAGGCATCTACTCCTCTTCCATCGGTTATCTTCATGATTTTAGCATGAACATCTTCTTCTTTAGGGTTTATAACATAATCCACACCCGCTTTTTTGGCAAGTTCGATCCTATAGGGATTGACTTCTGTTGCTATCACAACAGATGAACCGATCGCTTTACATATCATCGCAGCCATCACACCTATTGGTCCCATACCGGTTATCAGCACACTCTTTGCAGAAACATCCTCCGCAAAGACCGTATGAATGGCATTACCAAAAGGTTCCTGAACGGAAGCAAATTCTGGGGGAATCGATGGATCGTTTTTCCAGACAACGATTTCAGGAAGTTTTACATACTCAGCGAAACCTCCATCTGTGTCAACTCCGATTATCTTCGTGTTTTTGCAGACATGCATTCTACCTGTGTGACACTGGTAGCAAACTTGGCAGGGAATATGACTATCCGCTGAAACGTAATCGCCCACTTTTACCTTTTTCACATTTTCTCCTATCGCGACAACTTCGCCAGCTATTTCGTGTCCGATGATCAAGGGTGGTTTAATCCGATTTTTAGCCCAGTTGTTCCATTCGTAAATATGAAGGTCCGTACCGCAGATGGAAACAACTTTCAACTTTATCAAAACTTCATCTGGAGCAAGAGAGACTGGAAGAGAGACTTTCTTCAGTGTTAAACCATAGGAAGGAGAATCTTTTACAATTGCTCTCATAGTTCTTGTCCCCAAAGTTTATCACCTCTTTGAGAGTTTCAAATTGTGAATCCTTTTATCCCATTGGTATTATACAATTGTTTGCTACTATTCAAAAACTTTTTTAAGAAAAATTTTTTTGAGTGACATAGATAAAACACCCTGGCCAATGTAAAAATTAATCATTGATAAACCTAAACAGCTTAGGATGTAAAACAAGAGTATCAATCAAAATTGTTAACTGCATTCCAAGTAA
>JARRBB010000007.1 GCA_029981435.1 Thermotogaceae bacterium | reverse complement strand
GTAGGCAAAAGGGAAAGGGGTAAATCGGTTCATGGATGCTGAGGTCAGAAAATTGTTGAAGGTTATAAAGAAATCAGAAAAGCTTCTGAACGAGTTGAAGACAACGCAAAAATTGAATGAGGAGGTAAAAATTCTTGAAGAGTTAAAATTGAGATTGGAAAAGAAACTTCTGAACAAAGTTGGCAAAAAGATAGAGTCTAAAATGTGGAAAGAGGTAAGTTGATGGACAGTTTCAAACTCAGAAAAGAATTTGTGGATTTTCTTGAAAGAGTTGGTTATATCAATACTGTCGAAATTAAAAGAGCCTTTCTGGAAATACCAAGGGAAGTATTTGCACCGTATAATTCATCACTTTCAGATGTCTACTCGGATGATGTTATAGTCACTTATATGAAGGACGGTAAGGTTGTAAGTACTTCAAGCCAACCATCTTTGATGGCCAGAATGATAGAAATGCTGGGTATAAAAAAAGGAGACAATGTTTTAGAAATAGGTACAGGCACTGGTTATAATGCGGCGATTATTTCAAGAATAGTGGGTGAAGAAGGAAAAGTAATAACAGTAGAAGTGCGGGATGAACTCTGTGAAATCGCAAAAGAGAATTTCAAAAAGCTTGGTTTAGAAAACATACTGGTGATAAATTCCGATGGAAGCCCTGAAGCTCTCAGAGATTTCTCACCTTTTGATTCCATAGTGGTAACAGTCGGAATAGATTTTCCAAGGAAAGATTTTGCCTATTTGATAAAAACAAACGGAAAAATATGTTTTCCACTGAATTTCTACACTATGGATATGAATCCAACTTGTCTTCTGAAAAGAACTTCCAGAGATTTTCTCTTAAAAGTTGAGATTGCTTCAAAATTCTTAAGAGCAGAAGGAAAATTAGCTTGGCGAAAAAATGTATTTAAAAGAATAGATATAGACGAAATTCTGAATTTGAGACCAGTTTCGGAGTTAAAACTCGAAGAGCTTTATCATAGAGATTTTGAAATTTTTCTCGAGATTGTTACGCTATCACTGTACCGAAAATCTGGATTCACGGTGTACTTTGAGGGAAATGAAGATGTGGCACTTTTTTCTCATGTATATGCGAAATTCTACAGTAAAAAAGTTCTTGAAAATATGATGAAAATTCTTTCTCTCTGGAGAAGTTTAAGAGAACCTTCCATATTCGATCTTACTTTCAGAGTTTCTTACATTTCTGAAAAACCTGAAATTGAACCTAAAACCAATTGAATGCGTCAAAAGATTGAAACGATGATTCCTGAAAAATCACAGAAAAGGAGGTATGTGAAATGCGTAGAGTTGCTGCAGTGTTAATAGTTTTGATTGCTTCATTTGCTTTTTCCGCCTTCTCTATGGTTAATCCGGACTATGAAAGTCCTGTTGTGAAGGTGGTTCAATATGCCTCTCCTGCCGTTGTTAAGATCGACGTGGTGAGAACAACTTATACCTCTTTCGATCCTTTCATAGATGAGTTTTTCAAGAGATTCTTTGGTGAAGATCAGAGTCCCTGGGGATTTCAGAGAAAATCTACAGCTGTCGGTTCAGGTTTTGTTTTTGATCCAAAGGGCTATATATTGACTAACGAGCATGTCGTTCATCAGGCTGAACAGATAACAGTGACCTTTCTCGATGGTAAAAAATACGATGCCGAATATGTTGGCGGTGATTCAGAGTTAGATATAGCAGTAATAAAGATCAAGACTAAATCAGCTGAAAAATTTCCAACCCTCGAATTTGGTGATTCCGATAAACTTGTAATAGGTGAATGGGCGATAGCCATCGGTAATCCACTTGGATTGCAACATACTGTCACTCTTGGAGTTATAAGTGCTCTGAACAGAAAGATACCAAAGCCAGATGGTTCAGGGTATTACACCGAACTTATACAGACAGATGCTGCGATAAATCCAGGGAACAGTGGAGGGCCTTTGCTAAACATTCACGGACAGGTCATAGGTATAAACACTGCGATAATAAATCCAACTGAAGCTGTTAATCTTGGATTTGCGATACCTATAAACAAAGTGAAAAGATTTTTGAACGACCTTGTCAATATAGGTAAAATAAGAAAGGCTTATCTTGGTGTTTACATACAGGATCTGACGCAGGACCTTGCAAAAGCGCTTGGACTTAAGGAAACTTCAGGTGCAATAGTTACACAGGTTGTTGAAGGCTCGCCTGCGGATAAAGCAGGTATAAAGGTCAATGATATAATAAAAGAAATAAACGGTAATAAAATTTCCAGCGCTTCAGATGTAGTCGCAATTGTTCATTCTTATGCACCCGGAGATGAAATCCAAATTGTCGTTGAAAGAGATGGAAAAACTATTCAATTTAACGTTACACTTTCCGAACAGCAAGAAGAAGTAGCTACAGTTGAAGAAGGATACAGCAAGTTTGGTATAACGGTTGATAACATAACTGAGAGTGACAGAAAAGAATTTTCGATACCTGATAGAATTGAAGGTGTCATAGTTAAATACGTCGAACCAGACAGTACAGCTTACAGGGTTGGTATTAGACGTGGAGATGTTATAATGTATTTGAATAGAAAGAAAATTGAAAATTTAAACGACTGGAAAGAAGCTATGTCAAAAGTTAAAAGTGGCGATGTTGTAGCTTTGATGACCTACAGAAATGGTGTTAGAAGGTATATAACTTTCACTATAAGCGAATGATATAAACTCGAAGATGGGCCACTTAACTTGAATTGGTGGCCCATTTATTTTTAAAAGGGGGAATTTTTATGAAAAGATTCAAATTATTTTTTGTGTTACTGATTCTTGTGCTTGTATCACTTACATTTTCTCAGGCACAGATAAAAATCAACATCCCGTTACCACCGGTATTGAAGAACATAATAATCACTCCGAAACCGACACAATTCGATGTCGATATCTGGATGGACAAGCCGGAAGGTTCAACCTACAACTTTGGAGAAGCAGCTTATTTTTATTTCAAAACAAACAAAGATGCCTACGTAGCCATATATGAAATAAGGCCCACTGGAGAGATGGTTCTACTGTTCCCAAATAAATACGAATCGAACAACTACGTTCAGGCGAACAAAACTTACAGAGTTCCGTCGGTTGGAGCTAGCTATTATTTCAAAGTTGCACCACCTTCCGGGAAGTATTATATTCAGATAGTCGCAAGTACAAAATCCTTCCCGCTTATGGCACAGTTTAAGCAGATGTCCTTACAGTTTACCTTTCCCAAAATATCTGATAATGCACAAAGCTTTATAGAAGGTAAACTGAATTTAGAGCTCGAATCTGTAGAAGAATGGTCCAGTGATATGACCTATTTCTATGCAGGAACAACTGCTCAGACTGGTAAGGTAACTTTTAAAAGCAGTCCATCAGGAGCAAAGATTTATTTGGACGGTGCGTATATTGGTAACACCCCGAAGAACAATGTTACTGTAGATGCTGGAACTCACACGATAACTTATTACTTGGCAGGGTATGAACCATACACGAAGACTCTCGATGTTCAAGCGAACAAGTCATATGTAGTGTACGCTTCGTTGAAAACCGAAAAGGCAACTGTGCGCTTTGAATCAATTCCACCCGGAGCGGGAATATATATTGATGGCTCATACTTAGGTTCAACACCAAAAGATGTGAAAGTTACTCCAGGTGTTCATGGATATGAAATCAAAAAATCCGGTTATCAGACAAAGGTGGGGACGTTCAGTGTGAACGCAGGGGATTACAAAGTAATAACCGTGACTCTCTCCACAAACAACGGCGTGGTTGTATTCGAAAGTGTGCCTTCAAATGCTAAAGTGTACGTTAATGGCTCCTATAAAGGTACCACACCTGAAACAGAAACACTTACAGCTGGAACTTATTCTTACAGAATAGAGTTAGAAGGTTATGTACCAGCAGAAGGAAGTTTCACATTGCTTCCCGGTGAAACAAAGAATATTAACGTCACGTTAACACCTGTCCAGCAAAATCCGACGGTTAATTTCAACAGTACACCAGATGGTGCCCAAGTGTTCCTCGATGGTGTTTATGTTGGTAATACGCCTGTTGGACTTGAAACCACAGCCGGATATCACGAATACCAGATGTACCTTTCGGGATATCCAATGAAATCAGGAAACTTCACCGTGGAGATGGGTGAAACGAAAGAAATAAACGTTGTTTTCGTTCCACAGATTAATAAAGGCTGGATAACTGTTACATCTGAACCTACCGGTGCAATGGTCTTCATCAATGGTGAGCTGAAAGGAGTAACACCTTTGAGTGGTTATGAGGTCGCTCCTGGTGTTTATGAGGTTGTTTTACTGAAACCAGGTTACAAAGTTTATATCAAGGCTATAACTGTCGATCCGGGAGAAACAGAAGAAATAAACGCAGTTTTGACAAGTTTCTAATATTCCAAAAACCAATTAAACCGTGGCCTTTTCAAGGAGGCCACGGTATTTTTTGGTATAATTGTATAGACAATATTCATAAAAAACTGGAGGTGCTGTTGATGCTGAAAAGATTTGTGTATGAAAGTCTTCCAGAAACGGAGCTAAATAAACTGAAAGAACTTGGCAAGTTGTGTAGAGGAGATATACTTAAAATGACCACACTTGCGAATTCAGGACATCCCGGTGGTTCTTTCTCTTCTGTCGATATATATCTTGTAACTTACAAATATGCCAATATAGATCCAGCTGATCCGTACAATGACGACAGAGATAGAATAGTTGTAAGTCACGGTCATACATCCCCCGGTGTGTATTCGGTGCTCGGAAGGTTGGGCTTTGTCGATACAGATGAAGTGATAAGTGGCTTCAGAAATGCAAATTCACCATTTGAAGGCCATATAACGAGAGGAATTCCAGGTGTCGAATGGACGACAGGAAATCTGGGGCAGGGATTAAGTGCCGGCGTTGCATTTGCTATGAGTGCCAAACTGAGGAAAAAAGATTATTATACGTTCGTCCTGATGAGTGATGCTGAACAAGCTAAAGGACAAGTAGCGGAGGCAAGAAGACTCGCTAAAAAATATAATCTGAACAATCTGACCGTGGTTATAGATTACAACGATGCCCAGATAAGCGGAAGGGCTCAGGACATAATGTATGTGAATATAGTGGAAAATTATAAAGCCGACGGTTGGATCGTCTACGAAACAAATGGCCACGATTATGAACAGCTTTACAGTGCAATCAAAAATGCGGTAGAGGACAAACGTGGACCGACAGTTGTAATTGCAAGAACAATTATGGGAAAAGGTGTTTCCTTCATGGAAAATGATGTTTCCTTCCATGGAAAACCTTTGAACAGAGAACAGTTGAAAAAAGCTCTAAGTGAGCTTGGTCTCGAAGACGATCTCGATAAGTACATGAAAATGAGAGAAGGACTGAATGAACATCAGCAAAAGAAAGTGTTTGAAGCACCGAAACCGAAGTTGAACATTGAAACAGGAAAGCCAATACTTTACAGTTCAAACGATAAAACTGATAACAGAACAGCTTTTGGAAAGGCTCTTGCAGATCTTGCAAAATTGAACAATTTTGATGAATCAAAGACTAAAGTAGTTGCTGTCGACTGTGATCTGAAACCATCTGTCAAAACAAATCTGTTTGAAAAGGTTTCGCCGGAATATTTTATTCAAACTGGTGTTCAGGAACACAATGCTGCTGCTTTTTCTGGTGCCCTTTCAACGACTGAATTGCTGGTATTTTTTGCGGATTTTGGAGTATTTGGGATAGACGAAACTTACAATCAACAGAGATTGAACGATATAAACAAAACCAATTTGAAGGTTACCGTTACTCACGTCGGTATAGATGTTGGTGAAGACGGTAAAACTCACCACTGTGTCGATTACATAGGTGCTCTCAGAAACCTCTACAATTTCAAGTTGATAGTACCAGCTGATCCGAACCAGACCGATAGAGCCGTTAGATACGTTGCGAAAACCTATGGAAATTTCGCAATAGCAATGGGAAGATCAAAACTCAACGTCATCTTGAAAGAAGATGGAACGCCATTTTTTGATGAAAATTATGAGTTTGAATACGGTAAAATAGATGTTCTGAGAGATGGTGAAGACGGTGTGCTTATAGTTTGTGGACAACTTGCTGAAAATTCTATAAAAATCTGGGAAAGATTGAAAGACGAAGGAATAAGGCTCAAAGTTATTAACATAAGCAGTCCGCTACATCCAGATGTTGAAACGCTGAAAAACTTGATCGAAGACATGAAAGTGTTCACTTATGAGGATCACAACGTTAACTCAGGCCTTGGAAGTGTCGTAGCTGATCTCATAGTAATGAATTCCATAAAAGTTAAGTTGTTAAGAAAGTTCGGGCTTCCAAATTACGCTCCTTCCGGTTCTAATACCCAACTTTTTAAGTGGGCGGGACTTGATGTTGACAGTGTTTGTAAGGAAATCAAAGAGGTGCTGAAAACTTGAAAAAATTGATAAAAAAGATCGAAAAAATAATCGGTAAAAAAATTGAAAATATCGAGATAATTGAAAATGCTCTAACACATACATCTTATGCTAATGAGAACAATTTACCACACTCAAGGTCAAATGAAAGATTGGAATTCCTCGGCGATTCGATCCTCGGGTTTGTCATCGCCGAGGAATTGTTTAAGAGATTCCCTGAAAGCCCTGAAGGCTCTCTTGCAAAAGCCAAGGCTATACTTGCAAGTGAAGAGGTTCTCTCGAAGTTATCCAAGGAGCTTAAGATAGGAGATGTTCTGTTTCTTGGAAAAGGTGAAGAACTCTCAGGTGGACGAGGACGTGATTCAATACTCGCGGATGCTTTTGAAGCTGTAATCGCCGCTGTATATCTTGCCTGTGGCATGGACGCAGTAAAGAAGTTCATAAACTCGCTTTTTGAACATAAGTATAAAAAAGCTATAAACGAGGAACTCATTATCGATTCAAAAACCAAGCTTCAGGAACTTACTCAGAAAAAATTCAAGGTTCTTCCAAAGTACTCTATTGTTGACCAGTATGGTCCTTCTCATAATTTAACTTTCATAGCTGAGGTCTCAGTAAACGGTGAAGTTCTTGGAAAAGGTAGTGGAAAGTCCAAAAAAGAAGCAGAACAGAAAGCAGCAGAAGAGGCTCTCAGGAGGTTGGAAATTGAAGATTCTAAGAACTAAACCTTATGTGATACCAGTATTTTTACCTAACGCTGGGTGTAAAAGAAGGTGTGTTTTCTGCTCGCAAAAAGATATCACAGGACATGAAAAAATACCAACATTGGACGAGGTTAAGAAAGAGATTGAAAAATTTCTTAGGCATCTCAAAAATAAGGAAAGGCCCGTTGAAATAGCATTCTACGGTGGAACTTTCACAGCTCTGCCGGTTGATTTGCAGAAAAAGTTCTTGAAAGTAGCTCGAGAGTTTATCGATGGAAAAAGGATAATTGGTATAAGGTTATCAACACGTCCTGACGATGTTCCACCAGATGAGCTGGATTTTTTAAAAGAGAGCGGTGTTCTAACGATAGAATTGGGTATACAGTCATTTTGTGATGATGTTTTGATAAAATCGAATAGAGGTTACACCTCTAAGCAAGCGATCAACGCATGTAGAGAAGTCAAAGCGAGAGGTTTCAAACTCGGCGTTCACCTTATGACAGATTTACCAGGGTCGTCGAATTACTGCGATTTGTTTTCAGCATTTAAAACAGTTGAACTGGATCCGGATATGGTAAGGATACATCCAACGCTTGTTATAAAAAATTCTGCACTTGAGCGAATGTTTTTTGAAAAAATTTACCGCCCCCAATCACTCGAAGAAGCGCTTGATTTACTGAGTGATATGTATCTGATCTTTAAAAGATACTCTGTCACCGTCAATAGAATAGGACTTCAGATACCTGTGGAATTGAGAGATTCGATCGTTTCAGGCCCTTACCATCCTTCACTCGGTGATCTTGTGGAAATCGAGAGCTTTTATAAGTTAACGAGATGGTTTTTAGAGACTTTCAATGACGGCGAAATAATAATCGCTAAAAATAAACTCCACTTTTTGAATAGTTATGGAAAAAGAAATCTGAAAAGACTTGAAAAATTTACCTCGCGAATAAAAATAGAAGACTCAAAAAATATTTCTTTCAGATTGAAAGATAAAATCGCGGATTACTCAACTGTTTTGGAGAAATATATAGAAGAACTTCACAGCAAATTGAAAGTGGAGGGACGCCGATGAAACTGAAGAAGATAATCATAGATGGCTTCAAATCTTTTGGAAGGCCTGTATCCATAAATATATCCGAAAATATAACCGCCATTGTCGGACCGAACGGCAGTGGAAAATCTAACGTTGTTGATGCGATAAGATGGGTTTTTGGAGAACATTCTTATAAAAATCTCAGAACAGTTAAGAAGAACGATATACTTTTCAGTGGTTCTAATGGTACTTCAGCGTCCAATAGAGCCTACGTCAAATTAATTTTTGAAGATGATGGAAAGGAAATAGATGTTTCTCGTGAGATGTTGAGAGATGGGAAAAACATTTACATGCTGAATGGCGAAGTGGTTAGGCTGAAAGATTTGATGGACTTTTTTGCTGGGACGGGTGCTGGAAAGGAATTTTATTCTATAATCGCTCAGGGGCAAATAGATAAGATAGTTAATGCGACCCCAGAAGAGCTTAGAAAACTTATTGAGGAAGCAGCTGGGATATTCATTTACAAGGTTAAAAAGAAGGAAACCTTGCAGAATTTAGAGACAACCATGCTCAATCTTCAAAGGGTGGAAGATGTTTTGAAGGAACTGGAAAGAGAAATGAAATCACTTTATTTAAAAGCAAAAAGGGCCGAGAAATACAAAGAGTATTCTGACGAACTGTCTAAGATACAGGTTCGATATTTTTCAGATGCTATAAATCGTACCAGAAGGAAATTACTGGATCTTGACGAGACTATAAATGGTCAGAAGGAAAATCTACGTGATCTGTTAAAAGAACTTGCTCAACTTGAACAAAAATGGATGGGACTGAGACAGGAATTCGGTGAGGTCGATAAAGAGATAGAAGATTTCACGAAAACCCTTGAAAAATATAAAGAGAGGCAAAACTCACTCCTTGAGATCAAAGAGAGTTTTTCAAAAAGATTGAGCGATTTTGAGAATCAGTACATCGAAAACACCATGAAGATAAACTCTATAAAGGACAACATTGAAAATCTTCAGAATCGAAAGAACGAGTTGAAGCTGATTTTGGAGAACCTCAGTCAGAAGATCAATGAGTTATTGCAAAACCTGAAAACGCTTAATGAACAGAAAGAGGAACTTTACTCAAAATATTCAGAAGAGGAAAAAGAAGCTATGAAACTTCAGGCAGAAATAGAAGAAACGAACAGACGCTTGATGAAATTGGATAATGAAAAAATTAGAATTGAAGACAGTATTGAAGATTTCAAAAATCGGTTGCAATTGGTGGAAAATCAGATAAACGTTAAGTCAAGCAAATTGATCGAATTGCAGAAGGAACTTCAAAATCTCTATGAACTTGGAAAAGTTGGAAGTGAAAAAGAAAGGGAATTGACCGAGCAAATACAGTCATTGGAAAGCGAGATCTTGAAATTTGAAGAATATGCGAAAAAGATAGAAGCTGAAAAAAGACAACTTTTAGAGAAAAAAATGATGACAGAATCAAAAATAAGAGCTTTTGAAAGTGAGATCAACAGTTACTCAGGTTTTTCAAGGGCAGTAAAAGAATTGTTTGCTGCCAAGAAAAATGGCGGTTTTGATAAAGTGATCGATGTTGTAGCAAATATCATAGACGTGGAAAATGATTATTCAAAGGCGATTGAAGCGCTTCTTGGTGGAAGATTACAGAACGTCGTTGTGGAAGACAGTGAGGCGGCGAAAGAAGCGATAGAATTTCTTAAAAACAGAAGAGCTGGTCGAATAACTTTCCTCCCACTTGATTTACTTGAAATTCAGAACTTCCGTGATGATTCTGCTTTGAAGGAACATGAAGGTTTCATTGGTTATGCAAAAGATCTTGTGAAGACATCGAAGGAGTACTCAATTATCCCAGATTATCTTTTTGGCAACGCAATAGTTGTTCGAAATCTCGACGATGCAATCGAAATAAGAAAAGTCTTTGGCTTCAAAGGACGAATAGCGACTCTCGATGGCGAACTTTTGGAAAGGGGAGGAGCTTTGACCGGCGGTTACAGTCTGGAAGATGAGAAATTCTCTTTGATGAATCGCAGGAATATGCTGAAGCAACTGAAAGAAAATCTTGCAGATTTGGAGCGTAAACTCGAGGAAGTGAATTTGAAATGGGAAGAGAATGAACTCGAACTGCAAGATTTAAACGACAAAAAGGCAAAAGCCGAAAAAGCTCTCAACAAACTGCTGTTAAAAAACGAATCACTGAAACGAACCATACTTGAAATAAATTCTTCTGTGAAAGAACTGGAAAAAGAACTCAACAATCTGAGAAGACTGGAAAGGGATTACAACAGTAGAATAGAGGGTTACTCTTCAAGGCTTGAAAATATAAAAACAGAAACTCTGGAGCTTTCGAAAAAACTTCAGGAACTCAACGAGAAATTCGGAAGTTATTCTGATTCGATAAAAGCACGTAAAAGTTTGATAGAAGACCTTGAAAATAAAATATCGGAAATGAAATTTCAGTATGAAAGCTTTAAAGAGAGATACGATAATTATGATACAGAATACAGAGATATAGAGAAAAAGATAAACTCTTTGGAGTCGGAAGCCGTTGAATTGAAAAATGCTACAGAGAAACTCGAAATAGAGATCCAGCAACTTAAGGCAAAAATAAACGAGATAGAGACCGAACTAAAAAGTATTAAAAAAGATACTAATGATCTTTTCGAGGCTATAAAGCTTCAGAGAGAGGGGAAGGAAAAGAAAATACGTGAAATGGAAGAACTTGAAAGTCAGATAGAACAGCTTAAGCAGAAAAGAGAAGAATTGAGAGAAAATCTACACAGTATGGAGTTGATGAAGCAAGAGACGCAGATAAAATATCAAAACCTTTATGATAACGTTTCAAATTCAGGAATACCTTTTGAAGAACTTGACGAAAACCTCATTCTCGATGAAGTAGAACGTGAACAGCTCGAAAATGATATGAACGAGCTCATAAAGAAAATGAAATTCCTTGGAAATGTCGATATGGAGGCTATAGAAGAATATCAAAAGGTTGAGGAGAGGTATCAGGAATTGAATTTACAAAGAGAAGATCTTCTCAAAGCTAAAAAATCACTTGAAGAGGTTATTCAGAAAACCGAAGAAGAAGCAAAAAAGGTTTTTCTGGAGACTTTCAACAGTGTGAATTCGAACTTCTCAGAAATGATCGAAGAACTTTTCGAAGGTGCAAAAGGTGAAATGAGACTTCTGCCAGAAAAAGATGTTCTGGAAACGGGGATAGAGATATCTATAAAAAAGGTTGGTAAAAAAGAGCAGAACCTTTACCTGTTATCTGGTGGAGAGAAATCTCTTGTCGGGATCGCGCTGCTTTTTTCGCTTTTGAAGATAAATCCAAGTCCATTTTACATACTTGACGAAGTTGATGCTGCACTCGATGATTACAATGCTGAAAGGCTTGGAAGACTAATAAAAAGATACTCTGATAAAACACAGTTCATAGTTGTCACACACAACAAGCTTGTTATGGAAAATGCCGATATACTTCATGGTATAACGATGACAAACGGTATCTCAACTATAGTTCCGGTCGAACTGGAAAAAGTGGCTGATGATAAACCTCTGGAGGTAACAACTTGAAGCATTTGATTTTTATCGTGTTTTCAATGTTTTTTTTCTGTCTCAGTTCATTCTCTCTTGATTTTTACTTTATGGCTGAAAAATTACTTGAAAGAGATCCACAAATCCTCTTAAAAAAACTGGAATACGAAACTGCTCTTGACAAAGAAAGTACCATTGATATATTGAAAAAAGAACTGGATTTCAATCGAGTTAAGTGCGAAAAATTGAAAAAACTGGTTTCAGTATCCTATGATTACAATCTTTCACAGCTCGAAACAAAGAAATACACATTTGTAATAAATTTGAAAATGTATGGTGTCATTTATGAAAGATTTTCAGAACCTCTTGAAGTTATCAAAATGAAACTGAAATCCTTTGAAAGAAGGCAGGAGTATCTTATCGATGTTTTGAAAATTATTATCGGTATCGAAAATGTTGATACACCAGGACTTATAGATCTTGAGAATATCGATATGTCTATATTATTCATGGATTTTGAATCTCTTTTGAATATATCAGGTGTGGAAAAACTTTTCGAAGCTGAAATTGCTTCTTCTGTAAATGAGATACTACAATTATCAGCACAGAAAAATGATTTTGAAATATTACTAATCGAAAAGATTGAAAGTTTGAGAGATTCCTTCGACCTTTTGAACGCTTATAAAATGGTTCACGATGATTATATAAACAAAATCGAAGAAATTGAAGATAGATATAAACTTGGCGAGATATCAAACCAGGAATATATAAAATCCCAACTTGATCTGGTAGATCTGAAAATAAAACTCTTAAATGCTGAAAAAAAACTTCGTTGAAGGGTATTTAGAGGTTTTAGAATTACTTGGATTGAGTGCTGAAAAGTATCTATTTAAGTAACTGTAGAATGTAATCTATCAAAGGTGAGAAGAACAGAGCTGGAAGAAAGTTTCCAGCTTTTATGTCTTTTATATCAAGCAGTCTGAAACCGATAGATATAACTATGAATCCCCCTGTGGCAGTGAAATTACCAAGATATAATGGATCGGATAGAAAGATCAGATAAGCGGCAAAAGTTACCAGAAGTCCCTGAACCACATAAACACTTACAGCAGAAGCCAGTACACCAAAAGTGTACATTGAACCAAGTATTATGGAAGATATACCATCCATAAGAGATTTTACAAAAAGCAGTTCGTGATCACCTTTTAAGCCGGAGTTTATACATCCAAGGATCGTCATAGGGCCAACTAAAAACAGAACAGTTGCGGTAACGAATCCCTTCACGAATTTAGTTTCGCCCTGGCTTTTTTCAATTTTATTTGCGAGTTTTCCGAGCCTTTCTTCTATTCCAATCCAATGACCAATCAGACCACCGATAGCCATGGAACCAAGAACGACTAACAACTCTTTGGCTTGAAGACTCATTTTAACACCTATTACAAAACTCGTGAGTCCAACGGCCTGAAACAGAATTTTCTGATATTTATCCTTCAATTTATTACCAAAAAATATTCCAAGCGAACTTCCAAGTAATACAGCGATTGTATTGACAATAACCGCTATATTGAACAAGAAGATTCCTCCTCATTCTTCTTTTATAATTATTTCGTAAGTTAATTCTGCTTTTCCTCTGAGAGTTTCGGATACGCTGCAATAGCGTTCCTGCGAAAGCTTGACAGCCTTCTCGATCTTATCTCTCGGAAGGTCCTTGCCGGTGAAAATATATTTAAGATGAGCCTTTGTTAGATATTTAGGATGCTCTGGTGCTTTTTCAAACTCACATTCAAATTCGAGTGAATAATTTTCAACTTTCATTTTTTTCAAAATAGAGACTACATCCATTCCGGTACATCCGATTAAGGCAACTGCCAAAAGCTCGAAAGGTCTTGCTGCTCCATCATTTCCACCAACTTCCGGGCTTGCATCCATGTACACATCATGATTCGAAGGTGTCCTTACGTGAAAAGTCATTCCACCAACCCATCTTCCTTTAGTTACTGCCATGTTTTCCAACCTCCTACTAACTCTTATTTTGTATATTCTACCATAATTGACCATCGTAGTGCTATAAGTTATTATCATTTTTTTGCAAATTCATCTCCACCTTATAGAAGGTGGTGTCTTCTTTGCAAAAAAATGATAAAGAGATACTTCCTGGTTATTTTTTGTAGGATACTTTACAAAATGAGTAAAATATATGGTAAAATAATTTACGAAATAATTAAAAAACAGGAGGGAAGTCTATGAGGCTGAGAGATATAATAAGAGAAAAAGGTTCAGAAGTTTATTCAGTTGAAAAGAGCGACACTGTCAGAAAGGCCGTTGAAGTGATGGTTGATAAGAATGTTGGTGCTGTTTTGGTAATGGATTCTGGAAAACCGGTAGGAATATTTACGGAAAGAGATCTTTTGAAAAGATGTTGCTTTAAAAAGCTGTCTTTAGATGATATCATTGTTGAAGAAGTTATGACAAAAAATTTGATCTTTGGTTCTCTGGATGACAGCGTTCAGGAAGCTGGAAAGTTGATGACCGAAAAGAGAATAAGACACCTTCCGATACTTGAAAATGGTGAAGTAAAGGGTATAATATCAATTGGCGATTTGATGAAGGCACAATGCAGAATAATGGAGAGAGAAAACGAATCGTTGAAAAATTACATAGAAGATAAGTATATAAGCTGAAACAATGTAAATGTAAAGGTTTGGGAGGTTTGATGTTAAAGAAGATATTTGAAGTTCTTTATAAAATCTACGGTCCACAAAACTGGTGGCCTTCTGACAGTGATTTTGAAACAGCAGTAGGAGCAATATTAACCCAGAGTGTTTCTTGGAGAAACGTTGAAATGGCTATTCATAATTTGCGACGTGTTGATCTGCTTAACCCCAAAAAAATGTACGAATGTCCAGAAGATATCCTTGAAAATATTATAAAGCCTGCTGGTTTTTTCAAAGTAAAAGCAAGAAGACTGAAGAATTTTTTGGAATTCATGAAAAATTACGATTTTGATTTTGACGAATTGAGACAATACGATACTGATACCCTGAGAAACTTGTTGCTGAGTGTAAGTGGTGTCGGCAAAGAAACGGCCGACACCATTTTATTGTATATATTCAAAAGGCCGGTTTTTGTCGTCGATGCATATACTTTAAGAATGTTCAAAAGATTAACCGGAAAAGACTGGAAAACTTATGAAGAACTTCAGGATTTCTTTCATAAAAACCTGGAAAATGATCCAGATTTATTTGGAGAATACCATGCTTTGATAGTTGCTCATTCAAAAAGCATCTGTAAGAAAAAACCCGTTTGTGATATGTGTCAGGTAAATCAGGAAGGTATTTGTGAAAAAGCCACTGAATCATAGCAGTATTTCGCCACTGTTTATTTTCAAAATTTTTCCATTGTCCACAACTTCTATGTGGTTTTCTAAAATTTTCAATACTTTCACTCTGTGAATCTTTTCATCCAGAAGTATTCTAATTTCTTCACCTTCTTTTGGAAAGAGTCTTTTCTTCCACATTTTTATTATTGTTGCTGTAGCGGTTTTCTTTGATCTTAAATTATACAACCTTGAGATGTTTCCCAGTATTCTTCTAAGAACTATATGGAGTTTGTATTCCCTTCCTGTAAGCTGCTTGAGTGATATTGCTTTTTCTTTCAACTCTTCTGGAATATCGTTGTTCACATTAACACCTATTCCAACAATGATAGCTTTCCTTGAATCGCCCATAACAGCTTCGGTGAGTATACCTGATATTTTCTTTTTTTCTATGTAAATATCGTTGGGCCATTTTATAAAAGGTTTAAGATCCAGCTTTTCAAAAAATCTGCAAAGTGCCACAGAAGAAATTTTAGTGTAAAGGTTTATATCCGAGAAAACTTTTTTTGGTTTAAAAAGTATTGAAAACCACAATCCACCATTTGGTGAAAACCAGCTTCTGCCATTTCTACCTCTACCTTTAGTTTGAGTAAGTGCCCAGCATACCGTGAAGTTGTTCAGTTTTTCCCAGTTTCTTTTCAAAAAATCATTTGTGGAGTCTATGGAGTCGAAAGAGATAATCGCCGGATTCAAAACATTTCACTCCCTATTATGAAAACCGGGGCCTATCACAGGCCCCAGTTGGTATTCGCTTGATTATATCAAATTTGTTAGCTCTTCACCAGTTTTTTCTTTGGTTTTTCGAACTTACATATTCCGCATGGGCTTTCTTTTGATTCAATATGTTTAAGAAACTCTGCTTCGAAATTGTTGAGCATCGAGTTCAGTGGAACCGGTACGGACTGCCCAAGTCCACAAAAAGCAGAATCAAGCATTGTCGATGCAATATTTTTCATAGCATCTAGATATTCTCTTTTACCTTTACCTTTTGATATATCGTTTAACATGTGGACAAGCATCTTAGTTCCTTCTCTGCAGGGAGTACATTTTCCGCAGGACTCATGTTCGAAAAATTCCATAGCGTTCTTCAAAACATCTACGGCACAATTGTCTTCATCGATCACTAAAATGACTCCTGAACCGAGTGAAACACCGTAATTTTTCATCGAGTCAAAATCCAAAGGTACATCGAGTTTATCTGGTCCTATGAAAGTTCCAGCTGTACCACCTGTTTGAACCATTTTGAGAGCTTTTCCATTTGCTATACCGCCACCGAATTTATAAATCAAATCTCTCACAGTTGTTCCCATAGGTGCTTCAACTATTCCACGGTTTACAATGTTACCGCAGAGACTGAAAACCTTCGTACCTGGAGAACTTTCAGTACCAATCGATTTGAACCAGTCCGCTCCGTTTAAGATTATCTGCGGTACATTAACAAAGGTTTCAACGTTGTTTATAACTGTGGGTTTGGAGTACAATCCTGAAACAGGAGGATACGGTGGTTTCAGCCTTGGTCTTCCCGCTTTTCCTTCTATTGATTCCATAAGCGCTGTTTCTTCCCCGCACACGTAAGCCCCTGCACCGAGCCTCACAGCAAGATGGAAAGTGAACCCGGAACCAAGTATATCTTCACCCAGCAGACCGTATTCGTATGCATCTTTTATCGCTTTCTGGATATTTTGGATCGATCCATAGTATTCTCCTCTGATATAAATGTAACCTTTAGTAGCACCAACCGCATAACCAGCTATGGTCATTGCCTCTATCAGAGAGTGCGGATCTCCTTCCATTATCAACCTGTCTTTAAAAGTTCCTGGTTCACCTTCATCAGCATTACATATAACGTATTTTTGATCTGCATCAGTTTTCATCGTGAATTCCCATTTCAAACCTGTCGGAAATCCAGCTCCACCTCTTCCTCTCAAACCACTTTCTTTTACAACCTCAACAACTTCCTGCGGCTTCATTTCATTCAAAACTTTTGCCAGAGCCATGTATCCATCGCGGGCTATGTATTCATTTATGTTCGTTGGATCTATGACACCTGCGTTCCTTAAAACTATCCTTGTTTCTTCTACAACTTTCTTTGCCTCAACTGACAATTTCCTTGTGAAAAGTTCTGCATCAAGCTCGAGATCTTTTGCTCTTCTACCTTTCAATAAATGCTCTTCCACAACTTTTTTTACATCGGCAGCGTCTTTTATCTCATAATAAACTTCTTCAGGGTAGATAGCAATTATCACCCCATCTTTGTAAACACCAAAGCTTCCCGTTTCAAGTACTTCGACGAAATCTGAAAGCTTGTATTCATCAACAAGCTGCTGAAAGAGATTTTTGAAGTACTTTGCCCCCTTCAAAACGGAATTTGAATCTACAGAAACAAGTACAACATTGCTCTTAGGCATTTTCATCACCTCTGAATCGCTCTATTATTTCATCGATTTTCTCAGGTGTTAAATTTCCAAATGACTGGTCGTTTATCATTATCACAGGGGCAACACCGCACAATCCAAGACAGCTCGTTGTTTCCAATGTAAACATACCGTCAGCTGTGGTTTCACCGATTTCTATCCCAAGTTTGTTTTTCAAAGCTTCCATGACTTCTCTACCACCTGTGACATGACATGGCAAACTTTTACAAACTCTTATAACATATTTTCCGCGTGGTTTAATGGAGAACATACTGTAAAAGCTTAAAACTTCGTAAACTCTTGAAACAGGAATATTCAAGAGTTTTGCAACTTCTTCTGCAGCCTCTGGAGGAACAAAATTATTGTAGTAATCTTGTATAGCATGAAGTGTATTTATCAGAATATCTCCCTCTTCAAGAGTTTCCTGTTTAACCTTTTCAACGATTTCTTTCACTTTATCTAAATCGACTTTAACCAATTTTGAACTCCCCCTTTTTAGTTTTTAGGGCGAAACCTTACTAATTGCTCCAAATCTGCATACCTCTATACAGCTGCCACATCTTGTACATATCTCAGGATCGATGTTGTGAATTTTTCTAACCTCGCCCGATATGGCATTCACAGGACATACCCTTGCACAGGCTGTACAACCGACACACTTATCTGGGTCTATAACGTACCTTATCAGGCTTTTACATACTTTTGCTGGACAGATTTTTTCTTTTACATGTGCTTCATATTCATCTTTGAAGTATTTGAGAGTTGAAAGAACAGGATTTGGAGCGGTCTGCCCAAGACCACACAGGGACGAATCTATTATGGTTTGACCGAGCTCTTCCAGTTTTTCGATATCTTCTTCTTCGCCTTCACCGCTCGTTATCTTTTCTAAGATTTCGAGCATTCTCTTGGTTCCTTCTCTACACGGGACACATTTCCCGCAGGATTCGTCAACAGTAAACTGCAGGAAAAATTTCGCAACATCAACCATGCAGGTATCTTCATCCATTACTATCATTCCACCGGAACCCATTATAGCTCCAAGTTTTTTCAAGCTTTCATAATCAACAGGAGTGTCGAGATATTCGGCGGGTATACATCCACCACTTGGACCACCCGTCTGGATAGCTTTGAGTTTTTTACCGTTCGGTACTCCACCGCCTATATCGTATATCAACTCTCTGAGAGTTATTCCCATAGGCACTTCGACTATTCCGGTGTTCTTAACCTTTCCAGCGAGTGCAAACACTTTTGTTCCTTTACTGGTCTCAGTACCGATACTCGCAAACCAGTCTGCACCTTTTATGATTATAGGTGGAATGTTGGCAAAAGTCTCAACGTTGTTTATCAACGTTGGATATCCCCACAATCCTTTTTGAGCAGGATATGGAGGTTTCACATTCGGTTGACCTCTTTTACCTTCTATTGAATTCATCAGTGCAGTTTCTTCACCACACACGAAAGCACCCGCACCTATTCTTATCTCTATGTCAAAAGAAAAATCTGTCCCAAGTATATTTTCACCGAGGAAACCATATTCTCGTGCCTGCTTTATGGCATTTCTAAGTCTTTCTATGGCAAGTGGATATTCTGCCCTAACGTATACATAACCCTTCTGTCCACCAATTGCATATCCTGCTATGGTCATTGCTTCAAGAACCGTGTGAGGATCTCCTTCAAGGATCGATCTGTCCATGAAAGCACCCGGGTCTCCTTCGTCGGCGTTACATACTACGAATTTCTTATCAGCTGGGCTTTTGCGTGTGAGTTCCCATTTCAAACCTGTCGGAAATCCTGCACCACCTCTTCCTCTGAGTCCGCTCTTTTTAACTGTTTCAATTACTTCTTCAGGACTCATCTGTGTTAAGGTTTTTATAAGTGCGAAATAACCATCTCTTGCTATGTACTCGTCTATGTTCATTGGGTCGATTATTCCAAGATTTCTGGTGGCTATCTTAACCTGTTTTTTGAAGAAAGGATGTTCTTCGTGAACTTCTTCGGTTATTTTGCCTTGTGGACCTTCAAAGAGCATTTCTTCAACTACTCTACCCTTTAGTATATGTTCTTCAACTATCTTTTTAACGTTTTCCGCGTTCACTTTCTGGTAATAAACACCCTCTGGAAAGACCGCAACTATGGGTCCAAGATCGCAAGCACCCATACAGCCAGTTTCAACTACTCTAACAACTCCGTCAAGAGCATATTCACGGAGTTTTTCTTCGAGTACCTGCTTAACGCTCTTTTCACCGGCAGATATACATGCCCCACCTGCGCAGATCAGAATCGTGTTCGTTGAAACTGCCATTATTTTTTCACCTCTTTCAGATTTTGAAATTAGACTTCTCCTTTTCTTACAACCAGATCAGAAACTACTTTTCCTTCGATGACGTGTTGTTTAACTATCCTTTCAGCCTGTTCGGGAGTAACATGACCGTATATTATCGGGTCCTGCCCCTCCATTCTGACTTCAACAGTTGGTTCAACTTCACAAAGACCCATGCAACCAGACTGAACAACAGCAACATCAACTATATGGTTTTTATCGAGTGCCTCTACAATTGCACGAAGAGTATCTTTGGCACCTGCAGCTATTCCACATGTACCCATCGCAACGACTATTTTTCCCTTCTTTTTTGAATCTCTCATCTGTAATTCTTTGAGAGCTTGTTCTTTTATTTTCATAAGATCTTCTAAACTCTTAACTTTTGACATTTTCTTTCCCTCCCTTATTTACTTGGTGTAATTTCTTATTATCTTAGGTACTTCATCTGGTGTAACACGACCATAGAAGTCGTTTTCTCCTATCATGACCACAGGAGCCATACTGCATGCTCCAAGGCATCTAACTCCGTGCAATGAAAACAATCCATCTTTTGTAACACCATCTTCCTCTACACCGAGTTCCTCTTTAAACCTGTCCATAAGTCTGTCTGCACCTTTTACGTAACAGGCAGTACCAAGGCAAACTTTTATTTGATGCTTGCCTCTGGGTTTCATGGTGAAAAATGAATAGAATGTAACCACTCCAAAAACCTTGCTGACAGGTATGTTCAGCTTTTCTGCGATGTATTCCTGAACTTCAACCGGAAGATGACCGAACAACTGTTGTGCTTTGTGTAAAACTTCAATTAATGCACTACCATCCGCATGGATTTCTTCTATAAACTTGTCCAGCTCCGCATAAAGCTTTTCATGTTGTTCACAAATGGATTTCTCCATCTCAGTTTTACACCCCCTGAAATTTATTCACATTATCGGTATCCTTGTGATTGTTTTCACGTTTGATTATAACACGAAAAATAGAATTTTTTCACTAATATGATAAAATCTTTTTTGGAATATTTCGTTGTTGACAAACTTTTGGACATTTGAAAGGAGGAACAGAAGTTGAACTTAAAGCAATACATCAGAAATATCAAGGATTTTCCAGTTGAAGGTATAATTTTTAGAGATGTTACACCTCTTTTGAGTACACCGGAAGCTTTTAAAAAGTCAATAGATTTGATGGCTGAACGCATCAAAGATTGGAATTTTGACGCAATAGCTGCTCCTGAAGCAAGAGGCTTCATTTTTGGAGCCACACTTTCTTATCTGCTTTCAAAAGCTTTCATTCCAATCAGAAAGCCTTCAAAACTTCCCTATAAGACCATAGGGATTGAATACGAGCTTGAATATGGAAAGGCTTCCCTTGAAATGCACGAAGATGCGATTGAAAACCATAAGAAAGTTGTTATTGTAGACGATGTTTTAGCAACTGGTGGAACTGTTGAAGCAATATCTAAGCTCATAGAGAAAGCAGGCGGGGAAGTTGTTGGTATGGTCTTTTTGATAGAACTCACTGCTCTCAAAGCTCGGGAAAGGCTTGAAAAATTCAGGGTTGAATCATTGATAACATATTGAACAAGAGGTGAGAGAACAGATGCTTGAGAAGATAAGGTTTGATTTCAGTTTTGTGTTTTCTCCAAACATTTCAGATGGTTTAACTGAGGATGAAATAAACTCTTACAGTGAGAAAATAACCAGAATTATAGATGAAATAGAAGCAGATGCGCCTGGTTTTTTAGAGGTTCCTTTCGATAAAAGAAACATAGATTCGGTAAAAGAGCTTGCTGCTAAATATAGATATTTCAAAGATTATGATGACTTTGTAGTACTCGGGATAGGTGGTTCAGCCCTTGGAAATATAGCGCTGAGAGACTCGCTGAATGGGCTGGATTGGAACCGTTTGAGTCGAGATGGAAGAAAAGGTTTTCCGAGAATTCATGTTGTTGATAATGTTGATCCTGACTTCGTGTCATCGATATTGAAAAACCTTGATATGAAAAAAACCATCTTCAACGTTATCTCAAAATCCGGTTCAACTGCCGAAGCGATGGCAAATTATATGGTTGTGAGAGGAATAATCGAATCATTAGGATTAGATGTTAGAAAACATCTCATCATAACCACCGATCCTGAAAATGGTGTTCTCAGAAAAATTGCCAGTGAGGAAAATATAGATTCTCTTGAAATCCCACCAAGGGTTGGTGGAAGATTCAGTGTGTTGACTCCTGTAGGACTCCTTTCAGCGATTGCGGGTGGTTTGAACATAGATGCCCTCATCGATGGAGCTAAAAATGCTTACTCTCTACTGAAAGAAAGAAATATCTGGAAAAATCCTGCGGCTTTGAATGCACTTGTGCATTATCTTTATTACACCAGAGGAAAAAACATAAGTGTTATGATGAGCTATTCAAACAGGTTGTATTCTCTCGCAGATTGGTATCGTCAACTGTGGGCGGAATCTCTGGGCAAGAAGTATGATATCAACGGAAATGAAGTTAATGTTGGCCAGACACCTGTAAAGGCCCTCGGTGCAACTGATCAGCACTCACAAATACAACTTTACAACGAAGGGCCAAACGACAAGATTGTAACTTTCCTTGTGGTAAGAAAATTCGACAATACGGTCAAAATACCCAAGATTCATGAAGATATAGATTCACTTGCCTATCTCGGCGGAAAAAGTCTCAATGAACTCTTATCTTCAGAGCAAAGAGCCACAGCTTATTCACTTGCTCAAAATAACCGTCCCAATCTGAATGTTGAGTTTTCTGAAATATGTGAAGAATCCATAGGTGAGTTTATTTTCACATACGAACTCCAAACTGCGATAATGGGTAAGCTTTTAAACATAAACGCCTTTGATCAACCGGGTGTAGAAATGGGAAAGAAGCTAACATATTCCCTGATGGGGAGAAAAGGATATTCACAATTCAAGGAGATACTCGAAAAAAGTATAAAAAAGTACATAGTATAAAGGGGGCGATGAACCTTGAAATTACTGACCTTCAAAGGTGGAGTTCATCCACCTGAGAAGAAAGAACTTTCTAAAGACTCACCACTTGAAACGTTCAGAATCCCTGAAAAAGTCTATCTTTATCTTGTTCAAAGTGCCGGTTCACCACCTAAACTCTTGGTAGAAAAAGGAGAGGAAGTTAAAACAGCTCAGAAAATCGCGGAGGCTTCATCTTTGATTTCTGCGAATCTCCATTCTCCTGTAACAGGCGTTGTTGAAGATATAACTAAGATGTTTCATCCTGTTCTGGGAGCACCTTCTGATCTTTTGGTTATAAAAAGAACCTCTGAAAAGGACGAATGGGAACTTCTTGAACCTATCGATTTTGAAAGCTCTGACCCTAAAATTTTGATTGAAAGAGTCAAAGAGGCTGGTATAGTTGGCCTTGGTGGTGCAGCGTTTCCAACCCATGTAAAGCTTTCTCCCCCAAAAGAAATAGACACGTTGATAATAAACGGTGCAGAGTGTGAACCGTATTTAACGGTCGACCACAGATTGATGCTTGAAAAAACAGAGGAACTCATTGTTGGTATCAAGATAATAATGAAAATATTGAATGTTAAAAAAGCGGTAATCGGTGTTGAAAACAACAAGAAAGACGCAATAGATGCTTTGAAAAAGTTTTCTGGTGAAGGAATCGAAGTAGTTGCTTTGAAGACCAAGTATCCACAGGGTGCTGAAAAGCAATTGATAAAAGCTATATTGAATCGGGAAGTCCCGTCCGGTGGCTTGCCGATGGATGTGAAAGTAGTGGTCCAAAACGTTGGAACAGCGGTTGCTATAAAAGAAGCAGTTGTGGATGGAAAACCTCTTATAGAAAGAGGTCTAACAGTCACCGGTGAAGGTGTGAAAACACCTAAAAACGTTGTGGCTCGTATAGGGACTCCAATAGAAGAACTGATAGATTTCGCAGGAGGTTACAATGGAGAGGTTGACAGAGTGGTTCTTGGCGGTCCAATGATGGGAATAGCCGTGCCAAATACTTCCATTCCTACAATGAAAGGAACATCTGGGATACTCGTTCTAACAAAAGAAGTTACAGGTAGTATATACACAAGAAACTGTATAAGATGCGGAAGGTGTGTCGAAGCCTGCCCAATGAATCTAAGACCAAACGTTCTTTATAAACTTGTTCAGGCTAAAAAGTATGATGAAGCCGTCTCTGAAGGGCTTTTTGATTGTATAGAATGCGGTAGCTGTGCTTACATATGTCCTTCAAAAATAGACCACGTAAGGCACCTGAAACTCGGAAAGAAAGTTTACAGGGCGCTTAGGAGGGGTAAATGATGGTTAGAACTTTCAAAACCACAACGGCACCACATGTGAGGCATCCTGATGACACTTCGAAGATAATGAGAGACGTTTTGATAGCGTTAATCCCTGTCACTATATTTTCTGGTTTTATTTTTGGATGGTACGCTTGGGTCCTTGCAATAGTTGGTGTATTTGGAGGAGAATTAACAGAGTATATAATCATGAGGTTTTTCAGAAAGGATAAGAATTTTATTCCTGATGGTAGTGCAAGTGTCACCGGCTTGCTTTTAGCGCTGAATGTGAGTGTCAAATTACCACTTTGGGCATTTCTTGTTGGATTAATTTTTGCGCTCGTTGTTGGAAAACATATCTACGGTGGACTTGGGGCCAATCCTTTCAACCCTGCTCTGGTTGGTAGAGTGTTTTTACTGATATCCTTCCCTGTTCAGATGACTACGTGGGTAAAACCTTACTGGACGAAATTCTGGATGTCACCGTGGGACATGGTCACTACAGCAACACCTCTTGCCATGTTAAAAGAAGGTGGATCTTCAGCGATTAACAGTTTAAAAATTTCTGACTTTTTCATCGGAAATATAGGAGGGAGTATAGGAGAGGTCAGTGCACTCCTTCTGATAATTGGTTTTGTCTATCTTATGGCTAAAAAGAGGGTGACATGGCACATACCTGTATCTTATGTCGGAACCGTTCTGATAATTTCAACGATATTCTGGTTGATAAATCCGGAAAAATTTGGAACACCGATTTTTCACATATTGAGCGGTGGTTTGATGTTAGGTGCACTGTTCATGGCGACCGATATGGTAACGAGCCCTGTAACACCTAAGGGAATGCTACTTTTTGGAGCTGGTTGTGGAGCTATAACCATGATAATAAGGTACTTCGGTGGTTATCCAGAAGGCGTTAGCTTTTCAATATTGATAATGAACGCTTTTGTACCATTGATAGATTCGTTCACAAAGCCGCGCAAATTTGGTGAGGTGAAGCAAAATGGGTAATATAATAAAAACAGGTTTAATCCTTGCCACCATAACACTTGTACTTGGGTTTCTGCTTGGTCTTGTTTACATGGTCGTCAAAGAACCAATTGAAAATGCTGAGCTTAACGCGAAGTTGAAGGCAATAAAAGTGGTTCTTTCATCTCCTGGAAAAGAAGAGTTGATAATCGACAGTGATGAATTACCAAAGAATTTGAAAGATCTGGAAGATAGAATATGGAAATCTGATGAAGATGGTATTTTGTTTGAAAGTTCTAAATACAAAGCAAAAGTTCTTTCACCTGCTTACAAATTCACTGGAAAAAATGGGGAAGACATTTATATTCTCACCGGTTCTGCGATAGGTTATGGTGGAAGCGTAATAACGATGGCTTCTTTTATAAAAAAAGACGGAGAATTTTATGAAAACGCTATAGAGGTTCTGGATTATTCTCAAGAAACACCGGGGCTCGGCGCGAGAATAGCTGAAAAGGAGATTAAAAAACGCTTCTTTGGTATATCCTCAAATGCTTTCAATGCTTCAGATGGTTTAAAGGTTAACAAGGATGCCGGTGTACTTCCAAAATCAAATGAAAAGGAAATAGAAGAACTGAAAAAATCAGGTGTTGTACAAACCAGCGACGTTATGACAGGAGCGACTATAACTCCAAGGGCTGTTGTTAATACTCTGAATGCAATGTTCGAATTTCTCACTCAGGAGGTGAAGTAAATATGGCCGGTGCTTTTTCCGATTTCACAAAAGGAATAATAAAAGAAAATCCAACTTATGTACAGGCACTCGGTATGTGTCCAACACTTGCCACGACTACTTCTGCGATAAATGGGCTCGGTATGGGGGTTGCTACTTTGGCTGTTTTAACGATGTCGAACGTTACTATATCGCTCGTTAGAAAATTCATTCCTGAGAAGGTTAGAATTCCGGCATATATAGTTATAATAGCTTCATTTGTGACCGTTGTTGACCTTCTCATGCATGGTTTCACCTACGATCTGTGGAAAACCCTCGGACTATTCATTCCGCTTATAGTTGTCAACTGTATAATCCTTGGAAGAGCGGAAGCTTTCGCATCCAAAAACAATGTTTTTAGATCTCTTCTCGATGGACTTGGTATGGGTGTTGGATTTACGCTTTCTTTGATACTCCTTGGAAGTGTCAGAGAGTTGCTGGGGAATGGAACCGTTTTTGGAGTTAAAGTCTGGGGAGATGCTTTCAAGCTGTTCATGATGATACTACCTCCTGGAGCATACATAGTACTTGGACTTCTCGCAGGTTTATTCAACTTCATCGGTATAAAGAAAAATGAAAAGGCCAAGGGGTGATAATCGATGGGCGAAGGCACAAAAATATTTCTCATAGTCCTTTCAGCGATACTCGTTAACAATTTTGTTTTGCAACGCTTCCTCGGAATATGCCCATTCCTTGGGGTATCGAAGAAAATAGATACTGCCGTTGGGATGAGTATAGCCGTTCTGTTCGTTATGGTCCTCGCATCTACAATTGTCTGGTTCATAGACAGACTTTTGATAACACTGAACCTTGCATTTTTGAGGACTATTGTTTTCATACTCGTTATAGCAACACTTGTTCAGTTTGTTGAAATCTTTCTGAAAAAGAGTTCTCCTTCTTTGTACGAAGCCCTTGGAATATACCTTCCACTCATAACCACCAACTGTGCAATACTTGGACTTGCACTTTTGAACGTTCAGATGGAATACAACCTTCTTGAGACTGTTTTCAATTCACTTGGAGCTGCACTCGGGTTTGGTCTTGCGTTGATAATATTTGCAAGTATAAGAGAAAAGCTCGAATTGGAGGAAATTCCTAAAAGTTTTCAGGGTCTTGCAAATGCACTGATAACTGCTGGGTTAGTTTCAATGGCATTTATGGGATTTCAGGGACTCGTGAAGATATGAAGGGGTGATGTTCACAATGACGATTTTTTATTCCACTCTGATTTTAGGTGTACTGGGACTCTTATCGGGAACTTTTCTGGCATACTCAGCAAAAGTATTTGAGGTAAAAGAGGATCCAAGGATAGAAGAAATAACAAAAGTGCTACCAGGTATAAACTGTGGAGCATGTGGATACCCAGGATGCTCTGGATATGCAAAAGCGATAGTTGAAAAAGGTGATCCTATCAACAAATGTTTACCGGGAAGAAAAATGGGTGTGGAAGAAAAGATAAAAGAAATTCTTGAAAAATATAAATGAGGTGAATAACAATGGATTGGTTAAAATTTTTCGAGGAAATTGTAAACACTCCAACAGGTCCTGATCTCTCCATACAGGAAAAGCTCTCAACATTGTCGAACGTAAAAGGAGTTTTGGAATCCTGGGGTTTCAACTGTAAATACGGTAAAGGATCCTTAATTGCAGAAACAGGTAAAGCACCTTTTATAACCTTGATAGGACATTTTGATACAGTTTTTAAGAAAGAAGACACGCTTTCAAGACCTTTCAAAGTGGTTGATGGAAAAGTTTATGGTCCTGGTGTTGCAGATATGAAAGGCGGAATAGTTGTAATGTTGAAGGCAGTTAAGGAATTTCTGGATGAAAAACCTGAATTGAAAAAGGGATTGAGATTGATGATAAACGTTGATGAAGAACTTGGATCAAAAGTTAGCAGAGAAGATATGTATCTTGCTGCGAAAGATTCCGTATGTTGTCTTTCGTATGAGCCAGCACGTCCAAGTGGTGCTTTACTATCAGCAAGAAAAGGAATAGCTGGTTGCAGAATAAAAGTGTACGGAGAAAAGGCCCATGCTGCTTTGATTGGTAAAGAAGGCGCCAATGCGGTTGTGGAGATTTCTGATAAAATACTTCAAATGTTTGGTTTAATTGGAAAAATCGAAGGCCTGACGGTCAATCCATCGATAGTTAACGGTGGTGTAAAAAGCAACATTGTACCCGATTACGCTGAAGCTTATTTCGATATAAGATATGCCAGAAAAGAAGATTTGGAACAGATTGAGAATATGATAGGTGAGATCTGCTCAAAATCATTAATAAAAGGTACAAAAGCAGAGTATGAATTCAACGTTTCAAGGTCTCCTATGAGATCAAGCGATTTGCTTTTAGAACTTGTAGGTGAAGTTGCAAAAACTTTGAGAATAGAGATATCCTTTGAATCAACAGGTGGTGGTGGAGATTCCGCATTTTTCAGTGAAAAAGGAGTCGATGCGCTCGATGGCCTTGGAATCGTTGGTGGAAGCTTTCATTCAGAAAAAGAGTATGCTGAGTTGAACAGTTTAGATGAAAGAAGTCTGTTATCCAAGGAAATTCTAAAAAAACTTCAAAATAGTTAAAAGTGGGGGGATTCCCCCACTTTTCTCAAAACAGTGTTACCTTCAATCGCGTTACTGTTATATCGAATGTCACGGTAGCAGGGTCTGTTTCAGGGTAATCGTGAATTACAGCAACGTAAAGGTCACCCTCTCTGTTTGAGCTATTCAATATATTTATCACATGTTGTAATCCCGGAGAGTTTGAAAGATTAAGAGTTTCGGAGATTACGGTCCCAGATTCTACATCTCCTTCCCATACGAGGTCCTGTGCCGATAAATCTTCTGAAGTAGAAACAGGTGTTTCTGTCAGATAAAGTTCTACGTGCACAGGAGATGAGTATGTTGAATTTAAACTTGCATCAATGCTTATTTCTATATCGGTTATCTGTCTGTTTCCAATATCGTTTTTGGCTTCATCTGACAAAGCAATGTGAATGATTGAATCATAAACTTTGAACTTTTCACCTGTTTCAAGTAATACAAAAGAAGGTGACAGAGATATTGAGTCTACAAGAGAAATTTCGATAACCGTTAGTGGAATATCAACCCCTATCCATATCTCCACTGGACCACATCCAAACAGCATGAAGACCAGTGCCACGATACTCAACAAAATACTCAATTTGAATTTAGCCTTTTTCACACTTTCCCTCCTCTATTAAGATTTTAAAATAGCCTTATTTTTTCCAATATTCTTGGCGATGTAGAAATTTTCATCAGCTTTTTATGGTTTTTTAAGTGTTTTGATCATGAGAAATTCGAAAATTTCACTTATGCTTATTATAAATTTTACCACTTTGTTCTTATTATTTGTTTCTTTTCATTTTCTCGTCTCCATAAATTATTTTTAGAATAAACGTTTCTATCTTTAAGTGATATAATATTTTCAAGAGGTGATCGATATTGAAAAGTAGCTTTGAAATAAAATCCATAGGGATTATTAGAACACCTTATGTTTCGTCTGCACCGTACCAGCCATTTAGAGATCAAGCTGATGAAGATTTTTGTATTGTTTTGAATCCGGAATTTACTGAGGGTCTCTATCGATTAGAAAGTTTCAGATATATCTACGTGATCTATTTCTTGGATAAGATCAACCGTGAGCCATCGATGATAGTTTCACCACCATGGAGCAATGGAGAAAAAGTTGGAGTTTTCGCAAGCAGATCTCCAGTACGCCCTAATCCAATTGGATTGAGCGTTGTGGAGATTAAAAGTATAAAAGATAACGTAATCTACATATCGAGTATAGATGCATTTAACGGTACGCCTGTAATCGATATCAAACCATATATAAAAGATTTAGATACCAGAGAAGATGCGAATTATGGCTGGGTTGATGAGTTGGAAGATAAAGAACATTTGATTTTACATATCAAAGGTATTCCACATAATTTTTGATTTTTAAACAGGGGGTGCTTGAAAAATGAGGCAAAATAAAGTCAGTCTCACCTTTTTTGGTCATGCTGCTTTTCAGTTGGAAACCGAGGAATTCAGGATACTTATCGATCCATTCATATCTCAAAATCCTGTCTGTCTGGTTAAATTAGAGGATATTAAAAAAGTGGATTATATCTTCATAACACATGGCCACGGAGATCACGTGGGCGATGCAGTTGAAATAGCTAAGAAATATAACTCAACTGTTGTAGCGACTTTTGAGTTATCTACCTATCTATCTAAAAGATTTGACATTTCAACGCATCCAATGCACATTGGTGGAAGGTTTGAATTTCCCTTCGGTGTTGTCAAGATGACACCTGCTCTGCATGGTTCAGGTATAGTGGAGGAAGATGGAAACATCATCTACGGAGGCAATCCATGTGGTTTTGTCATATCGATCAACGGTCAGAAAATCTATCACGCCGGTGACACAGGTTTAACGACTGATATGAAACTGCTTGCAGATGAGGGTATCGATGTGGCACTTTTACCAATCGGTGGAAATTATGTTATGGACATTGAAGATGCCATATTTGCAGCGAAATTTGTGAGTCCTCGCAAAGTTATACCGATGCATTACAACACATGGGAGATAATAAAGGCTGATGCCGAGCAGTTTAAAAAACGTCTGGATGAGATAAATATAGAGTGTATACTTTTAAATCCGGGTGAAACGATAGAACTATAGTAAACCCCCACACCTTCTGTAAGGTGTGGGAATTCGCGATAATTTTAATCTTGTTCGTTCATTGTTGGCTACCAAAAGCTTGTGAAAGCCAGGCACTCTGTGCCTGAAATCTTGAGAGATAACTTTCCATAACCGAGAAACGTCTCCAGAGTTCCTGTTCTCTTTTTTGAAGCCTTTCGGCTTCGTTTATTATCCTTTCTGAAATATCCCAGAGCTCTCTGGATATGAAACCATTGACCCCTGCGACGCTATCTATAAGACCACCAAATTTGGTGTATTCTCTGAGTGTTGAGTAAAGTTGAACGGCTATTCCTTGATTTTCATCGCTGTCTATCCTGAACAGGTTTTCAACGGCATTCAAGTCCTGTGATAAAGCTTCTCGCAACCTATCCTCATCTAATTCTATATGACCTTTTGATATGTTTTCGTAGCTCTGACCTTCATCACCACTTGAAATCCCTATTTCTGTAAGATTCGAATATTCGAGACCACTGACACTTGTGTATATGAAATTTCTCAAAGATTGGAATATTCTCTCGAGTGTATCGTCGTTTTTTAAAAGCCCCTGTTTTTTCTCATCGTCTGTCATTTCGTTCCAGTCTTTGTCTTCAATTTCTTCTTCGTTGAGTTTTGTGTATATGTAATCCATAACCTCATTGTATTTATCAACAAAATCCGATATTTTTTCAATAATAGCGTCTGTATTTAAATTCACCTTTATATCAACAGGAGTAGCTGTTGTAGAAAGGGCCGTCAGGTTTATTCCTTCCGCTATTTCGAAGCTGTTTGAATCACTGTAATACGTTGTCCAACTCATGCCACTGTCGAAACTTACTTCTAAACTAGCGGCTTGGCCTGCGATTTTAGTACCACTTTCCAGACCAAGTATTTTGAAAAGATTGGTTGAATCAGTGTCTTCAAGAACCAGATCCCTTGGTCCACCAACAGTTGATCTTATAAAGACTTTATCTGCTGTTTCATCGTACCATGCATACACATTGGCGTCCGATTGATTAATCTTATCAAGGACCTCATCAAGCGTTTCAGTTCCATCAATAGTTATTTCAACGCCGTTGATTTTGATAGTTCCAGAATTGAACGATAGTCCCTTAGCAGTTGCAGCATCTGTTAAAGTTGTGTTTTTTGTCAAAGCACCTATCTGTGTGGTACTTTCGATGGAGTAAACCCCACCACTTTCGATCAAAGGAGAATTTTTAAGATTAAAAACATCTAAGAAATTGCTTGTTCCATTTGAAATAGTTATTTGCGATGAACTTGAAAGTGTTAATTTTCCAGTGGAATCATTGTACGAAGCTGTAACGCCTGAAACACTTGAATTTATTTTGTTTACTATATCGTCTATCGTATCAGTGGAAGATACTTCTATCTCCACACCATTTATGTAAAAAGTGCCTTCGATGGGTGTAATTCGACTGTTTAAGTCCGAATATTGGGTTGTGGAAGCTGGAATCTTTCCAAAGGTTTCTGAAGGTTCTATTGTGGTATAAGACACAAGATTTGATACTCTTACTTTAAAAGAAGTGACCTGTGCAAGGGATGTTACACTGCCAATAACCGAGTCTTCATCGCTTGAAGAAATCGATTTAGCGTTGAAGGTGGAAGAAAGTTTGAGGTCAAAAACTTTTTCCATCAATTCTTCAAGTTTATCATCCAGTTCCTGAAATAGCTCGCGCCTTAAATTGAGTATTTCTTGCTGTTTCTGAAGTTTTTCGAGGCGCTGACTTTCTATTGAGAGCAACCCTTCGATTATGCTGCTTGTATCAAGACCACTTACAATACCACCTATTCTAAACGACGGTCCATTGTTTATATTATCAACCATTTTGTATCACTTCCCGAATTTTGTTTAAGCGAGTTCATCAAAAAGAATGCCAATTAGTTCGTCGACCTTTTTTGCAATCTTAACGGCAACTTCTGGAGGAATCTGTCTTATGATTTCACCGGTGTCTTTGTCCTTTATTTTTACAATAACTTTGTCTATGTCTCTATCGAAGGTAAACTGTGCCTCACTTCGAAATAGTTTCGATAGTTTTTCGAGTTTCTCTTTCAATATGTTCATAGCATCATCAACGCTGATTTTTTGTGATTCAACAGGTTGAGAATTATGGCCATTTTTATCAGATTTAATATTATTTTCCCTTGACATTATGTTGTCCATTGCCTGCAAAGGATAAAAATTTCGAACATCTTTGACATTGTTGACATCGGACATATTATCCCCCCACCTTAATGGTGAGACCCTTTTCTTTCTATTTATCGACATTTATATTGTAGGACTTTAACGAAAGTTGCGAAAGAATTTTTTGCCTTATATCTCCAAAATTCTCACGGGCTATTATAATCGAGTATTCATCGTACAGCATTTCTTTAAACCATCTTTCACCATTGCTTTCTTTTATCAAATCATTTTTCGGGATCGTTTTGTCCAGATCTTTCAGTATTTTCGAAAAGACACTCCCAACAAATTCATCGATGTACCTTTCAAGTTCGGAGTTCTGAACATTCCGAGAATTTAAAGCTTTGAAAATTCCGATATCTGTGATTTTCATTCAAATAGCCTCCCATTACATCACTATCAATTCAACCTGAAGGGCACCAGACTGTTTAAGTGTCTGAAGTATGGCGATAATATCCTGTGGTGTGGCTCCTGAAGCCTTTAAAGCGTTCACAAGGCTTTCGACGGTGTTATCGCCTGTTGATTTGATCGAAACATTGAAATTACCATAAGAAATCACGCAGTCGTGTATCTTTATCTTTCCACCGAAAACTATCGTTCCCGTTCTTTCGTTGACAACTATCTTAGCGGGAATGTCAGGTACAACTTCTATTTCTTCGATTATAGCAAGAAAAGTTATCAAATCATCTTCAAAAATCTTAGGAATTTTTATCTTTATAGAAGCTGCATCTATAGCTTTTGCAATTACAGATTCAAATTTTGAGTTTATAGCCTGTGCTGCACGTGCTGCTGTAGTAAAATCTGGATGGTCCAGCAACAAAGTTATGCTGTTGTTAGATACTATTTCCATTGGTATTTCCCTTTCAACTATAGCACCCTGCGGAATGTAAGCTACCAGTTGATGTCTTTTTTGAAGATTAACCGTCTGCCCAACATCTTCACCACCAATACTCAAAGGTCCTTGTGCAACAGCATAAACGTTTCCATCTGCACCGTAAAGAGGCGTTTGAAGTAGAATACCGCCGGCAAGACTTTTGGCATCTCCAAGTGATGATATCGTAACGTCAAGCCTCATTCCTTCTTTATAAAAAGGTGGAATATCTGCTGTAACCATAACTATGGCGCTGTTTTTAGATTTTAATTCACTCGCTGTAAAATTCATTCCGAAATTTTTCAACATATTGGCCACCAGGGTAGAGGGAACAACCGTAGAATCACCGGTTCCATTCAATCCAACTACAAGTCCAACACCGAAAAGTTGGTTATCACGAGCTCCACGAAATTTCGCTATATCTTTCAATCTAACAGTTTGAGCATTCAATAATAAGGTACCTGTTAGAACGATTAGCAAGAACATCATTGTTATCTTTAAAAGCTTTTTTTCCATCAAAACAACACCCCCGCAAGTGCTGAGAGTATCCACTCGAACCATCTATCCTGCCCCGGATTTTGCTGAAAAACTATCTGGCCGTTGTATATTATGTTGGCTTCTGCAAGTTTCGTTGAATCTATTGAATTATCTCTGCTTATGTCTTCTATGCGTGCTATACCACTTATCATTATTTGCAAATTCTGGTCCTCAACTTTTATATCCTTCTTTCCAACCAGTAGAACTGTTCCATTATCGTAAACTTCCTTCACAACTGCGGCAACCTGAAGAACTATTTTTGTCTCATTACTCGATTCCCTGTCGGTGTTCTCGGGCGATGGATTGCTTCTTATCGGTATGAACTTCGATAGGTCGAGACTTCCTATGCTGTTTATAACATTCGATACAGCCGAAATTAGACCACCTTTGAAATCAGGATTCGAAGATTTACTGGAAGTCAATGAGCTTTCATATACCACGATAGTCACTATATCACCAACGCTGGTGCCTGTTCTGTTAGCTATTATATTTTTGAATTTTGCACTATTTGAACTGTTCCAGAGTGAATTCTGAAAAAGAAGATTTGGTATGAGCAAAATAAGAATAAAAATCGTATAGATTGCTCGACCTTTTCTCATATTTATTCTTTACTCTCCCTATCGGTAAGTATTCTTAACTTTGGACCTTCTTCAACAACGCCGTAGACCAATTGACCTGTTTCAACGTTTCGTGCACTTACGATTTCTCCAATGTTTCCATCTTCCATAAGTCTGGCGAAGGTTGTAACGGTTATTCCGTTGATACTGACATATGCTGTTATTATCTGTCCTTTGGTAACATACGGTGGAACCTCAAGGAATTCAAGTGCTATAGGATCTCCTTCAGCAAAACTTCTTTTGGCCCTTTTCCCTGCTACGTTCTCTAAACTGTCTGAAAATGTCTCTTTTTTGCCAAAGATGTTTACCTCTTTCAACTCTATATCATCCTTTCCAATTATTTCACCGTAATTGATTTTTCTTTTTGCGACGACTATCATCCTTGTTAAAATGAGTTCAACTCTCAAGTTTGTGATTCTTGACACCTTACCATTAGATATTTCTTTTATCAATACATTGATGTATCTATCGCCTGCTCTGGTGTAAGAATAAGAGTATTCAGTGCTTTTATCTTCTTCAGGTAAACTATAAGAATCAGGCCACACAATTTTTACATCTTTGAACTCTTTCATGATTTTTTTCTCAAAATCCTGAATCAATTCATTGAGGCTTTTAAAAGTTTCACCTGTTTTATTTTCGTGACGCTGGACTATTATTTTGTCCGAACTTGCACGGATTTCATAACCTTTCAAATTCTGTTTGATAAGATTTACAACGACCTGTGAATCCAGTTCCATGTAACTGACACTCGATGGAACATAGGCTATAACGAGCCGATAAAGAATTTCCGGTATAGATTCATGATTTTTAACAACATCCGCCGCAAATATGGTATTATTGTTATTAAGAAGGACCCGATCCTTCAATTCAAGGATCGGGTTAGAGAAAAAAGTACTACTCAGAAGGAGGAAGGCGAGGGCAAGGAGCGCTTGAAACAGTCTAAAAGACCTGCTCATAATTATCGTTTGAGTGTTCCTATGGTTCTTAACATATCATCTGCAGTCTGAACGGCCCTCGCATTGATTTCATAAGCTCTTTGAGCTGTTATCATATTTACCATCTCGTTTAAAACATCCACGTTGGATTTTTCAAGGTATCCCTGTTGAAGAGCACCGAAACCATCTTGATTTGGTATTCCTTCTATCGGTGCGCCTGAGGCGTTGGTTGCCAAAAACAGGTTGTTCCCTATGGATTTCAAACCAGCGGGATTCACGAATTTAACAAGGGTTATGTTACCAAGGTTTTGTATAGTACCGTCCGCAAGTTCAGCACTTATTATCCCATCTTCGGATATGTTTATTGAAACAGCGTTGTTTGGTACGAGTATGTTAGGTACCAGAAGATTCCCATTGCTCGTCACTATTTGACCACTACTATTTATTTTGAAAGCACCATCACGTGTGTAGGCGACCCGGCCATCCTGAAGCTGTATTTGGAAAAACCCATCACCGGCAATAGCAATATCGAGCGCGTTACCTGTCTGTTCAAGATTACCAAGAGTGAAAATCCTTGTAGTAGCCGATAACCTTGCACCGTGACCAACATACAAACCTGTGGGAAGCTGTGAAGTCTGTGCGGTGGGGATACCTGCATCCTTGAAGTACTGATAAACAAGATCTTCAAATTCGGCTCTAACCTTCTTGTAACCTGTTGTATCAACGTTTGCAAGATTGTTACTTATGGTATCGAGTTTGGTCTGTTGTACCCCCATTCCTGTAGCTGCACTATACAGAGATATCATCATACGTCAGTTTCACCCCCGCACATTTCCAACGTTGTTTATAACTTTGTCCAATAACTGGTCTTCGGTTGTTACAACCCTTTGGGCTATTTCAAAATGTCTCATGGCGCTTATCATTCTTACCATTTCATTGAGTGCGTTCACATTAGAACTTTCAAGAAATCCTTGCAAAACCTTAGAATCGAAACTTTCCACAGGTACTCCACTTTCTTCAGTTCGAGTAAAGAGACTGTAACCATACTTTTCAAGTTTATTAGGATCTGGAAATTCTACTATCCATAATCTAAAAAGTCTTTCCCCATTCTTGTTGTAAACCCATCCATTTTCATCTACAGTATATTCTTCATTCCATCTAATAATATTTCCTTCATTATCAAGAACAAAATTTCCATTTTCATCTATGAGATTGTTCTGTTCATCAACTTTGAAATTTCCAGCACGTGAATAAAAGATATTTCCATCTGGAGAACGCAAGACGAAAAATCCTTCACCATCTATTGCAAAGTCAGTTTGGTTTCCGGTATTGAAAACAGCTCCTTGCGTCATCGATGGTCTTACTTCATCGAGAATTGTTGCCTGTTCCAGAGAACCAAGAAACTTCACAGGCTTTACAGGATGATATTTTCTGTCCATCATGTATATGTTTTCCTTTAGATATGTTTTAAAGACAGGGGTATCTTTTTTAAATCCGATGGTATCAACATTTGCAAGATTGTTGCTTATGGTATCCATCGTAGCCATATCTATAAGCATTCCCATGATACCTGTATATATGCCTCTTATCATTTGACCACCTCGTAATCAGGGCATTTTTTCGCAAATCTCATTCAGTAAATCCTTTGAGTTGAAGATGAATCCTATACCTTCTATCACACAAGTTACTGGGTTTTCAATTTTTTTAACCTTCATATTTAAACTTTCGCTGATGAACTTATGAATTCCTTTCATCAATGAAACACCGCCGGTCAGTATTACACCTTCTTCGAGAATGTCAGAGATCAGCTCAGGTGGAGTTCTTTCAATTATTTCTTTTATTTTTGCTGCGATATTTTTCAAAGGTTCCAGAATAGCTTCATAGACATCTTCGGAACTCACAGTTGCTGAGACAGGTGAACCGTCTACTATTTTTCTCCCTTTGACCTCTAATGATAGTTTTTCTTCATCAGGATGGGCTATTCCTATTTTGTTTTTAATCTCTTCGGCAGTGTTTTCACCAATCACCATGCTGTACTTTTGTCTCATATGCATCATTATTGCTTCATCAAGACTTTTACCGGCCGTCTTCAAGGTATCTCCAACAACCACTCCACCAAGGCTTATTATTGAAATATCCGTTGTCCCGCCACCGATGTTCACAAGCAGTACACCCTTTGCTTCAGATACACTAAAACCAGCACCAATTGCAGAAGCAAGTGTTTCCTGAATGAAATAGACTTCTTTTACTCCTGCGTTAATGGCTGCTTCATACAAAGCCCTTTTCTCTACGTTTGTTGTGCCAGAATGCGTGGTTATACATATTTTGGGTCTGGAAAGTAATCCTCTGTACTTCATTTTCAGTATCTTTTTCACGATACTTTCAAATACTTTCTGATCAGTTATAGCGCCGTTTTTTACAGGATGAATAGCCTCTATATCCTCATGGGTCTTTCCTATCATCTCCCTTGCTCTGTTACCGAGCGCTATTATTTCACCTTTCTTTTTTGAAAACGCAATAACAGATGGTTCATTTAAAAAAATCTTTCCTTTTTCATCACACGCAAGCATGTTACTTGTTCCAAGGTCTATCCCCAGTATTTTCATCACTACACCTCCAGAAAAGATCGTTCAAAACCTTACTTCGAAACTCTTGAATCCTCTGGGCTGTATTTCTCTTTTTTCAACTCTGTCTACTCGAGCAAAAACAGGACCTCTTGATATTTCAACTAAAAAATTTTCCAGTGCTTTTTTGTCGCCCTCAGCTATTACTTCTACACTACCATCGATGAGATTT
This sequence comes from Thermotogaceae bacterium, assembly GCA_029981435.1. Classification (GTDB taxonomy): domain Bacteria; phylum Thermotogota; class Thermotogae; order B21-G9; family HyVt-16; genus HyVt-16. The sequence goes on along the minus strand of JARRBB010000007.1, from coordinate 6,234 downwards.
CTGACGTAACCTTTGATACCATATTCATGAGCTTTTTTGCGCGCAAAACTTCTGAACCCAACTCCCTGCACAATTCCATAAACTCTTATTTCAAGGGCTATTTGTTCATTTTCCATAAAATCACCTCACTAAAATTTTATCATTTCTTTGCGAAGAAAACTCCACTTCCATAGGGTTGAGATGAATTTGAAAATATTGAATTGTAATATAATAAGTGTAATATATCAGGAAGTCATGGCTTCTATATGGCTTGATAGTTCACTATCTGTATATAATTATTAGAGAATAAAGAGAAGGGAGTAAATATATATGGCAAATTTTGACAGAGTCATTCCTCGAAAGAATACAAACAGTTACAAATGGGACAGATGCGAAGAAATTTTCGGTACTGATGATTTGATACCAATGTGGGTTGCAGATATGGATTTTGAAGCACCAAAAGAGGTTAAAAAGGCACTTAAAGACCGTATCGAACATGGTGTGTTTGGTTACACTTTCATCCCGGATTCTTTCTACGATTCTATTATCGACTGGCAGTTTTCAAGAAACAACTGGAAAATAGAAAAAGACTGGATAATCACTGCGCCGGGTGTTGTGCCAAGTATAAAAGCGTGCATACAGTCCTTTACCTCACCAGGAGAAGAGATAATAGTTCAAACACCGGTTTACTTTCCGTTTTTCAGTTCTATAAGACTCAACGGAAGGATTTTAGTTGAAAATCCCTTAAAGTTTAGTTCTGGTAATTATAGAATGGATTTTGAAGATCTTGAGAGAAAAATAAATGATAAAACAAGAATGTTGATATTGTGCAACCCACATAATCCAGTTGGAAGGGTGTGGAAAAAAGAAGAACTCGAGAGACTTGGAGAAATTTGTTTGAGGAACAACATAACGATAGTGTCCGATGAAATCCACTCTGATCTGATAATGCCTGGATACAAACATACTCCTATTGCAAGTATTTCAAAGGAATTCTCTGATATAACCGTAACCTGTACGTCTGTGAGCAAAACTTTCAATCTCGCAGGTTTATCTACGTCTTACCTTATTATAAGTAATCCGGTTTTGAGAAATAGGTATGTCCACACCGCTCAGCGAAATGGTTTACTCACAACGAACATATTTGGAATAATTGCACTTGAAGTTTCCTACAGATATGGTTTTAAATGGTTGGATGATTTGATTGAATACTTGAGAGAGAACAGAGATTTTGTGAAAGATTTTCTGAAAGAGAGAATTCCATCTGTCAAAACTACCGAACTCGAAGGAACATATCTCATGTGGCTGAATTTCAGAGAACTTGGATTGAAACAGGAAGAACTAAAAAACCTGCTCTACAACGAAGCAAAAGTTGGACTACAGGACGGTGTGATGTTCGGAGAGGAAGGAGATGGATTCATGCGAATGAATATCGCATGTCCGAGATCCACACTTGAAGAAGCTATGAAAAGAATGGAAAAAGCCATAAAAAAGCATCTAAAACTTTGATATAATCAACATGGAAATCACGAAAATCTATGTAAGGAGAAAATCTATGTAAGGAGAGGTGTAATATGGCTGAAAAAATCGTGGGCATTGATCTTGGTGGAACTATGGTAAAAATTGGAATAGTTAATTCGAATGGTGAAATAGTAAAAAAAGACGAAATCGCGACGAAGCTTGAACTTGGTTTTCAGAAAGTTGTTGAAAGGATATGTGAAAAGATAAAAGAAATGGTCGAGCTCAAAGACGTGAAAGCGGTTGGGATAGGTTCACCAGGTTCTATCGATCATGATAAGGGGATAATAGAATTTTCGCCTAATTTTCCAGGTTGGAACAATGTTCCGTTGAAAGACGAAGTGGAGAAGTATCTGAATGTTCCTGTGTTTATAGAAAACGACGCCAATTCCGCTGCTCTTGGCGAAAAGTGGTTTGGTGAAGGGAAAAATAAAGATCACATAGTTGTTTTAACCCTCGGTACCGGTATAGGCGGTGGTGTTATAACTCATGGAAAACTTCTCACAGGTGGAAATGGAATCGGTGCAGAGCTCGGTCATATGATTGTCGATCCTCATGGACCGGTATGTGGATGTGGAAATTATGGTTGTCTTGAGGCTATGGCGTCAGCGACTGCTTTAATAAGATATGCCAACGAAGGTAGAAAACGCTTTCCAGAGTCCATGATATTCGAATTCGAAAGACAGAGAGAGGTTCTCGGTGCACGTGAAATATTCGATGCCTACAGGTCAAATGATAAACTGGCTATCAGGATATTCGATACTTTTGTGGAAGCCATGAGCGTCGGTATAACGAGCATAATTCACATATTCAATCCACAGATGGTGATCCTCGGAGGAGGAATGTCAAAAAGTGCTGATCTTTTCATTCCTAAGATAACAGAAAAGGTGAATATGAGAGTAATACCTTCTTTCATGGGAACGTTCAAAATAGTTGGTAGCAAATTAGGGAACGATGCCGGAATACTTGGAGCGGCTGCGATCGCTCTTGAAAACCTTTAAAAACTTTCTTGGAATATACGGGGGGAAATCAGGTGCGAAAGCTCATCTATTTGACTTCGATCTTTGGATTTATTTTTATAGTATCGGCGTGCTGTTTTCTTTACAATCACGGTACACCGATATCTGAGGATGAAGGTGAATATGGATATTTGAGCCTGAAACTGAAATTACCTTCTGATTTCGATGGTGAAAAATATAGATACATACCGTCTAATTCCGAAAAGATAAGGATATCAATATTTAATCCGGATGTAGACGGACAAAATTATAAATACGTTGAAGATATAGATTTGTCAGGTCAGAGCGGCACCGTTGAAAGAAACTTGAAGTTAAAGGCAAGGGACAATTACTTGATAGGAGTGGCAGCGATAAAAGACGTTGTTTCAAGCTTTGAATCTGTTTATTGCTCAGATGCTGCGGCTATTCTCAGCCTCGATTTTGCAACTTTCTCGATAGAAAAAGGTAAGAATTCTACTGTCAGCTTGATTTTGGAAGTTCCCGAGGCAACTATTACAACGACACAGATTCCAGATGGTCCATCGGAGAGTTATTCAGCAACTTTGACTGTAAGAAACGTTGATTTCGAATTGCTCGAAAGTTTTGGATTCGACGTACCGGTTGCCTTTTATTATTACAGCACTGATCCTTTGAATTCCAATATACTCATGCATACCACTTTTTATGACTTTTCGAATGTTTCCCAATCAACGGATTGTGCCACTTTCAGTAATTTAAAACTTTATACACCTGCGAGTGGTTATGAAGGAGTTCTTTACTGTCAGCTTGGTTTTGAACTTGGTGAGTTTTTCGATAATCCAAATGGTGGAGGATTGGAGAATGCGTGGCTGCTTTTTCCAGAAGTTGATTCTACGTCCAAAGGATACGTTTTAACGGATTACGGGAGCATAACGATAATAGTAGAGTGATTGATCGAAAGGAGAATGAATTATGAAAAAGAGAATTTTAATTGCAACGTTGTTGTCTTTTGTTTTTGTTGTATCAGTCTTCGCTGATATCACAAGTGACAGTGCTCTGGAATATTTGAAGTACTTGTTCAGTGAAAATTATTTCGCTGCTTATGAAATGCAAAATTCTGAAATGCGTGCGCAGTTCAATGTTGATAAAATGAAAGAGCTCATAACCAATATAAAGGCACAGCTTGGAAATTTTGAAAAAATGTACTTTCTCAGGCAGGAAGAGCGAGAAGGTTACAAATTCAACATATTCAGAGCAGATTATAAAGAGTACGCACTTATTTTAACAGTTGCAGTCGAATCTGAAACAAATAAAATTGCAGGTTTTTCTTTCAATCCCGTTAGACTTATAGAATACGTCCCACCAAAAGGTGTAGATTTGAACAAAATAGAAGAAAAGCAAGTTGAATTCGGTAAAGAGCCATGGAAGTTGAAAGGAAGTTTGACCGTTCCAAAAGATAAAGCAAACTATCCACTCGTCATTTTAGTGCACGGTTCTGGCCCAAACGATAGAGATGAAACGGTGGGGCCAAACAAGCCGTTTCTCGATATAGCACTCGGTCTTGCAAGTAAGGGAATAGCGGTTTTGAGATACGATAAGCGAACCTACACTTACAAAACCAGCATAGATGTTAAGAGCATCACAGTTAAAGAAGAAGTCATAGACGATGTTATCAGTGCAGTGGAGTTTGCAAAAACACTTCCAAAAGTTACAGAGATATATTTACTTGGTCATAGTCTTGGTGCGACGCTCGTTCCAGAGATAGCAAGATCGATAAAGGTGGATGGGATAATTCTACTCGCTCCGATGGTTCAGAAATTAGCCGAAACGATGATTGAACAACTTGATTATCTCGTTTCTCTCACACCATTGAGTGAAGAAGAAAAGAACCAGTACCAGAGAACAAAGGATCTGCTTTTGAAACTCAAAAACCATGAACTTGATCCTTCAGAACAGGTTTTAGGTGCTACGGCAAATTATTTTTATGATCTTGATAGGTATGATATTGTGAAAACTCTGAGTGAGTTAGATATACCTGTTTTAATACTTCAAGGAAAGAAAGATTATCAGATAACTGTGGAAAATAATTTCGATGTTTTAAAACAGAAGCTCTCGAACAAGTCCAATATAAGCTTCAAACTGTACGATGGGTTGGATCATCTTTTCATGTACACTGAAGGCGTTTCAAAACCAGAAGATTATGAAAAATTAAGAAATGTAGATCCAAAAGTTATAGAAGATATAGCAAACTGGGTACTTGCTAAGTGAGACTTTGGGTTGTATAATCCTTCTTTGAGAATTGGAAGGAAGTGAAACTTTGAAAGCTCTTTTACTCATAGATTTACAGAATGATTTTGTGGAGCAGAATGGTGTTCTGTATTTTGATGGTGCAGAAAAAGTTATACCTTTTGCTTTGGAAAAAATAAGATACTTTAGAGAGAACGGATGGCCGATAATAACCACTCAGGATTGGCACGAACCGGATGATGAAGAATTCAAGATGTTTCCAAGGCATTGTGTTGAAAACACTCGGGGTGCGATGTTGCAGACCGATATTCTAAAAGCTCTCGATGGGTATGAGAAACACTATAAAATATTCAAAAAACGGTACAGCGCATTTTTTGGAACGAAGTTCGATGAACTGATAGATGAACACAATCTTGATGATTTCGAGGTCTGCGGAGTTGTCACGAATATATGTGTTCTGTTCACAGTCGAGGAATTAAGAAATCGTGACCTAAAAGTGAGAGTTTACAGGGAGGGTGTAAATTCCTACGATATAAATCTGCATAATTTTGCCCTTGTTATAATCAAAGAAGTTCTGGGCGCAGAGGTGATATGATTGAAAGAACGAAAAAGGCTTGATCCAAGGGTTTTCAAAGTACCAATAGATAGAATCAGAGCGGGTTATTACAGCGATAAATACTTCACAAGATATGTTGAGGTTTTGAAGAAGGATAATCACCACAGGAGGGTACTCTATCAATTCTTTCCCAGGAAAGATTCGATAGTGGTTGGCATCGATGAAGCGCTGGCAATACTGAAATACGGTACCGGTTATTACAAAGATGAAAATAAGGCAGAAAAACTCTTTGAGAGGTTACTTGAGGTAGAAAGAAAGATACAAGCAGCGGCTTACGATTATGATAGAAAAACCCTTGAAGAATGTTACAAAGAGAAATGGGATCTGAGAGAACAGCTTAACGATCTCTGGATCGATAAATGGAATGAACTGAACGTTCTTGCACTTTACGATGGAGATTTTGCAAAAGAAAATGAGCCGATACTTGTTATTGAAGGAGATCCGATGTATTTTGGATATCTTGAAACGGTCTTGCTCGGTGTGATAGCAAGAGCGACAAGCACTGCAACGGCGGTTAAGAAGGTGGTCGACGCCGCACGTGGCAAGCCGATACTGTTTTTCAGTGCGAGGTTCGATCATTACTGGGTTCAGGCAACGGATGGATATGCGGCTCTCAAGGCAGGGGCTTTTGGTGTCTCTACAGATGCAAATGCTGATTATTGGGGTGTTGAAAGCATGGGAACCATTCCTCATGCTTTGATAGCATGTTACGATGGTTCTACCTCTGCTGCAACCATAGCATTTGATAAACACATAGCTCCTCATGTGAACAGAATAGTGCTGGTTGACTGGGACAATGATTGTATAGGTACAACCTTGAGAGTACTGAAAGATTTTTATGAATACAAAACAAGGAAAAGATTCGTTTTGGGAGTTACCGACCCAGCGGAGATAATA
>JARRBB010000049.1 GCA_029981435.1 Thermotogaceae bacterium | reverse complement strand
ATATATTAACACTAAATATTATATCGTATTGTAAGTAAAAAAATGCAAATTCATCTCCATCTTACAGAAGATGGAGTCTTCTTTGCAAAAAACGATAAATGATAATTATGGTCACACGATGGGAGATCGTATTCTAAAATATTTAGTCAGTTGCATAAAGTCAGAAACAAGACATACAGATCCTTTGTTCAGAATGGGAGGTGATGAGTTTTTACTGGTATTGAGAAACTGCGATTTAGAAAAAGCCAATGAAATAATATCAAGAATAAGAGATAAATTCAGGAATTTTCAGGATTTTAAACCTGATTTTTCGTATGGAATGAGTTACTTTTCAGAAAACATATACGATACTATTCGAAAAGTTGATAGTCTTATGTACCAAATGAAAAACGAAAAGAAACAAATTTCATGATCGAGTTTCTACCATTATGCATCTTCGAAAACTGTATTCCACATCTTCACTGTCAAGAAAATCTTTTATTTCTTTGCTTTCTGCGCCCGGTTGAAACCATAATTTTCTGAACCCTGAGTTAATCGCATCCTTTGCCACCTGAAGGCCTATTTTTGGTGGTACCACAAAGACTATTACGTCAACATCTTCAGGAAGTTCTTTTACACTTTTGAAACATTTTAAATTATCGATCTGTTCATACCTTGGATTCACTGGAATTACCTCAAATCCTTTGGTTTTTAGGTCTTTTAAGATTATGTTCCCGTATTTTTTTGGATCAGGAGTTGCACCTACCAAGGCGATCTTTTTGAATTTTTTTGCATCCATTCGAAACACCTCTCTCATGTTAATTCTAAAAAATTTTACCATTTTTGGAAAGATAAAAATTTTACCTAATTATATAAGTGTGGTATAATAAAAATGTACTTAGATAAATTTAAAATTATTAAGTTAGAGATTCGATGGGGAGGTAAGATTATGAAAAAGTATGTTTGCAGATTATGTGGATATGTTTACGATCCTGAAGCCGGAGACCCCGACAACGGGATAGAACCAGGAACACCATTTGAAGATTTACCAGACGACTGGGTTTGCCCGGTTTGCGGAGCTTCAAAAGACGAATTCGATGTAGAAGAGTAATGGAGGTGATAGAATGTTAAATGAGAAAATGATAGAGGCTTTGAACAAGCAAATAAATGAAGAATTTTATTCAGCTTATCTGTATCTTTCTATGTCAGCATATTTTGATTCTATAAACTTAAAGGGTTTTGCTCACTGGATGATGGTGCAGTATAAGGAAGAAGTAGAACATGGAATGAAGATATACAGATATTTGCAATCACAGGGAGCAGAAGTGAAATTGTTTGCTATAAAGGAACCGCCACAGAAGTGGAACTCTCCTTTACATGCCTTCGAAGAAACTTTAAAACACGAACAGCATATCACAGAGTGTATAAACAAGCTCGTTGACCTTGCAGAGGAATTGAAAGATAGAGCAACTTTCAACTTCCTCCAGTGGTACATTGATGAGCAAGTTGAAGAAGAGGAAAACGACAGGGAGATAATAGAAAAATTGAAGCTGGTTGGTGATAACACTAACGGACTGTTCATGATTGATAGAATTCTTGCCCAAAGGCAGTAAATTATTGGAGGTGACATGATGACAAAAAGAGGTCAGGTTTATAAGTGTGAGGTTTGTGGAAACATAGTTGAAGTTTTGCATGAAGGTGCCGGAGAGCTTGTGTGTTGTGGACAACCGATGAAGTTGCTTGAAGAAAAAACCGCTGATACATCTCAGGAAAAGCATGTTCCGTTCGTTAAGAGAGAAGGAAACGCATACGTTGTGTTAGTTGGGGAAAACGCCCTGCATCCAATGGAAGAAAAGCACTATATCGAATGGATTGAACTTGTCGTAGATGGAGTTTCTCATAAGAAATTCCTTAAACCAGGTGACGAGCCGAAGGCAGTTTTTGAAATACCTGAGGGTAAAGAGGTATTCGCAAGAGAATACTGCAATATCCACGGACTCTGGTTGAACGAAAAAGTAAAGTAATCACATGGATTTTAATCAGTCCGGGAAATCGAAACGATTTCCCGGATTTTCTATCTGTATAATTTGAGTTCGGCAATTAAATCTTCGAATTCTTCTTCATCTTTTTTCCAGCTGTCTATTATTTCTTCGGTATCCACGTTGGATAATATCATCTTTCTGAGTGAATCTGTGCCTGCAAGATTATCAAATGAAACTCCTTCTTCGTTGATTTTAACGTGAAATTCGTTCGGCCATAGTGAATTCACCACTTTGAGAAATTCTATTACAAAGCGCAGAAAGTCAGCTTCTTTGTTTTCTGGAAAAACTTCCAGACCATTGCATTTTTGATTTGAAAATTTGGAAAATCTTGGCATGAAAACTCTTTTTCTAAATGCAATACCTGGAATGTTTTTGTTTTTCAATTCATGATATAGAAGATCTTCATCGATCCAGGGAGCACCAATGAACTGAAACGGCCTTGTAGTACCTCTTCCTTCGCTTATGTTTGTTGCTTCTATCAAACAGTTTCCAACATAACATATTACACTTTCAAAAGTGGGCAAATTAGGAGATGGGATGTTCCAGAAAAGCCCTGTGTCATCATAGTACATGTCTCTTTTCCAATTTTCCATTTTCACTATCTTTAAATCAAGATCGAGCTTGTCAAAGCTTTTGATATAAAGTGCAAGCTCACCGGGGGTTAAACTGTATCTTATCGGAAGTCTCATTCCACCAACAAAGGATTCTAAGTTCTCTTTTATCATCGGGCCTCTTATGACATTTCCAGATAGTGGATTGGGTCTGTCAAGCACTATGAATTCTTTTTCACACTCACTGGCTTTTTGCATGCAGTATCTGAGGGTGTATATGTATGTATAGAATCTTAGGCCCACATCCTGAATATCGTAAACCAGAACATCTACGTCTTCTATATCGTCCTTTGAAGGCGCTCTTTTTGATGAGTAAAGGCTTATTATTTCAACAGCTGTGTCTTTCAATTTCTGATTTTCGATCAATTCACCATCTTGATGGGTCATGAACAAGCCATGTTCTGGAGAGAATATTTTCTTCAAATTTAAACCATTTTTCAAGAACACATCTATGTTCATTTCAAGATTGCTTGTTATACCGGAGGCATTCGTTATCAGGCCGATTCTTTTGTCTTTTAACTCTTTAAAATCATTTTCTATGATATTGTCAAGACCAAGCTTTACTCTCAAAAAGTCACGTCCTTTCAATCAGGTTCTTTTTCTTTGAATTAGAACCGCACCGATTATAACAAGTCCCTTTACTGCTCCTTGAAGGTAGGGCGAAACATTCAAAAGATTGAGCATGTTGTTTATTATTCCGAGAATTATTGCGCCGAACACCGTTCCCCAGATCCAGCCTCTGCCGCCTTTCATACTTGTGCCGCCTATGACAACAGCCGCTATTGCGTCGAGTTCAAAACCAAGTCCTGCACTTGTTGAGCTGACTGAGTTCATTCTTGAAGATAGCATCAGCGACGTTAAAAAGACTGAAAATGCGACAATTATGTAGGTAATGATTTTAACTCTGTCAACTTTTATTGCAGAGTAGATCGCTGCGGATTCATTCGAACCGATGGCATAAACGTACCTGCCGAATCTTGTTTTTTCAAGAATTATATGGCACAGGATGGCATAAACAAAGAAAATTATAACGGGAGTAGGTATGAAGAAAGAATCCCCAAGCGGTATTTTTCCCCCACCTATTTTGGGATATATTGAAGATATCGATCTGTACTCCCCACCGTTGGCAAAGTACAATACCAGAGATCTGTATATTGCCATGGTACCAAGTGTTGCAATGAACGGTGCTATTTTACCTTTGGTTACAATCAAACCGGTTCCCAATCCCAGGCCAACTGATAAAGCAGCCCCGAATATTATTGCAAGGATTATTGCCAGAACATTTCCTCCGAATTGATTGATGACTATTATCATTATTCCTCCAATAAGGGCCATCATCGATCCAACGGAGAGATCTATTCCGCCTGAAATTATCACGAAGGTCATTCCGAGCGCAATTGTACCAACGTACGATATCTGCCTCAGTATGTTCATTATGTTCAAAGGCCTGAAAAATATTGGATTGGCTATCCCTGCAATTATGAAAAGAACTATCAGTGCTATTAGAGAACCATACTTCTCGTAATTGATGTTTTTTAAATAATCAATGAACCCTTTCTTTGATTCCTGTGGCATAGAGTATTATCTCCTCCTCGTTAATTTCTTTTCCAATCAACTCAGCAGTTATTCTACCTTCTCTCATAACAAGAACCCTGTTGCACAATCCGATTATTTCTTGGAGTTCAGAGGATATAACTATGCAGGCTTTCCCTTCTTTGACAAAACCGGCTATGAATTGGTATATCTGGTACTTAGTATTTATGTCTATACCACGGGTTGGTTCATCTAATATCAAAACCTGTGGTTCCACTTCAAGGCATTTTGAAAGAACAACTTTCTGCTGATTTCCACCGCTTAAATACCGAACTTCCTGAAAAAGATCTCTGCACCTTATATCAAATTTCTCTTTATATTCACTGGCTTTTGATATTTCCTTTTTTCTGTCTATTAAAAATCTGGTATATTTCTCAAGTGATATGAGTGTTATGTTGTTCACTATGTTCATATCGAGAACGAGCCCATGCAATTTTCTGTCTTCTGGAAGATAGGATATTCCAAGCCTTTTAGCATCTTCATAATCTTCTATTTGAACCTTTTTTCCATTCAGGAACACTTCACCAGATGTTTTGTGCCTTAATCCAGCGAGTGCTTCAGCAAGTTCTGTTCTACCGGCTCCAACTAATCCAGCGAATCCAAGTATTTCACCTTTTTTTAGCTGAAAACTGGCATTTTCTACAAAGTTGGGCACATTCAGATTTTTAACTTCAAGTATAACTTCATCACTTGGTTCTGGTTTTTCGGGATACATATTGCCAAGCTCACGACCAACCATAGCATTTGCAAGTTCTACCTCCGATACATTCGAAACATCGTATTCACCAACAACTCTACCGTCTCTTAGAACAGTTACAACATCACAGATTTCCTTTACTTCTTTCAATCTATGGGATACATAGAAAATGCAGACACCTTTTTGTTTCAACTCTTTGATGAGTTTAAAAAGGATCTCGGTTTCGTATTCAGTCAATGCTGAGGTGGGTTCGTCCATTATCAGTATCTTTGAGTTTTCAGATATTGCTCTGGCAATTTCAACCATCTGTTTTTTTGCAACTGAAAGGTTTCTCATATCTTCGAGTGGATCTATTTCTTCTTCCCCGAGTTCCTTAAGAATTTCTTTTGAACGTTGTATCATGGATTTCTTATCCAGCAAAAATCTATGTTTGAATTCTTTCCCGAGGAATATGTTTTCATAAACCTTCAGATCTTCAACCAAATTCAATTCCTGATGAATCATAGCTATTCCTCTTTTTTTAGCCATCAGCGGGTTTTTGAAGTTAACCTGCTGACCTTCTATAAATATCTTACCACTCGAAGGCTGTAAAAAACCAGCTATTATCTTCATTAGGGTTGACTTTCCGGCACCGTTTTCGCCTATCAAACCGTGGACTTGTCCGGCTTCACCGTTTATGGAAACGTCGAACAAAACTTGCACACCTGAAAAATCCTTGTTTATTTTTTCTGCTCGCAGTATAGTCTTATTCATTTATCTACACCTCGTTTAAATCAATCTGATCTGGTCATGTTTTTCAAATTCTTTGAGTTCGTTTCTTTTCGCCATCTGTGAATAAATATGAGCTAAGCGTGTGGGTTCAGGTATCCTGTGTCCTTTAATACATTTTAAAGTTAATTCAATAGCGTTGTCAACATCCATAAAGTGACCGGGTGAAACGAACAATGGATTTTGATTTGGAATGGTCCTGATCACGGCGCCAATTCTATAGTTGTTTTTTGTGAAGAGATATGTGAACTTACCAGCTTCTTGTGGTGGTTCTTCGTAAACTCCAAAGAGTTTGGATTTTGCAACACCTATCGTTGGTTTGTCGATGAACAATCCCATGTGTGATGCAAGACCAAGTCCTCTTGGATGTGCGATCCCCTGTCCATCGAAAAAGACCACATCTGGTTCGAATTTTATCTTTTCCCATGCACTTAAAAAAGCCGGTCCTTCTCTAAAGGATAAAAGGCCGGGTATGTAGGGATATCTGATCTTTTCTTTGGAAAATTTCACTTCTAAAACTTCAAGTTCTGGAAAAGATAAAACTACGACGATGGCAAAGGAAAATCCATCCTTGAACGAAAGATCCACACCGGCGATTTTTTTAATCTCAACCGGTTCAAATTTCAAAATTAACTTTTCTCTCAATCTTTTCTGTATTTCTACGGCTTCTTTTGGTTTTAAATCCCAGGTGTGTAATTTTTTATACTTCAGTGCTCTTCACCCTTGATTTAATATATTCATTAACGCCCAGTCTGAATATATTGCAAGCATGTTTTAAAGATTCAGCTTCAAGAACATAGGCGATTCTTATTTCGTCTTTACCGGCTCCATCAGTTGCGTAAAAACCACTTAACGGTGCCACCATCGTCGTGGCTCCATCAACGTTGAAATCAGTGAGCATCCATTTAACGAAGTCTTCCGCATCTTCTATTGGAAGTTTAACCGACATATAAAAGGCGCCTTTTGGTTTTTTGCACACTACACCTTCAATCTTTAAAATCTCATCGAAAACAATATCACGTCTTCTTCTATATTCTTCTACAACTTCACTGAAATAATCTTCTCCAAGTGTTAAAAGTCCAATTGAACCTATTTGAGAGATCATAGGAGGCGATAACCTGCTTTGAGCCATTTTCATCACCATGTTGATTATTTCTCTGTTCTTTGTGACGAATGCACCAACTCTACCACCACAGAGGCTGAAACGTTTGGAAAGGCTGTCAACCATTATTATTCTGTCTGTGTAATCTTTAAATTCCAGCACCGTGAAAGGTTTCAACCCATCAAAAACAAATTCTCTGTACACTTCGTCAACGATGACATAAAGGTCATGTTTTTTTGCAAGTTCAAGTATTCTCGACATGTCTTGCTTTGAGTAAACGGCACCGGTTGGATTCGAAGGATTTGAAAAAAGTATCCCTCGTGTTCTTGGAGTTATTTTCTTCTCAAACTCCGCATTATCTGGCAAAGCGTATCCATCTTCCGCTTTTGCTGTAACAGGTACGAGATTGACATCGAGCATAGATGCAAATCCATTGTAATTGGCATAAAATGGTTCCACAACTATTATCTCATCTTTCGAATCTGCAACAGCGGCGATGGCAAAAGTGATCGCTTCACTTCCACCTACAGTAACTATCACGTCTTCTGCCGAAAGTTCCACATCGTACTTTGAATAATACTCAGCGAACTTTTCTCTCAGTTCGTACAATCCAGCTGAATGAGTGTAACTGACGATTTTATTTTTGTTTTTTTCAATGTATTCAAAGAAAACAGAAGGTGTTTGTATGTCTGGTTGGCCTATGTTCAGATGATAAACTTTTATTCCTCTTTTCTTCGCTTGTTCTGCATATGGAATCAATTTTCTGATGGGGGATGCCTGCATTTTCTGAATCCTGTTTGAAAGGAACAAAAAAATCGCCTCCATTTCATATATTGTTCTTAATGTTTCAATTTGATTATAACACTTTGATTTGTGAACCACTATTACCAACTCAATACTTTAAGTTCATCTGTATCTCATAGAAGATGAAGTATTCTTTTCAGAAAAAAAAATTATAGATTACGCATTCTCATGAGTACTTTTCAAAACAAATTTATTTTCAATGATGTATTGTAACTGAAATCTTAAAGTAAAAAATATCGAATATTATATAGAACAATATATAAAAAATTTAGTAAAAATCCACAAACATTCCAGCTGATCAAATCCACAAACATGAAAGGCTTTTATACTCTTAAATGATAATGATATTTTCGATTAATTTCAATATTCCAGTTGAGTGATTTTTCTAATTTCTCGGGGGGTGCTAAAAATGAATAGGTTCAATGTGGACTATTACTCCGCAAGTAGTTTTATACCAATTCCTGACAAAGACTACAGAATTTCTTCTGCATGCGGTATTTCTGGAATAATGAACCGTTCCGGTAGAAGTTTTAACGGCGAAATGATAATGAAAAGCATGGAAATAATGCACGAAAGAGGAAATGGATTGGGTGCCGGGTTTGCTGCATACGGTATCTACCCACATCTCAAAGGTTTTTACTGCTTTCACATGCTTTACGACGACGAATTCGCCAAAGAAGAAACAGAAGAGTTTCTCAAGAAAAAGTACAGAATAATTGAGAGTGAGCCCATACCTACGCGAAAGAATCCAAGAATAAAAGAAGTTCATATCCTGTGGCGTTATTTTCTTGATGCAGGTTTTGCAGAAACTTCATCCGAAGAAGATGAAGTAGTTTCCACCGTGATGTTCATAAACGAAAAAATTAAAGGTGCCTTCGTTGTTTCAAGCGGTAAAAACATGGGAATCTTCAAGGGAGTTGGTTATCCAGAAGACATAGGAGATTTTTACCGGCTCGATGAATACAGTGGCTACATATGGACTGCCCATAACAGGTTTCCAACCAACACTTCAGGTTGGTGGGGTGGTGCACATCCGTTTGGAATTTTAAACTGGTCTGTTGTACACAACGGTGAGATTTCTTCCTATGGTATAAACAGAAGATTTTTGGAGAATTATGGCTATAAATGTACTCTTTCCACAGATACTGAGGTCATAGCTTACCTTGTGGATCTTTTCATGAGAAAGATGAAATACAGCCATAGGGTAACTTCCAAGATATTTGCAGCACCGTTCTGGAGTGAGATAGATAATGCTCCAGAGAATGAAAAGAATCTTTACACTGCATTAAGGATGAACTACGGCGGTGCGCTTTTGAATGGACCATTTGCAATAATAGTTGCCAACAATCAAATGATGATGGGATTAAGTGACAGAATAAAACTCAGACCCCTTGTAGCAGCCACCAAAGATGATTTTCTTTTCATAGCCTCAGAAGAGGCTGCCATAAGGGTTGTTTGTAAAGATCCGCAGAAGATTTGGTCACCGAAAGCTGGTGAACCTATAGCTGGTTTTCTTTATAGTGGCAACAGAGAAGAGAAGATTACAGAAACGGTCGCTTTGAGGTGATAGCATGGCGAAAACCAGGACACCACCTGAATTCATTCTGGAAAGAGATGATTACAAGTGTATAAGATGTCTTGTGTGTGTAAGAGTCTGTTCATACGGTGCAAATTTTTACGATGAGAAAGAAAACAGGGTATACACAGAAAACAGCAAATGTGTTGGCTGTCATTTTTGTGAAGCTGTTTGTCCAACTGAGGCTATAACTGTCAAAAGAAACAAATTTGATATAAAACCATCTGCACATTGGACATCTGAAGAACTTTTCGATGTTATAAAACAAGCGGAAACCGGTGGAATTTTGCTGACAAGTATGGGAAACGACAAGCCGCAGTTTAATTATTTCGACAGATTGGTTTTGAATGCGAGTCAAGTCACCAATCCTTCAATAGATCCTCTCAGAGAACCGATGGAGATAAGAACCTATCTCGGGAAAAAGGATGCTTATCTTGAGATATTCGAAGAAAACGAATCTCAGGTGATTTTAAAAACAGAAGTTTCACAGCAATTGAAACTTGAGATCCCGGTTATGTTCTCTGCCATGTCATATGGTTCAATAAGTCTCAACGCAATTAAGTCACTCGCGCGAGCAGCTGAGACGATGGGAACGTTTTTCAACACAGGCGAAGGAGGTCTTCATAAAGATTTAAAGAGATTCGGCAAAAACATGATAGTTCAGTGTGCTTCGGGAAGATTTGGAGTGGATATCGATTATCTTAATTCAGGTGCTGCGGTTGAAATAAAAATCGGTCAAGGTGCTAAGCCGGGCATAGGTGGGCATCTTCCAGGTGAAAAAGTGACGGAAGCGATATCAGAAACTCGAATGATACCGGTTGGAACGGATGCGATTTCTCCAGCTCCTCATCATGATATTTATTCGATCGAAGATTTAAGACAACTGATTTTCGCAATAAAAGAAGCTACAAGATATAAAAAACCAGTTGGTGTGAAAATAGCAGCAGTTCATAACGTTGCCGCGATAGCCTCGGGGATAGTGAGAGCAGGAGCCGATTTTGTAACCATAGATGGTATCAGGGGTGGTACAGGAGCAACTCCAAAGATAACGAGGGACCATGTTGGAATTCCCATAGAATTTGCAATAGCGGTCGTGGATCAGAGACTCAGAGAAGAAGGAATAAGACATATGGCCTCAGTCGTTGTGGCAGGCGGTATAAGAAAAAGCGCTGATGTCGTTAAAGCGATAGCCCTTGGGGCAGATGCGGTTTACATAGGCACAACAGCCCTCGTTTCTCTCGGATGTCACCTATGTCAAAGGTGTTATCTTGGCAAATGCAACTGGGGTATTGCCACTCAGGATCCAAAGCTTGTTAAAAGGTTGAATCCAGAAATCGGTGCAAGAAGAGCATCCAATCTTTTGAAGGCATGGACTCTGGAAATAAAAGAAATACTCGGTGGAATGGGAATAAACGCAATAGAATCTCTGAGGGGTAATAGGGAAGTTCTCAGGGGTGTCGGTTTGAATGAGAGAGAACTTCAAATACTTGGTATAAAAGCAGCTGGAGAGGCATGGTGAAATAATATGAAGAGAATACTTGTCAGGGAAGAGTATTGTATAGGATGTAAGCTTTGTGAGATAAATTGTGTGGCTGCGCAGGTAGGCTCCAGTAATTTGATAAAGATATACAGGTATGTTCCAGAGCTTCCGGAACCTAATCTTATAGTTGAAGAAGACGAGTACACAACCTTTGCCATTCAATGTAGAAACTGTGATGATCCTATGTGTCTAAAAGCTTGCATAACAGGTGCGATGCACAGAGATTCATTTACGGGTGCTATAAGGGTGGATAAAGAAAGATGTGTCGGATGCTGGATGTGCGTTATGGCATGTCCTATAGGAGTTATTAAGCGAACAAACGACGGTAAAAAAGCGGCTTCCAAATGTGAATTGTGCGTGGACAGAGGAACGCCTGCCTGTGTGGAAAATTGTCCCAATGAAGCGCTTGTTCTGATTGAGGTGGGAGAATGAGATATGTGATAGTAGGTTCAGGTCCAGCCGGTTTGAGCGCTATAGAATCCATAAGGGAAGTTGACAGAGATAATGAAGTTCTTCTTGTAACGGCTGAAAAATATGTCGGATATTCAAAGCCTTTAATAACTTATCTTCTCGGTAAGATGACAGAAAAAAGCAAAATGTTCTACAGAACAGAGGAATTTTTAAAAGAAAATGATGTGAGCATTTTACCTGAAACTAAGATAACAGGATTGGCAACGGAGGATAAATTATTGTTCGCTGAAAATGGAGAAAAGATAGAGTACGATAAGCTTCTAATCGCTACAGGTGGAAGACCTTTCATTTCTGAAATAGAAGGTTTGAAAGGTCAGGATGGAATTTTCACTTTCACTACCTGGGAAGATGAAGAAAAAGTGGAAAATTACATTAAAGAAAACAAAATTGAAGATGCTATTGTGCTTGGTGGTGGGTTGATAGGTTTGAAAACAACGGAAGCACTTATGAAGCTTGGATTGAAGGTTACAATAATCGAACTTTCAGACAGAATTCTCTCCGTCACTTTCGATAGAAAAGCCTCGGAGATAATCACCAGAGCACTCAAAAAAGAAGGCTGTGAAGTCATAACAGGTGATACTGTTGTAAGGGTGAAAGGTAAGAAAAGGATATCTAAAATAACTCTAAAAAGTGGTAAGGAAATAAACACACAGCTTTTGATAATTGCAATTGGTGTGAAGCCTAACGTGGAATTCTTGGAAGATTCCGGTATAGATATAAACAGAGGCATAGTTGTAAATGAGAAGATGGAAACAAGCGTTAACGATGTTTATGCAGCAGGTGACTGTACAGAATTTCTGGATCTTATAGATGGACAAAGAAAAACCATCGCCATATGGCCAGTTGCAGTTTCGCAGGGAAAAGTTGCAGGTTATAACATGGTAGGAAAAGATTCAAAGTATCCCGGTGGTATCCCTATGAATTCGGTCGAACTTGCTGGAGTTCCTACAGTTTCTGTGGGGCATACGAATTTGATAGAAGAAAATGGTTTTGAGGTTCTGACATTTGAAAATAAAGATACATACAAAAAAATTGTTTTAAAAGACAATAAAATCGTTGGTGCCATTCTTGTAAACAACATAGACAGAGCTGGTATATACACCGGACTGATTCTTCAAAGGATCGATGTTTCTTCTTTCAAGAATAAACTGCTTGACGAAAATTTTGGATTCGTTTATCTTCCGAGAGAGTTCAGAAAAATGATGCTGGAAGGTGATGTGAAGGTATGGTTAGAATAGATGCGGGTGGTCTTCATTACAAAGTTTTAAATGAAAAAATATGGGAAGCTGTTGATTCAGGAGAGAAAGAGATCGTTCTTGACAACGTCTGTGGGCAAAGATACATAGGTGCTGGGATAAAAAGCAGAGATATAAAGATAGAGATAAATGGTGTCCCTGGAAACGATCTTGGAGCATTTATGGATGGTCCAACTATAATTGTGAATTCCAACTGCCAGGACGGAACAGGGAACACTATGAACGATGGAAAGATAATCATCAATGGTGATTGTGGTGATATACTTGGTTTTTCGATGAGAGGAGGGCAAATTTATGTAAAGGGTAATGCGGGGTACCGTGTAGGCATACACATGAAATCTTATAAAGATAACTTTCCGGTGCTGGTTATAGGAGGGTTCGTAAGGGATTTTCTTGGTGAATATATGGCAGGGGGTATTTTGATAGTTCTTGGACTTGAAAAAGACAGAGATGGAAAAGTCATTGGAAACTTTGTCAAAACCGGAATGCATGGAGGAGAGATCTTCATTAGAGGAGAGATTGAAGAACGGCAAATTGGTGAAAAAACAGAGGATTTGCTGGCAACTGAAGAGGATCTTTTGAGAATAGAGCCATATGTAAAAGAATACTGTGAGCTTTTTAAATACGATTATGCAGAAATAATGAATGAAAAATTCTACAAACTCAAGCCTCTTACACACAGACCTTACGGAAGATTGTACGCCTATTGAATGTGATTTTTGTAATTGACAGCGAATTTAATTTTTGATAGAATATATTTGCATATTTGCACAAATATACAAAAGGGGGTAATCGTATTAAAAACAAAGCTGTTTTGATATTTAAAGCTTTGAGCTGTGAGAAGAGAATAGAGATATTAAAGATACTTTCGAATGAGAGGCTGTGCCTTTGCGAACTGGCTGATAGGTTCGATATAGACGTCAGTACGATTTCCAGACACATTTCGGAGCTTGTTAGAGTAGGAGTATTAAATGAAAAAAAAGAAGGAACGAGAAAATTTTTCAGTATCGCTCAACCAGATATTTTGAAAATTGTGGAAATCGCTGAGAAGATAGGAGGAAAATGAAATGGCAAAAAACTGGTTTCCAATTATTGATTATGAAAAATGTACCGGCTGTCTGTCGTGCGCGAATTTTTGTCCACATGATGTTTTCGATGTAAAGGAAGGTAAACCAGTTGTAGCAAGGCCTGAAAATTGTGTTGAATTCTGTAGAGGTTGTCAAAGAGGAGCCTGTGATTACGGTGCAATAAGCTATTTTGGTGAATAAAAAAAGAGGAGGTAGAACTATGACAAAGAAAGGATTGCTTCTTTGTGTGTGTCAGGGAACTTGTCCGTCGTTTCATAAGATGGATGTATTTGAAGTTTTAAATCAAATACGTAGAGAAAAATTAGTTGATTTTGTAGCTTTACATCCTCAATTGTGTGCTGAAGATGGTGATGAATATTTGAAAACCTTACTGAAAAATTCTGATATAAGTGAGCTTTACGTTGCGGGTTGCGATCCAACGATGCAGAAAAAAATGTACAGAGATGCTTTTGAACAGGCGCAGTTCGATAAAGAAAAACATTTTGGAGTAGATATAAGGAATATGACAACAGAGCAGGCAGTAGAAGCTATTAAAAAGCTCCTAGCAGATGTTGTTAATCAATAGCGTAGAGTGAGACACCTTCTCTACAAGATACTATAGAGGAGACGTTCTTATTTATCATAAAATTATAAAGAGGACTCCACCTTATATAAGACAGAGATAAATTTGCAAATAATTACAAATTATCACATAATATAAGTGTTAGGGTATAAATGGAAGGGATAAAATGCTTAAAACTTACAAGTTCAGAATCTATCCTACCAAAAAACAAATAGAAAAACTGAATAATCATTTTGGTTGTGCTCGATTTGTATACAACTTCTTTTTAAACTATTCTTCCATCATGTACAAGAAGATGAACATCTCA
>JARRBB010000048.1 GCA_029981435.1 Thermotogaceae bacterium | reverse complement strand
GATAGTTTCATCGTTTTCCTCCTCCTTTTTCAGGATATCTCCAGAGTATCTGTGCTTTATGAATGCTTCAAAAGTCCAAGGACAGACCTCTTTGAAAATCTCCGCTATCTTCAAGGCATACTGCCTTATTTCCCACTGTGCGTGAGAATCAGCTCTCAGATTCAAAAAATTCATCAGACTTCTTGCATTGACCGTCCAGTACCATTGGGTGTACATGGATAGTGGAAGCACTATCCGAGCCAATTCCTTTGCAATACCTCTGTTGAGGAGTTCTCTGTAAGTTGAATAACTCCTTTTAATACTTTCTTCTATTAGATTTAAAATCTCCTTTTCATCTTCTCGATCAGTTGCGAAGACACTTCCCTGTTTGTTTACAACATCAGGAATTCTTATGTTTTCAGGGATGTACCAGTCATCTTCTACCTGCGTATATCTTCCACTTATTTCGTTGTAACTGGCTATCCTGTGTCTGAACCATTGACGTGCAACAAACAAGGGCGCCTTTACATGAAACTTGAAAACGATGTGTTCGAAAGGAGTTTCATGGCCATGTTTCATCAAGTAAAATATCAACTTTTTGTCTCTTTGGGGATCCGAAGACAATCCTTTTCCATAAGATACACGTGCAGCCTGAACGGCCGATAAATCGTTTCCCATATGTTCTACAAGTTTTATAAATCCTTTATCCAACACCTTATACTCGACGTTGTTTGCCAATTTTCTTCACTCCTGATAGCTTTTTTTCAATTAAATTCTACCATAGCATCGAGATAGATTTTATTTGTTTTCAAGCATTTTTTCAAATTCCTCTTCTGTTATTATCTTTACTCCAAACTGAAGAGCTTTCTGATATTTTGAACCTGGATTTTCACCGAGTATCAAATAATCTGTTTTTCTGGAAACTGATTCACTTACTATACCACCTTTTTTTCTTATCAAATCCTGAATTTCAGAGCGCGAGTAATTCTTCAAAGTTCCGGTAACAACGAACTTCAAACCTTTCAAAGGTTGATCTTCAGATTCTTCTAACTCTTCACACATGTTCACTCCGGCTTTTTTCAATTTTGCAATTATCTCTCTGGTTTTTTCAGAAGAAAAATACTCCACTATACTTTTTGCTATTTCATCACCGATTCCTTCGATGTTTATCAACTCTTCGTAAGTTGCTTTCGATAGATTGTCCAGTGTTTTAAAGTGCTGTGCGAGGACGAGTGCCGTTTTGCTTCCAACGAAAGGTATTCCGAGTGCTGTTATCAATTTGTGAAGAGGTGCTTTCTTACTCTCTTCTATCGCTTTTAATATATTGGCCGCTGCTTTTGGCCCCATTCTTTCGAGTGGTATCAGATCGAAAGGTGTCAGATAATAAATATCTGCTATATCTTTTACTATCCCATTATCCACTAACTGGTCTATCAGTTTTTCACCAATTCCTTCTATGTTCATTGCATCTCTTGAAACAAATATTTCTATTGACCTCTTGAGTTTGGCTGGGCAGTGCGGATTCAAACATCTTATCGCAACCTCATCTTCCTTAAGCTTTCCAACTTTGCCACCGCACACAGGACAGCTTTCCGGTATTTTTATTTCCTTCTCTTTTCCTTCTCTGAGTTCCACCACGGGTTTAACGACCTGCGGTATTATTTCCCCTGCCTTTTCTATCAGTACTGTATCACCTATTCTTATATCCTTCATCTTTATGTAATCGAAATTATGAAGCGAAGCCCTTTTTACCGTTGTACCGGCGAGCTTGACAGGTTCTAACTCTGCAACGGGTGTCAGAACACCTGTTCTACCAACCTGAACGGTTACGTCGATTATCTTTGTTCTCACCTGCTCTGCCGGGAATTTGAAAGCTATCGCCCATCTTGGGCTTTTCGCAGTTTCGCCAAGCAGGTTCTGATACTCTATGCTGTTGACCTTTATAACCAGTCCGTCTATATTGTATTCGAGCTTTTTTCTGTTCTCTATCCAGTAATTCCAGTAATCTATTATATCTTCTACCCTTTCCGTGACCATGTAATTTGGGTTCACCTTGAAACCAGCTGATTTTAGAAATTCCAGAATTTCTTTCTGTGTCTTCAAACCGTAGTTTCCCGGATAGACTATACTGTAAATGAAGGAATCTAATTTTCGTCTTGCAACCTCAGAACTGTCCAGTTGTCTCATGGTTCCTGCGGCTGCATTTCTTGGATTGGCAAAAAGAGGTAAACCTTCTTTCATTCGTTCACGATTTATCCTTTCAAATTCATCCTTTGGCATGTAGACTTCTCCACGAACTTCAATATCAACTTTCTTTCTCAATCTCAGCGGTATTGATCTGACCGTTTTAAGGTTTTCAGTTATATCCTCACCGGTAATTCCATCTCCTCTGGTTAAACCCATTTCAAATTTTCCTTCTTTGTATCTAAGAGCAACGGCAAAACCGTCTATCTTCAATTCCACAACGTAATCTACTTTATCAACTTCGAGTGCCTTTTTGATCCTTTCATCGAACTTTCTCAATTCTTCTTCTGAATACGTGTTATCAAGACTCAACATCCTGACTGAATGCTTGACCTTTTCGAAACCTTCCGAAACCTTTCCACCAACTCTTTGAGTTGGAGAATCAGGTGTTTTCAACTCTGGGTATTTTTCTTCAAGCTCTATCAGCTCTCTCATGAGTTCATCGTATTCTTGGTCTGTGATCACCGGATCGTTCAAAACGTAGTATCTATAGTTGTGATATTCTATTTCTTCTCTCAGCTTTTCAATCCTTTCCAGTACTTCTTTCGAGACTTCACTCATGGTATCCCTCCTATGATAGAATTATTCGGGGTGAGTATGTTGAAAAAATTCGATAATTCTTTCATAGATAAATTTTACTCCAGACAGATAAAAATTCCAGAGGTAGGTAAAACAGGACAGCTGAAACTTTTGAATTGTGCACTCTGCCTCAGTACAAATGATAACATCTCTGAATTTTTGACTTTTCTGTGTGCCTCCATAGGTTTTGGAAAGATATTTGTGAAGAATCCAGATGAATATGCTGAACTGAAATTGCGAAATCCTTTTCTGAACGTTGAGAAATTCGACAACATCCGCGATTCAAGCAGATTGTATATTGTAGGTAAATCAGATATAAAAATTTCAAATAGAACGAACGTTTTTTATATTAACTTTCGAAAAAAGGCCGATCTCATAACTGTGGCATTTTCAAAAGAGTTTGAATTCTGGGATTTTGAGGAAGAAGATATTATAACGCAAAGAATGATAGCCTGTATTTTAGCTGCTGAAGTAACTAAACATATTGTGAATGATGAAAAAGAAAAAATCATAGACATCGAATTCAAAGAGGTGTGATTCATGAAAATCGGTGTGATAGGTGCCGGTGGGCTTGGACTTCCAGCCTTGAAAGGTTTGTTGGAGCTTGGTGTGAACCTAAATAACGAAATAGTGGTTTTTGATTTTGATAAAGTTGAAGAAAGCAATATACATAGGCAGATCTTTTACACTGTTGATGATGTTGGAGAAAGTAAGGTCGAAATATTGAAACGAAAATTCGCCAGTATGAAAAATCTCGGTTTTTCAGATTTGAAGTTGGGAGATGAGAACCTTGATAATTTGAAAGGTTTTGATTTAATACTGCTTTGCGTTGATAACGTGGAAACACGTTTTGCAGTGAATGATTTCTGTGTTGAAAACGGGATTCCTTTCATAGAAGCTGGTGTTGAAGGATTTGTTGGAACGGTTTTCATATATGTTCCTGAAAAAACTGCATGTTACAGATGTTTTCATACAGTCATGCCAGATAAACGAGAAAAACCCGGGATAATAACCTTTACGAACGTATTCGCAGGTTTGTATCAGGCAAAGGAAGCCTTCAATTTTCTAAATGGAAGAAGCAGGTTGATTGGAAAGCTCTTCCACTTCGATTTAAAAAACAACGTCTTCGAATACCTGAAACTATCGAAAAATCCACATTGTCCAGTTTGTTGACACAACAAAAGTGTTTTTGATTTCAATTCCAAATTTGTGATATAATTCATAATGTTATAAATGTTTACAAAAAAGGTATAAATCTACAAAAAAGAAAAATATAAATACAGGGAGATGAAAATATGATGGTTGATGATGTGATTTCTCTGGCAATAAAGCTTGAAGAGGATGGTTATGAATTTTACAGCAAAGTTTCTCAGAATTTTCAGCAGGAACGATTGAAGGAGAGTTTCGATTTCCTTGCCAAGCAGGAGTTGAAACATGCAGAAGTTTTTAGGAAGATGAAAAATTCAGATGATAAAGATTTGAGCAATACTTGGGATGAAAACGAAGCTTATATTTCTACATTCGTTAGTTCCAGCGTTTTCCCTGATGTTAGGGAACTATTGAAAAATATTGAAAACTTGAAAGTTATTGATCTTCTAAAATTTGCTATAGATGTTGAAAAAAATACTTTGATAGTTTATTACGAGCTTTTAGAAAAAATCAAGGACAAAAAAGCATTAAAAGAGATAATAAACGAGGAAAAGAAACATTTGGAGATGCTCACTAAAATTTCAGCTGGTCTTTGAAATCACCCTTTATGATATTTTCAATGGTTAAATTTTGAAAACATCTGCTCAGCGAATCATTGAACCATTGCCAGAAATTTCTTGCTACACAATTCTTTCTCAATGGACAATCAAGCTCACACTTTACCAAGGCTTCAGAATCGTCTTTGAAAATGTTCAATATTTCGAGAAAAGTTATCGAGTTGGCCTGGCGGCTCAAAATGTAGCCACCTTTTTTACCGGGCACAGATTGTACCAAGCCATACTTTTTCAAATAATGAAGTATTTTTAACGTGAACCTGTGAGGTATGCATTCACTTTCAGATAATTTTTTTGAACTCATTAATCGATTTTCAATAGCAAGTCTCAAGATGATTCTCAATGCATATCTTATTTCCTTGTTTATTATCATTTTTCAAACCTCCGTATATTGAAATGAGAGGTGGTTAAAATAAAGTACCTTGTTGCAATAAGGCCTTTTGCTTTTCCAGCAAGTGTTTTTCCTGTTACCATTGGTGCCTTAGTATCAATGAAGTACGGTAATTTTTCACCACCATTGTATATTCTATCACTTATTGCCGCGATTTTGATACATTCTGGTGTCAACACTTCGAACGATATATTCGATTATTTGAGTGGTGTTGATAGAGAAGGCACTCTTGGCTCGAGTGGTTTACTTGTCAACAAAAAAATATCTTTAAAAGAACTTGCTTTTATAAGTTTTATTTGTTTTGCAGTTGGTATTTTGATTGGTATCTTTCTGACTTTTAAATCTGGGCCATGGCTTCTTTTGATAGGTGCTCTTGGTGTTATTTTGGGTTATTTCTACACAGGTAAACCTTTTCAGCTGAAGTACAGGGGGCTTGGACTTTTTATTGTGTTTGTTTTAATGGGACCATTGATGGTCTTTGGTGCTGAATATGTTCAAAGGAAAACAGTGAGTTTTGAAGGATTCTTGCTTGGTACAACAATAGGAATAGCGACCACTCTAATACTCCTTTCAAACGAAATAAGAGATTCTCAGGATGATAAACAGGTTGGTATAAAAAGCTTAGCAATAGTTAAAGGAGACGAATACGCATCGAAAATTTATCTGATACTTTCGATCTCGCAGTACGTACCGGTTATTATTCTTGTTATTAATGGCTTTTTGTCCATTTTAGCTTTACTATCAGTTATATCTATTTTTATCTATCTCGGTATATACAGAGAACTCATAGATAAAGCTGTGAAAAGAAAAGATTCTCATGAAATTAAAGATGTTGACAAAAAAAGTGCCTTTGCAGAGACGATAATGGGTGTATTCATAATACTGGGGATGGTGGTTTGAATATGTTTCGAGTTTTAATATCGAGTGTCGTACCTTTTTTAGGTTGGTACATCATTTTTCAAGGAACATTTCTGGACTTTTGGCAGAGATTTGCCATAATTACTTTTGTGCTTGCTCTGTACGCTTTGGTGATGGGTGGAGATAAAAAATTCAGATTCAACAAATACGAACTGGCCGTTTCGGTTTTTGTGATATTCCTTTCTTATTTTCTGTTTTGGATACTGAAATTCATAGTTAAATTTATTCCTGTCTTGAATGAAGATGTAAAAGCTGTGTATGAATTAGCAAAAGGCTACGATCTGCCTTACATAATGGTTTTCCTTATACTAATAGCAAGTTTTGAAGAAATCTTCTGGCGAGGTTATTTGACGAAGTTGTATCTTGAAAAAGTCAACAATCCATTGATGGCGATAATATATTCATCATTGCTTTATGGTCTTGTTCATATTTTCTCAGGTAACATAGCTTTGGTTCTTAGTGGAATAATATTTGGTGGTATTATGAGTCTTCTGTACTTTGTATTTGGAAAAGTGGTTGTGAATATTATAGTTCATGCAGCCTGGAGCGTTTTAATATTTTTATTACTACCGCTAATGTAAAAATGGCGAGGTGGATTCAATGAAAAAAATGCTCGATTTTCTGAAATTGCTGTACGAATTGGTAATTTTTGCTTTTTACCTTCTAAGGATACTGATAGGTGTTGTTGCAAAATATGGAAAGCTTTCCGAGAAAACTGCTTTTTTTGGTGTTGGTGTAATTGTTGTTGCTGGGGTGCTTGCTGTTGTATCGCTTGAAGCAACCTCAACCAATTCGTTCTGTTTGAGTTGTCATCCTTACTTTGAAGAGGAATATTATCAGAGCGTTCATGGTCAAAACGATGTGAGCTGCGCTGACTGCCATATACCTCATGATGATATAGTCGATTACGCAAAAGTGAAACTCATGGGATTGAAAGAAGCATGGATATACTTCACAGAGCCTCATCCAGAATCAAGAGAAGATTGGTACAAAAATTACAAAACAAAATGGGAAGAACTCGCTTACGAACACAATCTTAAAGAAGAAACCTGTCTTGAGTGTCATGGGGAAGATGGAGAATATTACTACATGAATGTAAAACTTGATGATATATACATACACAAAAATCTAAAAGTGGAAGAAAAGGGATTGTCATGTTTTGACTGCCACTACAATTTTGTTCATGGAATTTTAGAATGGAAAGGAGAAGTCAATGAATAAAGTCTTGAATTCTTTCAAGTCAATAAAACTGGCTGTCGTCTTGATGATATTAATATCGATTTTAATAGGTATTGGGACACTGATACCACAGCACAGAGAAAGTGAGTTCTACACACAAAGATACGGTGAACTGTTGGGAAAGGTCATATTGTTTTTGCAGTTTGACAAATACAGTAGTTCAGTTTTGTTTGGAGTTTTGCTTTCTTTGTTCTTTGTCAACACCCTTGTGTGTACTTTATCAAGAGTTTTAAAGATCTGGCCCAGCTTCTTCAAAATACCAGAAAAGAAAGAGAACATGAAATTGAAGATCAGCCGTGATAAATTCCTGGAAGGTTTAAAAAAAGAAGGATTTAAGATAAAAAAAACTGGTGAAGATTTCGTTGCGAGAAGAGGTGTGTTATCGAGAATTGCACCTGACATAATCCATTTTGGAATTCTTGCTGCTATAGTTGGTGGTTTGATAACCAATTTAACTTACGATTCTCAGCTTTTTACACTTAAAGAAGGAGATGTTGCAAGGGTTGATAACATAGAACTTAGATTGGTAGATTTTGAGTTTCAGCTCTATGAAGATGGAAGGCCGAAGGATTGGATATCAAAGTTAGAAATTGTGGACGACGAAGGTAAAATAACAAAAGGCGTTGTTGAGGTTAACAAGCCTCTTAGAATTGGTAGCGGAAGAATATATCAATGGTCTTATAAGCAGAAATGGGAAGTAAAATTGAAATTTGAGGGTCTGGATTTTGAATATTCTGGTCCTGATTCGACAATAATAGAACACGGCGGATACAAAATATATCTGAGCAATTTCTTTCCTAATTTGAAGATTTCTGGTGGTAGGGCATATTCGGAAGGTAATGAGCCTTTGAATCCAGCTATATATGTTGAATATTGGAAAGACGACAATTTGGTTGCAAGGCACTGGGTTTTCGAAAAATTTGACTTCGCTCCCAGTCCTGAAGATTTCAATATAATATGCAAAATTGAAGGATATTATCCAGCGCTATACACAGGACTTCTTTATGTAAGAGAAAAAGGTGAATTTGCAATGTTCATAAGCCTTTTACTCATAGGTTTGGGGTCAATACTCTTAACCACAAAAAATTATGTTGTAGTGAGATTCTG
Organism: Thermotogaceae bacterium; assembly: GCA_029981435.1. Classification (GTDB taxonomy): domain Bacteria; phylum Thermotogota; class Thermotogae; order B21-G9; family HyVt-16; genus HyVt-16. Next base: position 6,504 of record JARRBB010000048.1, on the reverse strand, counting down.
GGAAAACAACGGTGAACTTTCGGTGTACATGTATTCACACAGGATACCGAAAGAAGAGATTCTCTCAAAAATAACAGGGGGTGAAAAAAATTGAATTCCACGCTTTTCTACACGGGAACCTTTTTCATATACCTTCTTGTAGTTTTTCTTGAACTTGTGGCGATAATCTCAAAGAAAGATCCCATTCACAAAATTGCTATGAACCTTTTGCTGGTAGCTTTCTTATTTCAATCCCCCGGGGTAATAATCCGAGGAATACAGATAAACTTTATACCACTCACAAGTACTTATGAAGCAGTCACCTTCATAGGCTGGATAGGTGCATTGATAGTCTATCTGTTTTACAAAATAAAAAAGATAGACAGCATAGTTGCATTTTTTTCAACAGTTACTTTAACGGCTCTATACGCTATATCTTCTTCACCAATTGCATCATCGGAAGCGAAACCACCTATTCCAGCACTTCAAAGTTATTGGCTGGTTTTACATGTCAGCTTTGCCTTTATAGGAGAAGTTTTCTTCATTCTTTCTTTTGCTGCTGCTATTGCCTACTTTATAGTCAAAAGCGAAGCCAAAAAAGAAAGAATGGATGAGTTAATGTACAGAAGTATATTGATCGGCTTCCCATTTTTTACTCTCGGTGCGCTTGTTTTTGGAGCAATATGGGCAAAATACGCTTGGGGAAGGTTCTGGGCATGGGATCCAAAAGAAACTTGGAGTTTGATAACATGGCTTATATATTCTGCTTTTCTACATTCTAGGTATATGATGAAATGGAAGGGCAAAAGAAGTGCAATAATAGCCATAATAGCATTTTTGGCGATGATATTTACTTTCTTTGGTGTTAATTTCTTACTCTCTGGTTTACACAGCTACGGTTGATTCTTGAATTTCAAGGAGGGGGATCTTCTATGAATGTTGTAGTGTTGATAAAGCAAGTTCCAGATACAACAAACGTGAGGATAGATAGAAAAACAAACAATCTCGTCCGTGAAGGTGTACCATCAGTTATAAATCCCGATTGTATGCATGCACTCGAACTTGCAGCTCAGTTGAAAGAAAAGCACAATGCAACCGTTTATGTTATAACAATGGGACCACCTCAGGCAATAAACGCTCTTAAAGACGCTATATCTTTTGGACTCGATGAAGCAGTTTTGTTAAGCGACAGAGCTTTTGCAGGTGCTGATACACTTGCAACAACTTATACACTTTACAAGGGAATAAAGAAGATAGAAGAAAAGATTGGAAAAATAGACATCGTCCTTGCGGGAAGGCAGGCAGCTGATGGAGACACAGGTCAGGTGGGTCCTGGGGTAGCAACGAGACTTGGGTACTCTCTTGCCGCTTATGTAACATCCATTGAAAAAATTGAAAAAGATGAGATAATCTTGACACGAAGGCTTGACAGAGGTTATGAAAAAGTCAGAGTAAAGATCCCTTGTGTTTTGACCGTTACCCCTGAACTGAATGAACCAAGATACGCAAGTTTACCTAATTTGATAAGGTCTCTCAGATATCAACCGATTGTTTGGAACAAAGATGATATAAATGCGGATCCAAAGAAGGCAGGCTTTTTCGGTTCACCTACAAGGGTTGTTAACACTAACATTCCACCAGCAAGGAAAGGTGGAGACATAATATCCAAAAATGAATCACCTGAAATTGCTGCCCAGAAACTTCTTGATGAACTCAAAAAATTTGAGAGTATAAGGTTGATAGAAGGATTGAGAGTGCTGGTAGGTGATAAAAAATGAGAAAGATCTTCGTCTTTGTCGAAAGAGTTGATGGGGAAGCCCATCCTGTATCCTGGGAATTACTTGGAAAAGCAAGAGAACTCGCAAATAACCTTGAAGAATCAGAAGTATGGGCAATTGTTCTTGGAAAAGAATGTGAAAATGTTTGCAAAGAGGCAATTAGCAGAGGAGCAGACAAGGTTTTGTATGTAAAAAATGATCAGCTTGTGGAATATGTGAATTACAAATACAAAAAGGTTCTTGTTGATATAGTGAGAAAATATGAGCCTGAGATATTCCTGATAGGTGCAACACTTGAAGGTAGAGAACTTGCAGGAATGGTTGCTACTGAACTAGAAACCGGTTTGACCGCCGATTGTACTGGACTGGATATTTTACCCGATAAAAAATTACTTGCCATGACGAGGCCAACTTTTGGTGGAAACCTGATGGCAACCATAATGTGCCCTGAACATAGGCCGCAAATGGCGACTGTAAGACCAGGAGTTATGAGGGAACTTCCACCAGATCCAAACAGAAAGGGTGAAGTTATTGTTGAAGAATATTCAATTCCTGAAATGGAAAAATTCATTGAAATACTTGAAGCAGTACCCCTTTCAGTTAAATCAAATCTTGCATATGCACCTGTTGTGGTGGCTGGCGGAAAAGGAGTTGGGGGACCGGAAGGTTTTGAAAAACTCAGAGAACTTGCGAATCTCCTTGGAGGAGAAATTGGGGCTTCACGTGCCGCTGTAAAAGCTGGATGGATTTCCGATGAGTATCAGGTTGGTCAAACTGGAAAAACGATACATCCAGTTTTGTACATAGCTTGTGGAATATCAGGAGCAATTCAGCATGTAGTTGGAATAAAAGAATCTGAAATAATAGTTGCAATAAATACTGATGAAAATGCTCCTATCTTTGATGTTGCTGATATAGGGATAGTAGGAGATTTACACGCTGTCGTTCCAGCAATCACCTCAAAACTCAAAGCTATGAAGGGTGAGGTGAGAAAATGATAAAATTCGATGTGGTAGTTATCGGTGGTGGCCCAGCTGGTTTATCAGCTGCTCTAACACTTGCGAAAAGTGGTATGGAAGTTGCAGTTGTAGAAAAAGGTGAATATGCTGGTTCTAAGAATGTTATGGGTGGTGTTCTGTATACACATCCGCTGCTTGAAATTGTTGATAATGCTGTAGAGAGAATGGTGAATGAAAAAGCAGTTGAAAGAAGCGTTATAGAACAGAATATGTTCCTACTTGGTAATGGCAGTGTTTTGAAGGTTGGTCATAGAAATCCTGAATGGAAAAATACTCCGAACGCCTTCACAGTTTTAAGAGCAAAATTTGACCAGTGGTTTGCAAAAATTGTTGAGGAAGCAGGAGTATTGATAATAACCAAAACGAAAGTTGAAGACTTTATCTGGGAAAATGGGAAAATAAAAGGGGTTATAACTTCCAGACCAGAAGGAGAGATTTACTGTAAAGCTGTAATAATAGCTGAAGGTGTTAACCCAATCCTCACAATGAAAGCTGGTTTGAGAAAAGAAGATATAAAACCGAATATGGCAGCCGTGGCCGTGAAAGAAGTTATTGATATGCCAGAAGATATCATAAACACAGCGTTCAACGTTGATTCAAAAAGCGGTGTGACTTACGAAATTTTAGGTGAATGGTCCGAAGGAATGTTTGGAATGGGCTTTCTCTATACCAACAAAGATTCTATTTCAATAGGTTGTGGTGTATTGATAGAAGAGTTGAAACATCGTAATATAAAACCTTATCAGCTGCTTGATAACCTTAAAAATCATCCAATCATTTCAGATATCATAGGCGAATACAAAAATAACGTTAAAGAATACCTTGCACATCTTATTCCAGAAGGTGGTTATTACTCTATACCCCAACTTTATGGCGATAACGTCCTTGTCTGTGGTGATGCTGCTATGCTTGTGAACTCTATACATCGTGAAGGCTCAAATCATGCAATTACATCCGGGAGACTTGCAGCAGAAACACTTGTAGATGCATTTAATAAAGGTGAAATATCTAAAAAAACGTTGAAATCCTACGTTGAAAGGCTCAAAGAATCTTTCATATTAAAGGATTTGGAAAAATACAAAGATTTGATGCCTACCATGGAGAAAAATCAGCATTTCATAGAACTCTATCCATCATTATTTAACAGGTTAGCAACACGTTTCCTTACCGTTGATGGCACACCAAAAACCGATGTAGAATGGCAGATAATAGATTCTCTCAGAAATGAACGTGGCTTAATTGGCCTTGGAATGGATGCTTTAAAACTCTGGAAAGGTGTGAGGTGATATCGGTGAGAATAGAAGATAAGCTCTATCTTAACAGGTATAGGACGAACGAAAAAGAGCCTCATCTTAAAATAATAGATGAGAAGGTGTGCGAAAAATGTGAGGGTAAACCATGTATAATCTGTTGCCCTGCCGATGTTTATGAATGGGATGGAAAAAGTATGGAAGTGAAATACGAAGGTTGTCTTGAATGTGGAACATGCAGAGTTGTCTGCCCGTACAAAAATATAGACTGGAACTATCCAAAAGGTAATTATGGAATTCTCTATAAATTTGGTTAGGGGTTGATAAAATGCTCAACAGAAAACGTTTGCCTTATGTTGAAACGGAGGGAACCGTCCTCTGCACAACCTGCAATAAGAGCTATGAAGTGCCGAAATTGCAAAAACTTCATTCAATAATAATAACGGACTGTCCGCACTGTGGGCATCAAAACATCAATGTTGTAACGAATAGTTTGAAGTTTATCGATGAAGTCATTGACAAATTAGAAAAAACCAAGGAAGAACTCTTGAAGCTCAAAGAGTCTCTCGCAATAGAACTGCAACAAAAAGGAAGTGTTGACAATTATCCAGAGGAGTTCGAAGATGGAAGCGAATACGTTGAACCCAAACTTCTGTGAAAACGAACTGAAAAAAATAAAAGCGAATTTAAGAAAAATCTTCAAGGCAGTAGGTTTAGAGAATATATCGCCTGGAAAACTGCTAAGGCCTCGTCTTGGACTACTGGTCGCACAAAAGCTAAAATTAGTAGATGATATAACAAATGAATTGACCGCGGTTGAGTTGATTCACAACGCGTCACTTTTTCACGACGATGTCATAGATGAAGCAACTGTGAGGAGAAATTCACCTTCTTTGAATTTTCTGAAAGGTAGCAAATTTTCCATACTGTATGGTGATTTGCTGATTCTAAACGCAACAAGGTTGATTCTTGACTCAAAGAATCGAGAGATTTTTGAACTTTATGTGAAAACCGTAGAAAATATGATAATGGGTGAGCTCATTGAAATATCCAACACCAACAATCTGAAACTTGATTTTCAACAATACATGGATATTATAAGAAAAAAAAGTGGAAGTCTTTTTGGACTTTCGGCGGCAATACCTGCCATTGTTTGTAAGGAAGATTACGAATTTTTCTACGATATCGGTGTTGAAATTGGTGCTGAATATCAAAAAATGGATGATCTGTTCGATTTTGTGAAAGATTCCAGAGAACTTGGTAAAGACTCTTTGAAAGACATAGAAAATGGTGTTGTTTCTTTTCCAGTGATACTTTTAAAAAATGAAATAGGAGAGGAAAAATTAGAAGGGATTTTGCAAGAGAAAGATTTTCGAAGACTGAAAATCATCTTCAAAGAACGTTGTGAAAAACTTGCAGTTTCTGATATAAAAGACAACGTTTTAAAAATTGCTGAGGAACATCCCTGGTTATTTGAGTTTTTGAATAGTATGTTTTCAAAAATTCTCCAGTACAACCTTTGAAAAGGGGGTGAGTTTTTATGAAGTTTAGTAACAAAGCCTTGTCTTTGACTCTTGTCTTTGCACTCGTTTTATCAGCATTGATAGTACCGGGTTTATTGGTTGCACAGGAAGAAGAAGATCTGCTGCACAAAGATGAAAGAGGTTGTGCTTCTTGTCACAGAGTCGTTGAAAGAAACGGCCAAACCTTTGACTACACACTCTACGCAGAAGTGAAACATATCGAGGGACATCCAGCATTGAAAGAAGAAAGAGTCAAAGAAGAAGGAGTAGCCTACTGTCTCATGTGCCACGAAGACATGGGAGAAAAATCCTTTGAAAAGTTATTGCATCCGATCCACTATTTCAGTGAGCACTTCCATGGAAACTGCTTCTCATGTCATGATATTGAAAATGGAGAATTCACACTCTGGGATCTGCAGAAGGCTAAATAATTTACCGTGTTAACAACATCCCCTGTGGTGTAAAATAGCTTTAGTCAAAAACGCCACAGGGGGTGTTTTATTATGTTCAATTTTGATATCTTCAAAATTTCAAACGCGGAAACCAGATCTATATCAGCTGAAAATCCAACAGGTGAAAAAGGAAAAGGTGCAATGGAAGTTCCAATGGATCCAAAACATCCTGCGTACAACCTTGGAAAAGGCTGGAAAGTAAGACCCTGTATTGATTTGAAGGCAGGAGAAACCACAACACTTGCAGATATAAAAGGGCCTGGAGTGATACAGCATATCTGGATAACTGTAGACACGAAAGCTTATAGAGATTGTGTACTCAGGTTTTACTGGGATGACGAAGAGACTCCGTCTGTTGAAGTTCCACTTGGAGATTTCTTCGTGAATTGTCATGGATTGAGATACAATGTGAACTCACTTCCGATAGTTGTAAATCCTGCTGGTGGTTTCAACAGCTACTGGCCAATGCCATTTAGAAAATCTGCGAAGATAACGATAGAAAA
>JARRBB010000047.1 GCA_029981435.1 Thermotogaceae bacterium | reverse complement strand
GAAAATCGCTGTCATGGGTTGTGTAGTCAACGGAATTGGTGAGTCAGAAAATGCAGATATTGGTATTGCAGGAGTAAAAGGTGGCGCGGTGATTTTCAAAAACGGTAAAATTACTGGAACTTTTTCAGAAAAGGAAGCACTTGAGGAATTGATAAGATGTATAGAAAGCACTTAAAAACTCATCGCCTCTATGAACATTTCAAAAAATCTTCTATCGTTTTCAAGTCGAACATGTTTTAAATTTTTGCGTAAGTTTCTCAGAAATTTGAAACCTGAAATTTCATCTAAGCACAGTTTAACAGCACCTTCAAGAGCTGCATTTCCTATAAATTTAAATTTTTCTTTATTGACTTTTGGAAGTAAACCGACGACCATTGCATTTTCTAAATTCAAAGTGCTTCCAAAATTTCCTGCTAAAAAGATCTTTTCAATATCATTCAGAGTTATTTTCGACTCCAATAATAATATTTTGAAAGCGGTTGAAACAGCAGCTTTTGATAGTTGAAATTCTCTTATATCTTTCTGATATAGATATATTGGTTCGGTACTATCGTTGAATACAGTTATTCTATCGTTTTTGAATGAAAAATCTGTATTTATTCTACCGCTTCTTTTTATAAAGTCACTCTTCAGAAATTCAGCAATTATATCTATTAAACCGGACCCACAGATTCCTTTAGGTTTTTTGTTGTTGACAGTTTTTATAATAAAACTTCTATCGATTCTGAACGATTTTATGGCTCCATCTATCGCAACCATGCCATGTGCGATTTTCATACCTTCAAAAGCAGGTCCTGCAGCTGTAGAAGTCACAAACAAGCTTTCTTCGTTCCAAAGCCCCAATTCTCCGTTTGTTCCAAGGTCGATCATAGCTCCATTCTTTTTGAACAGAAAATCTTTCAAAAAGTACAGAACTGCTAGAAGATCGCTTCCAATAAAACCTTCAACGCTTGGTGGAATGAGTATATCGAATTTATCTTTGAAACCGTATTCTCTTGAATTTACTGTAATTGGTTCATGTAAGTAAGGTGAGTCATACGGTGCAAGAGCGAGTTTGGAAACATCCAGATTCAATAGTATATGCATCATAGGGTTGTTTCCAACTATCACCATTTTCCTTATTTGTGGGTTCAATCCAAGTCTTGAAATACTTGTTGTTAGGAGGGAAGATATTTTTTCAAAAAGTATATTCGAAAAAAACCTTCCCTTGTTTTTTTGCATTATCCAGGTGATTCTTGATATTACATCACTGCCGAACATAATCAAAGGATTCAAACACATGGCTTCAAAAAACCATTCTTTGTTTGTATAATCTATCGCTTTAATATATATCGTTGTCGTTCCAAGGTCAACTGCGAGATCCAGAAACTTTCCTGTCCTCTTGTAATTTTTATTCACTTTGATGAAAGTATCAAAATTGAAATTTTCTGAGATTTCTAATCGAACATTTGTGGTCAATGTATGTTGACAAGCCAACCTGATTCCTTTTTCAATTTCTTCATCTTTCAGAAGTTTTCTTTCAACAAGTGTTGGAGATGGTATCGGTTCTACAAATTTCAACTTGCATTTTCCACAGATTCCCCTTCCTGAACAGTAAGCGGGAATGTTTATTCCGGATTTAACGAGTGCATCAAGCAGATTATTTTCAGATGTTTCTATATCCATACCATAGTTAACGAGGGTTATTAAGTGAGTTGGCATATATTTCTCCTCCTTTCAACTTATGAAATTATAATATTTTTTTCAAAATATATGTAATAGCTATCTGAATGGTCTTCTACTTTGGAAAAAATTGTTTTGAATTCAAGTGAATATGTAATATAATAAATTGTGTTTATTAATTAAATAGTTTTGAAAAAATCAGGAGGTAACATGTCGTGGGTAAAGATAACCTCTACAGGGCTTTCAAAAGGGAAGAGATTTCCAAAATTCCATGGGTGCCTTTTGTTGGAGTACACGGGGGTTATTTAATCGATACACCAGCTGATGAGTATTTAAAATCTTCTGAAAAAATATTTGAAGGAATCAGCAAAGCGATTGAACTTTACAAACCTGATGGAATACCTGTGGTATTCGATCTTCAAATAGAAGCAGAGATATTCGGCTGTGAACTAAAATGGAGTGAAGATTACCCACCTTCCGTTGTATCACATCCTCTATCAGAAGGAAAAAAATTAAACGATTTGAAGATCCCAGATGAGGGTGATGGAAGAATACCAATAGTTATGGAAGCATTGAACAAGCTAAAAGAAAGATTCAGTGATGTTGCTTTCTATGGGCTTGTAACAGGTCCACTCACATTAATTACACATTTGATGGGACCGGAGTTGTTCATGAAAATGGTTTTAGAACCTGAAAACGTAATTGAAGCAATAAAGTTTGCAACTAATGTAACGGAAAAAATGGCTGAATACTATTCAAAAAGCGAAGCAGATGTTGTAGCTGTTGTTGATCCAATGGTTTCACAGATATCACCAAAAACATTTGAAGATTTCTTGTTCAACTCATATGTTGAAATATTCAGTCATATAAAATCATTGGAAAAATTTTCATCATTCTTCGTATGCGGAGATGCCAGAAAGAACATAGAAATCATGGCTAAGACCGGTCCTGATAATATAAGTGTGGATGAAAATGTCCCAATTAGTTTATTGAGGGATACAACGAAAAAGTACAATATTAGTTTTGGAGGAAACATACCACTTGCAACAGTTCTTTTGAATGGTACGCCACAGCTTGTTCAAAAAGTAAGCTCAGAATGTATCTACGAATCTGGTTTTAAAGGATATATTCTTTCTCCCGGTTGTGATTTACCTTATGCAACTCCTGTGGAGAATCTGAGAGCGGTTCTGGAAGTTTTAAATGTACCTCTGGAAAAGATAGGAGAGTATATAGCGAAAAAAGCGGAGGAAGTACATGAAGATGAAATAGAACCATATATTCCACCTGATTACAGTTCTTTGAACAATGTGATTGTTGATGTTTTCACAGTTGATTCATCAACGTGTGCAGCCTGTCAGTACATGGTAGGAGCTGTAAAGGATGTTGAAATAAGTTTCAACATCGTTCCATTTGAGTGGAAAGAACACAAATTATCTGAAAAAGAAGCCTTGACAATGATGAAGGCATTAAATGTGAAACAATTACCATCCATAGTGATAGATGGTGAAATAGTTTTTGAGAGTGTAGTCCCAAATAGAGAACAACTTCTGAACGCTATTAAAAAAGCATATGAAAATAAAAAATTTGTTCGAAGGGTGGAATGAATATATGGATACTATCGACAAACTGAGGGAAAGCATAGTGAATTTTCAGATTAAAGAGGTTCCGGAATTAACAAAAAAAGCACTTGAAGAAGGAAAAGATGCACTGGAAATTTTAAATGAGGCCTTGATAAAAGCGATGGAGATAGTCGGAGAGAAGTTTGAAAGGCAAGAATATTTTCTTCCAGAGCTCTTGGCAGCGGCTCAATCAATGTATGCAGCACTGGATATTTTGAAACCATTACTTTCAAAATCTGGAAAAGTTGAAAAAATTGGAAAGGTTGTTTTAGGAACTGTAAAAGGAGATCTACATGATATTGGTAAAAACATAGTGAAAATGATGTTCGAGGGTGCAAACTTTGAAGTAATTGATCTTGGGAGAGATGTACCAGCTGAGAAGTTCGTTGAAGCTGTTGAAAAAGAACATCCACAATTTGTTGGGATGTCTGCACTTCTTACAACAACTATGTTACAAATGAAAGAAGTAATAGAGAAATTGAATGAAAAAGGTCTGAAGGATAAGGTCAAGGTGATGGTAGGTGGTGCACCTGTAACCGAAGAATACGCAAAAGAAATAGGAGCAGACATATATGCATCCAACGCGAGCGAAGCGGTAAGAATAGCCAAGGAGATCATGAAATAATATGGGAGATGAATCAGCTATGACAAGTCGTGAAAGAATCATCATGTCTTTAAAACACAAAGAGCCTGATCGTGTTCCGGTGGATTTTGACGGAATGCGATCAACGGGAATTCACGCAAGGGCTTACAGTGAACTGAAAAGGTATCTGGATCTAAAGGATAAATCTGTACGGATATATGATCTTGGTCAACAACTTGGGGAGGTAGATGAAGAAACCAGACAGATTTTTAATGTTGATGTTGTAGCTTTGAAGGGCTTATACACGAACTTTGGCTGTAGACTTGATAGATGGAAAAAATTTCCAATGTTCCCTGATGGAGAGTATTATGTCCCAGAAGATTTCAACCCTCAAAAAGATGAAGAAGGAAACTGGATCGTAAAAGATAGTGAAGGTAGAATCATAGCGAAAATGCCAAAGGATGGTTACTATTTCGATGGAATATACTATCCACTGGAAGATGCTCAGTCAAAGGAGGATATAGATAAATATTTTGCATCTTTAAAGACAATAAGTGATGAAGAAATAGATTATTTGGTTAAAAGTGCGAAATACTTTAGAGAAAATACGGACTATGCAATTATGGGAAATTTTGGCGGAAACTTTTTTGAAGCAGGACACGGATTGTTTGGATATCAGAAATTTATGGAACTTTTAGCTTTTGAGAGACCATTGATTGAATACTTTCTCAATAAGCTCGAAGAATTTTACTTAAACAACCTTGAGATCTATCTTGATAAAGTTGGAGATTATATAGACATAATACAATTTGGAGATGATTATGGTTCACAAAATGGCCCTCAAATTTCGTTGAAAATGTTCAGAGATATCTTCAAGCCGCATTTGAAAAGTTTGTGTGAATATACCAAAAGAAAGAAAAAACACATATTCACTTTTTTGCATTCTTGCGGCTCAATCTCAGCTCTTCTTCCAGATATTATAGACGCAGGAATAGACATAATAAATCCAGTGCAAACTACTGCAGCCAACATGGATCCGGAATTTCTGAAAAGAGAATTTGGTGATGCTATAACGTTCTGGGGTGGAGGTGCCGATACTCAAAAAATTCTTCCTTTTGCTTCAAAAGAAGAAGTGATTGACGATGTAAAAAGGAGAATAGAAATTTTCGCTCCTGGTGGTGGTTTCGTTTTTACCGCTATTCATAACATACAGTTTGGTGTTCCTGCTGAAAACGTCGTAACCATGTTCGAGGCAGTGAAAGAATTTGGAAAATATTGATGAAAATCCAAGCTTTTTGGAGTAAAAATGAAAAATTACGAGAAAAACGAATATTTATTGATTTTATTTGTTCGGAATCGACGAGAATCTACATATTTAAAGATTGACGTTTAATTTTTATTTTTGCATAATATAATAAATCAGGTTTATTTATTTATTAAACAATTATGTAAAGTAATCGGGGTGAAAAATATAAATTTTTCAACACTTGATAATTCAAGGCGCAGAAATTCACTGAAAATCCTGGAATTACTTTTAAATGAAAGATTATCAAGAGCGGATATTGCAGATATAACAGGATTAACAAGAACATCCGTAGGTAATATTATTAAAAAATTCATGGATATTGGATTTGTTGAGGAAAAAGATTTCAAAAGTTCTGGCGTTGGAAGGAAGCGCGTTTTACTTGATATAGTTCCATCGTTCATGTATGTGGTTGGTGTAGCTGTTTCACGTTCTCAAATAGAGGGCTGTTTAATCGATTCCAAAGGAAAACTTATTGATAGTGAGTTGAGAAGGTTTAAAAAGGATGAAGACGTTCTTGAAGTTTTGTACAGTGTAATTGATAAACTCATGAATTTAGCTTCCAGAAATTCCCTCAACGTTAAAGCAATAGGTGTTGGTGTTCCAGGACCTCTCGATGTGGAAAACGGTATTGTGATAAATCCACCAAAATTTCCCGGATTTTCAAATGTAAAATTAGTTGAATTGCTCGAAAGTAGGTATGGAATCGATACTTGGATAGGGAATGATGCAGATTTAGCTGCTTGGGGTGAGAAATGTTACGGTGAGGGCAGAAATTTGGAAGATTTCATATATATTTACACTTCTGAAGGAATAGGTGCAGGAATAATTATAAACAATCAACTTTATCATGGCAAACTTGGATATTCAGGTGAAATAGGACACGTTTTGATAAAAAAAGGTGGAGAGTTTGAATACTTTGAAAATCTTTATGGTAAAGATAAACTGCTCGAGAAAGCTAAAAAAATCGACAGTAAAATAGAAGATCTGGACTATCTGGAAATAGAGTACAGTAAAAATAAAGAAATCGCTTCACTTTTAAGAGAAGTAGCCGAAAATCTTGGCGGATTAATAATCTCAATAATACACATAACAGGAATTTCGGATGTGTTTATAGGTGGAGATTATAGGGTATTCGGTGATTTTTTTCTTAACAATATAAGAGAAATTATAAAAAGATATGAATTTTCAAATCAGGAGATCAACATTAAATTTTCACAGTTAGGTGATTTAGCTATGCCGCTCGGTGCAGGTGCGTATGCTATAGGAATGTACTTAAAAAAATTGATTTTAGAATTATAAATTTACCACATCTTAAGAAGGGGGGAAGTTTTTATGAAAAAAGTTTTCATGTTAATGACTTTGTTAGTTTTGAGTTTTTCGTTGATTTTCGCTATTCAGTTACCAGCAGGGATTTCACGTTCTGAAACACTGATATGTGATATCGATGGTGGAAGGGTTGGAAATCCTAATCTCTGGAATCCTTATGCTCCTGGATGGCGGGGAGATGCAGGACTTCACACTGTAGTTATGGAGTACATGTGGGAAATCAATTCTCAAACAGGAAAATGGGTACCACTTCTGGCTGAAGGTTTTCCAGAAGCATTGGATGACACCTATACAAAATGGAGAATAAGATTGAAAGAAGGAATCTACTGGAGTGATGGTGTAGAATTCACAGCTGAAGATGTTGCATTCAGTATCATGATGCTTGCCACTCATGAAGAGATACCAATTTATACTTTCTGGCACGGCTTAATAAAAGAAGCAAAGGCTGAAGACAAATACACGGTGTACATTGAGCTTAAAAGACCTTACGCAAAATTAATTACATTGTTTGCGAGTGTCGTTTGGGGTCCACAATTCAAAGTGGTACCAAAACACATCTGGGAAAAAGTCGACGATTATGCCAAGTTTGAAAATAATCCTCCTGTTTTCACCGGACCATATGTATTGAAAGATTATGACCCAAGTGGTTACTGGTTCCTGTACGAAAAGAGAAAAGACTGGGATAGAAGTGGATTAGGTAAAACTGTTGGTGAACCAACTCCAAAGTATATCCTTTACTATACCTATGGAACTGAAGAGAAGAGAATCATAGCTGCTGCACAACACAATCTTGATCAACTTGTTGCATTAACCCCAGAAGGTTGGGATGCACTCAGAAGAAGAGATAAATATGCAATGGCATGGTACAAGAGTTTTCCATGGGGTTGGCCAGAGGATCCGTGTGCAAAGGGTATAACCTTTAATTGTGCAAAACCACCATTTGATAACAAATTAGTAAGGTGGGCATTGATCCTTGCCATTGATGCAGTGGAAGTTAACAAGAGAGGTTTTGGAGGAACAGTAAAGTATTCACCGTATCATATACCACCATTAACCGCTTACAAAGAACCATATTTTGATCCGCTTGATTCCTGGATAAGGGAATTCAGTTTACCTGATGGATATAAACCATTTGATCCAGAAATTCCTGTTAAGACTGCCAAAGAATACGCTCCAAAGTATGATATACCAACGGATCCTGAAAGTGCAAAGGATATGTTTGGTTATGGCTGGTGGAAGTATGATCCAGTAGAAGCAGAAAAATTGCTCAAATCTCAGGGATTCACAAAGAAAGATGGAAAATGGTATTTGCCAAACGGTGAACCCTGGAGAATAACTATAGTCGGTCATGGAGCATTCAATGATAGTACAAGAATAGCCTTGATAGTAGCAGATCAATGGAGAAGATTTGGTATAGATGCTAATGCACAGTTAGTAGAAGCTTCAGCATTCACTGCTATGCATCAGACAGGTGATTTTGAAGTTAGTACAGGTTGGCCCGGATGTGGGGCTATTGCTGATTTCTGGTCAAGTATAGGTAATGGTTTCCACAAGAGATGGGTTAAACCTATAGGCGAAGTTACAACCAGTAACGTCCAGAGATGGGTAAATGATGAATACAGTAGACTGGCCGATGAAATGGAAAAATATCAGCCAACAGATCCCAAAGTTGTAGAAATTGGTAGAGAAATGCTTAAGATACTTATCGAAGAACAGCCATTCACACCTATCGTTGGAACTACGAAGATCGTTCCGGTTGATACATACTACTGGGAAGGTTGGCCAACATTTGACAATCAATACATGGCACCAACATGGTGGTGGGGTAACTTTAAACTCATACTCCCGCATCTGAAACCTACTGGAAGAAAATAATCTTACAATACTAATAGTATTTTTCACTGGGAATCCCATATGGGATTCCCAGTGAATTAAAAGGAGGAATATCATGCGTTTTACTAACTACCTAGTATCAAGAATAGTAACGTATTTTGTAGTTATATTCGTCAGTATGACCTTCGTCTTTTTAATTCCTCGCTTTTCACCCATTGATCCTGTTGCAGCATTGATAGGTAGATTGACTGCCCAGGGAAATTACATGGATGCAACTGCACTTGAAGCTATGCAGAAATCTTTGAAAGAAACCTTTGGTTTGGAAGGAAGTGTGCTTGAGCAATATGCAAATTTTTGGAAAAGAATCTTGTTGGGTGGAGATTTCGGACCTTCATACGCAATGTTTCCAACATCGGTAAATAAATTGATAAGAGAATCTTTGCCATGGACAATATGGCTTTTATCATTAACGACCGTTATTTCATGGTTTCTTGGGAATATAATAGGAGCTATAACAGGTTTTAAAAAAGACAGATGGTATTCAAAGGTATTAGAAAATATCGCAATGATTATAAGACCTATTCCTTATTATATAGTTGCTTTAACTTTGATCCTTCTTCTAAGTTATATCTTCCCGATTTTTCCCATGTCAGCTGGTGGAGCGTCTATAGGTGTGAAACCGTCATTTAACTGGACTTTTATAAAAGATGCCTTGAAAACCGCTTTTCTTCCTGCACTCTCACTTGTAATCGTGGGATTTGGCTGGTGGTTTTTGAGTATGGACGCCCTTTCAAGAGACGTTGCTGAGGAAGAATTTGTCTCATTCGCTGAAATAAAAGGATTGACTGAAAATGAAATAATGTTCAGATATGTAATGAAGAATGCCATGCTTCCTCAAATAACCGCGTTGGCTCTTTCAATGGGAACAATTTTCAACGGGGCTCTAATAACGGAAATAATGTTTTCATATCCAGGTATTGGAATGCTTTTGTATAGAGCGATAACAAGTGCAGACTTTAACTTAATGATGGGAATCATAACCATTTCTGTTTTTGCCGTAGCGACCGCATGTCTGGTTGTTGATATATTATATCCATTCATAGATCCAAGAGTCAGGTATAGATGATTTAGGAGGTCGGGGATATGAAATCTAAATCAAAAAAGAAAAAAATAGTTGTTTCTATATGGGATAATAAACGATTCGTAGTCGGATTTACTTTGTTGATGGTTTTCATAGTTTTGGGATTCATTATTTCAAATTTTTCTCCTTATGATCCAAGGAGTTGGGGAACTGTCCCTGAAGAGTTGCCCCCTTCTTTAAAGCATCCTCTTGGAACAACTTCTCTTGGAAGGGATGTGTTCTGGTTTTTAGCTGAAGGTATTAAAAACTCATTGATGATAGGATTGGTTGCTGCTATAGTGGGAGGAGCTGTTGGTGTTACTGTGGGTATAACAGCTGGATTTTCAGGTGGTGTGATCGATAGAATTTTAATGGCTATAACAGATACATTTATCGCTGTTCCATCACTTCCTATATTGATATTACTGGCTTTTCTTTTTAAAGGTAGAGCCTCAATAATGGTTCTTGGGTTGATAATATCTATATTCAGCTGGGCATGGCCAGCACGTCAAGTTAGGGCAATGGCGTTGAGCTTGAGAGAAAGAGATTACATCAGTATGGCCTTCTTTTCGGGGGAAAAACCATATAAAATTCTATTTTTTGAGATTTTTCCACACGTTATTCCATGGACCATAGCTAATTTCATAAATGCTATTCTGGTAGCGATAGGGCAGGAAGCAACACTCGCTGTATTGGGATTATCAGCTCTTGAAGAAGCAACTCTTGGAACAGGTATTTATTGGGCGATGCAATATCAGGCTATATTTAGAGGATTGTGGTGGTGGATCGCATCACCTGTTGTTGCTATGATAATACTTTTTGTGAGTCTTTTCTTGACTTCAAAAGGTCTTCAAGAACATTTAGCTTCTAGGAGGTCATAAAATGGCAGAAAAATTGTTGGAAATAAATCATGCTCAGATTTATTATGCTACTCTTGCAGGATATGTAAAAGCAGTGGATAATGTTAATTTCGATATAAATGAAGGAGAAATAGTGGGACTTGCGGGTGAATCAGGTTGTGGAAAATCGACCTTAATAAAATCTATATATGGCTTCATAAAATATCCTATGAAAGCGATTTCAGGTGAGATAAATTTGTTAACCAATGGAAACAAATTGAATATGTTGTTTGTTGAAAAAGAAGAATTGAGAAAAGTTAGATGGAAGTATATTTCTTATGTACCTCAAGCTTCTTTGCATGTACTCAATCCTGTGACGAGAATAAAAAAGCAATTTCTGGAAAGTGTGAAAAGAGAGCACAACGTAAAAGAAAAAGAAGCAATGGACGAAGTGAAAGAATATCTCAAAAGCCTTGGACTTCCTCCTGATGTGCTCGATTCCTTTCCACACCAATTAAGTGGTGGAATGCAACAAAGAGTGATAATTGCTATGGCAACATTTTTAAAGCCACGTATAGTACTTGCTGATGAACCAACCACAGCACTGGATGTTGTTGTTCAGAGAGGTATTCTACAAATGCTGAGAGATATCCAGAAAGAATTGAAAAACTCTTTGATAATAGTATCACACGATATGGGAGTTCACTATCAAATAACTCATAAAATAGTAATAATGTACGCTGGAAAAATCGCTGAAATTGGGCCAACAGATGAAATTTTCAACAACCCTTATCATCCATATACACGGTTGTTAATTAATTCTCTTCCAAGAATAGGAGATAGAGAACAGCGAAGTGGCATTGAAGGTAGCCCACCAAATCTGCTTAATCCACCGGAAGGCTGTCGATTTAATCCAAGATGTCCATCGAAAATGAAGATTTGTGAGGAAAAAATTCCCGAAATGGTAGAGATCTCAAAAGGTCATTTTGTTGCTTGCCATTTATTTCAAAAAAATGGAAAAAGGGTGAAAGAAGATGCAGAGTAGTGGAAAATTACTTGAGCTAAAAAATGTATCCAAAATTTTTAAAATAGGTGGATTAATTTTAGGAACAGAATTACGAGCGGTAGACAATGTGAGCCTCAGTATCGATTCTGAAAAACCAGTTATAGTCAGTATCGTTGGAGAATCTGGAAGTGGAAAAACGACTCTTGCCAGGATGATACTGAGACTCATAGAACCATCAGAGGGCCAGATCTTACTGAACAATAGAGATATAACTCAACTTAAGAAAGCTGATGAATTGTTGGAATACAGAAAGATTGTACAGCCAATTTTCCAGAATCCATTTGCTGCCTTCAACAATTTGAGGAGAGTGAGCAGTTACCTTTATGATACTGCCTATAGTATTTGTGGCGCAAAAAGTAAAGAAGAAGCTAACAAAATGATTGCAGAGGTTCTTGAAGCAGTTGGGCTAAGTTTTGAAAAAGTAGTTGGAAGATACCCTAAGCAATTTTCTGGTGGTGAACTTCAGAGAGTTTCTGTCGCAAGGGCTCTGATGCCAAGACCAAAACTTTTGATAGCTGATGAGCCTGTAAGCATGGTTGATGCCTCAATAAGAATGAACATAATGAATCTTTTTAAAACCTTAAAAGACGATTACAATGTCAGTTGTTTGTATATAACTCATGACCTTTCAACAGCTTATTATGTGAGTGACTTCATAGCGATAATGTTTAGAGGAAACATTATAGAATACGGTCCTTCAGATTTGGTCTTAACTCAGCCTCTTCACCCGTACACTGAACTTCTTATGTCGTCTATACCAAGAGTGGATAAAAAATGGCAAGAAGATATAAAACTCTCTGGAATAGAAGTGAAGGAATATGAGTCAACTGGGTGTAAATTCGCCCTTCGTTGTCCATACACCAAGGATATATGTAAGAAATCGCGTCCTAAAGTTATAAAAACAAATGATGGAAGAGAAGTAATGTGTTTTAAGTACGAGGGTAAGAAATATGAGGAAGAATAAAAAAAACATCGTTATATTAAGCCTTTGTCTTGTTATTCTTTTTCAGAGTTTTGTAAGTTTTTCAAAGGATTTCTTACCACCATACAGAAATAATAAAGACGTTACCCTGAAGGTTTTATCTTGGTTTTCAGAACCCAAGGATGTTTTGAAAGAGTTTAAGAGGAAATATAGAAATATTGAAGTTGAGTGGATACAAATAAAATATAGCGATTATTATTCCAAATTGAGTGAATCAATACAAGATCCGGATAAATGTCCGGATCTTGTATTTGTAGAATTGCCTCTATTGAATTATTACGCAAATCAAAAGCAACTCATGAACTTGTCAAAAATGGGGGCAGATCTTTACTATAAGGAAATGTTCAAAGAATGGCTCTGGAATGCAGCAGGACGTATTGAAGTAGTCCCTATAATAGGAGGACCGGATTGTTACTCCTGTGCTAAGATACCTACAGAACCAAAGTTACAGGTTTACGGATTGCCTTATATCCTTGGGCCAGCTGTTTTATTCTACGACGAAAAATTTTTGAAAAAAAACAATTTAAGCGTTCCAAAAGACTGGAATGATTTCGAAAAAATTTCGGAGAGATTCTCAAAGGATTCTTCTGATAAAAAATTACTCGCTATTTCGAATGATCCTTCATTTTTGATAGGTTTTTCGTGGAGAAACGGCGAAAGAGTTTTATCGTATTCACAGCAAAATATGAATTATTATTTCAATTTCGATGTTGAGTCTTTAAATAGATTGTTTGAAGAGTTCAAAAGTCTTTACAGCCAAGAAGCTTTAGAATTTTTAAGTTTTGATAAGATGCTCGAAAGGTCCAGCGAGTTTGTCTTCATGATAGCTCCTCATTGGTTTGCTCGGTGCTTAAATGGTTTTAAATTCGCGAATGTACCTCCTTTATCCAATAGAAGTTCTAAAGTTTTTGACCTTGATACAATCACCCTTTCTATACCGCGAAACAGTACCAATCCTGTAGAGGCTTTCCTATTGGCAGGCTGGTTGAGTTGTTCCAAATATTCAACCTCGTACTTGGAAAAGTCAGGTTTGATACCTTCCGTGAACTATAATTCTTTAAAATTTAAAGATCTTAATCTAAAAACTCTTGACGGCCCTGATATGACTTTTCTGTATCCTGATATTCTGAAAAAATTTTATGATGAGATTTTGAATGATAGTATTTCTTCAGGAAAATTAAATCGTGTTTCAAAAATCTTGCAAGAAAAATTGAGAAGTTTTTTCAGTAGCAACAAGTATTTACTCTTACTACCAAAAGGAGAAAGCTGTGAATGAAATTGAAGAACTACGGACTGTAAAAAAAAGAAAAAACAAGTGTCGGATTTGTTTATATTGAAAGAAGAGGTGATAGATTTGAAAGACAGAATATTTGAGGTTTTTAAAACCAGTGCAGAAATTAAGATAAAATTTGTTGAAAAGTATGCAGACGAGATAGTGAATCTTGTAAACGAATGTTGTGAAAGGCTAAAAAATGGTGGAAAACTGATTTTGTTTGGAAATGGTGGTAGTGCATGTGATTCTCAGCATATAGCATTGGAGCTTGTTGGGCGTTTTTACAAAAACAGAGAACCAATACCAGCGATCGCTTTGACAACTGATGGAGCGCTTCTAACAGAGATTTCCAACGATATTGAATTTGCAGATGTTTTTTTGAGACAATTAAAGGCTCTTGGGAATAAAAATGATGTTGTTATCGGTATAAGTACCAGTGGAAGGTCTGAAAATGTTTTGAGGGCATTGAAATATGCTAAAAACACCGGTATGTTGACGGTTGGTTTCACAGGTGCTAAGGGTGAAAATATGAAAGAATACTGTGATTACACTTTCATCGCTCCAAGTGAAGATACTCCAAGGATTCAAGAAACTCATATAACCTTGGGGCATATCCTCGCAGAACTGATAGAAGAAAATATGTTTTAGAGGTGGATAAAAATGGTGGAATATTCTGGGAAGTATCGAATATTCGATGTTTCTAAAATAGAAACATATTCATTGTTTTCTCGACCTTCTAAGGTGAAGATAAATGATTTAAAGAATTTTGAAGAAATAACCAATGATTTTTCGGATTTAGATCCGCAAGTTACCTCAAATATACAAGAATTAGCGAAAGCTATTTTGAAAGCAAAGAGAAACAATAAAAAGGTTATAATAATTTCGGGAGCTCATATAATTAAAAATGGTCTTGGAACTTTTTTGATATGGCTCATGGAAAATGATCTTGTGGATCATATAGGTGTTAACGGTGCATTCACGATTCATGATTTTGAACTCGCTTTCGCCGGAATGACCTCTGAGAGTATTCCAAATGCCCTTTCTGAAGGAAAATTTGGTTTTGCAAAAGAAACGGGTGAGATACTTAACAAGTCGATTATAAAAGGAAATAAGCTTAAGCTTGGGTATGGCGAAACTTTGGGAAGGCTTCTTTTAAATGAGCTTCAAGGTTTTGAAAGTATAGAATTTCCATATAGAGATAAATCGGTGATTTATAATGCCTATAAGCACGGTGTTCCGTTAACGGTCCATATTGGTATAGGGACAGACATAAATCAAATGCATCCATCCTTTGATGGCGCTGCTGTTGGTGCATGTTCAACAAGAGATTTTTTGATAATGGCTGAGAGTGTTTCTAAACTCAAAGATGGTGTTTGTATCCTCATAGGTTCAGCAGTTACAGGTGTTGAAGTTTTCCTAAAAGCGATTTCTATGGCCGCAAATATTGGAAAACCACCATATGGCCTTACAACAGCTGATTTCGATATCAGA
>JARRBB010000046.1 GCA_029981435.1 Thermotogaceae bacterium | reverse complement strand
AAAGGGGGGATTCGGATGTACAGGAAGCTCTTAGTTTTTGTTCTTTTGTTGGTTTTAGCGCTGAGCATAGGTCTTGCAAAAACTCTCGAGGTTTGGATTGCAACGACGTTCGTTGATGCTCAAAACAACTGGTTAGCACAAAAAGTGAAAGAATGGGGAAGCAAAAATGGAGTATCAGTAGGGATTTCACTGTTCCCCAAAGAGATTTATACTGAAAAAATACTCGCAGCAATTGAAGCTGGACAAACTCCTGATGTAGTATTACAGGGTGCTGCGGGTGTGGTTCTGGCTGCTGAAAGAGGTTTGCTGGTACCACTTGATGATGTGATAGAGAAGCTTGGTAAAGACGATTTCTATCCAAACGTATTAAATTATGTTAAGGTAACAGATAAAAATGGTGAAACTCATTATTATGGAATACCTCTTTTTATAGAACCAAGAACGGTGGAAGTGAGATATGACCTTTTGCAAAAAGCTGGTATTGAAATTCCAGAAAAACCAACTTATGCCTGGTTAATAGATGCAGCAAGAAAGGTTAACAATCCACCAGATGTTTACGGTTGGGGTTTAACTCTTGGGAAATGTTATGACGCTAATGATAATATCCTTGCGCTGGTATATGCTATGGGTGGTGGATTGATATCTGAAAAGAGTCCACATGGTGCAGATATTTTCAACACACAACCAACATGGAATGCTCTCAAACTTATAAAGCAACTCTACGACGAAAAGGTTATTCCACCAGATGCAATCGAATGGACAGACTTTGGAAACAATCTTGCTTTCATGGAAGGTAGAGTTGCGTTTACGATAAACGGTCTCAGTATATACTACAGAATGGTACAAGAAGGAAATCCTTTGGCAGAAGTGACAAAAGAGATATTCCTGAGGGATGTTGTAATTGATACAGGACTGAAATCAGTATTTGTCTTTAAGAATGCTGATAAAGAAAAAGAAGAACTTGGAAAGGATTTGATTTACTACATTTTGAGTGATAAAGAAAATTACAGAATAAATATGTGTGAAAAGGCCCAGCTTTACGGACTTCCTATATTCCAAAGTCAGGGTAAAGTGATTTCCCAGCAATGGAGAGAAGGTAAATGGAGCATGTTTGCTGTGGACCCGATGAACGCCATGAATTCGTTAAAAGCCGTCTGGGCAATGAGTTATCCTCTTGGTGAACCAACAAGTGTGGCAGAACAGGTTGAAGGTTCACTATTAATACCTGAAAAAGTTGTAAAAATAATCACTGAAAATGCCGATCCAAAAGATGTAGCTAAGGAGATAGCAGATGCGATAAACGAATTGCTTGCAAAAACTTATGGAGAATAAAAATTTGTACTGACTTCATCGAAATGGGGGACTCGTTCCCCCATTTTTTGTAACGAATTGAAGGGAGGAAAATGATGAAAAAAATTTTTGGGTACTTTTATCTCCTTCCAGTAATTGTAATAGTTGGAGTTTTGATAATTTTTCCCCTTCTATGGACGGGATACATAAGTTTTCAGTCAAAGCAGATAGGTGGAGAAGCGACTTTCGTTGGGCTGAAAAATTATATCGATTTGATCAAAAACGGAGATTTTTTTGATGCGCTGTGGAAAAGTATCTATTTTACAGGTACGTCTATCTTTTTCAAATTACTCTTAGGTTTAGTCGCAGCACTGATTTTGAATCAGAATTTCAAAGGAAGGAACATCATAAGGACCTGGCTGTTCATTCCATGGACCATTCCACGATTTGCAACAGCAATAATTTTTCTCTGGTTTTTCAGACAAAGTGGTGGTTTGGATTTGATGTTGAGACAGCTTGGAATAGTCAGCCCTTACTGGTTTGGCCCAAAATTTGTTATGCCTACTATGATTTTTGTCAACGTCTGGAAAGGCTTCCCTTTTTTCATGGTTAGTATTCTCGCAGGTCTGCAGGCGATTCCAAGTGAGATCTATGAAGCAGCGACAGTTGACGGTGCGAATCGATTACAGATTTTCCGGCACATAACAATGCCTCTATTGAAAAATGTAATTTTAATCGCTACGGCTCTTTCTACTATCTGGACTATCTCCGAATTCGATGTCATATTTTTAATGACAGGTGGAGGCCCCGGTACTGCGTCTCAGGTTATACCAATACTTACTTATGTAAAGGCATTCCGTCAGTATGATCTCGGTCAGGCAACGGCGTTAGCGATGCTATCATTACCAATATTCATAGCCCTTATAATTTCTCTTATCAAACTTACTCCAAGAGAAGGTGAAAGATGATGAAAAAAAGTGTGCTTTGGAAGATACTTTCGATTGCAACAATCGTCTTTTTAATAATATTCGTAACTTTGCCTCTTTACTGGACTTTTACAATAGCGTTCAGGCCTTCAAGAGACCTATTTATGAAAAGAATAATACCTTCAGATATAACCCTGAAAAACTTCGCTTCTTTAATTTTCTCAAAGAACTGGGGTGGTTTTGAGAGTGTCAGTTTTCTTGTGCCACTTAAAAACAGCTTGATTGTTTCAGGTGCAACAACATTTATAAGTGTCCTGATAAGCATATTTGCGGGCTATGGGCTTGCAAGGATAAACATAAAAAGAAAGGAATTATTCTCAGGATTTGTTCTGTTTTCGTACGTTTTTCCACCGTTTATACTGATAATAGCTCTGTACAGTTTTTTGCACTGGATTAAATTGCATAATACACTTCCTGGAGTGGTGTTGCTTCACCTTATAATTGTTGTACCTTACTGTACATGGACGTTGAGAGGTTATTTTATGGATCTGCCAAAGGAAATAGAAGAAGCTGCCATGATCGATGGATTAACACGTATCAAAACACTTTTTAAAATAGTTCTACCTTCCGCAGCTCCAGGAGTTGTCAGCGCAACGATATTCTCGTTCACGTTATCATGGAGCGAATTACTTTTCTCAATGATTGTACTTGACTCCTATGAGAAATTTACGCTTCCGGTTGCAATGCGAACGATGGTCATAGGTGATTATGTCGACTGGGGGAAATTGATGGCAGGTGTTGTTATCTCACTGTTACCACCTGTTATTCTTTATCTTGGTCTTCAAAGGTTTGTAGTTAGAGGTTTAACAGCTGGCGCTATAAAATAGAAGGAGGAATTAAGATGCCTAAAATAGTGAGTTACAACCTTTATCCAGTGCCACCAAGATGGATGTTTTTAAAGCTTGAATGTGATAATGGATTAACAGGCTGGGGGGAGCCAGTTTTAGAAGGACGTATTCCAACACTTAGAGCTGCTACTTCGGAGCTTATAGAAAAGTATCTGTTGGGAAAAGATGTTTCAGAAATAAATAAACTGTGGCAAATACTTCATAAAGGTGGTTTTTACAGAAACGGTCCAGTATTGATGAGTGCACTTTCTGGAATAGATCAAGCTCTCTGGGATATTAAAGGAAAGATACTTAATGCACCGGTTTATGAACTCCTTGGAGGAAAGGTAAGAGATAAAATAAAAGTTTATCGCTGGGTAGGAGGAGACGAACCAGATCCAGAGACCGCCGTTGCAGGAGCAAAAAAAGGCATTGAGCAGGGGTTCAAAGCTTTGAAAATGAACGTAGCTGGAAAGCTTGAATTCGTTGAAACCCCTGAAAAACTCAAAGAAGTTGTGAAGAAAATAGAAAAGGTTCGAGAAGCAGTTGGATGGAATTTTCAAATAGCAATTGATTTTCACGGAAGGGTTAGTCCTGCCCTTGCACCAAAACTTGCAAAAATGCTTGAAGATATTGATCCACTGTTTATCGAAGAACCTGTGCCTCCAGGGTATATATGGGAAATCAAGAAAATTCGTGCTCACACTACCATACCTATTGCCCTTGGTGAAAGACTTTTCAATCGTTGGGACTTCAGACCTTATTTGGAAAACGGACTTGTGGATATCTTGCAGCCGGATATTTCACATGCAGGTGGTATAACTGAATGCATGAAAATTTCTACCTATGCGGAAACTTATGGTGGACTGATGGCCTATCATTGTCCCCTTGGCCCAATTGCACTGGCGACCGCTATAAACCTTGCAACGGTGAATTACAACTTCTTAATTCAGGAAACCAGCCTGGGAATTCACTACAATGAAGGTCTTGAGCTGACGACATATTTGAAAAACCCGGAAGTATTTAAGATTGAAGATGGATTTGTGAAACCACCAGAAAATCCGGGACTCGGTGTAGAGATTGATGAAGAAGTTGTTAAAGAACTCAGTTCGAGATTTGTTGACTGGTCTAATCCTGTTTGGGAACATGAAGATGGATC
The DNA here is from genome assembly GCA_029981435.1 of Thermotogaceae bacterium. Classification (GTDB taxonomy): domain Bacteria; phylum Thermotogota; class Thermotogae; order B21-G9; family HyVt-16; genus HyVt-16. Next base: position 11,145 of record JARRBB010000046.1, on the reverse strand, counting down.
TTTTGCCGAATGGTAAATAAATTCAAAATCAGGAGCTGATTGTTTTGGAAAGCCCCAAAAAGATACTTGAAATGGTGGATTATATCGTAAAGAATCCCACCAAGGTAACGGTCGGAGAGATAGCAAAAAGGTTTGGTATGAGTTCATCGAATGCATACAAGTATATGAAAATACTTGAAGATTATGGGATAGTTATAAAAAATCCGGATAAGAGTTATATCCCAGGTTTTAAGCTGGTTGAATATGGAAGCATAATATTGAAACGTATAAATCTTAGAGACATAGCACATTCTCATCTTGTTGAGTTGATGGTCAAGACTAACCAGACCGTTCATTTGGTACTGAAAGAAGGGATCTGGGGAATATACATAGAGAAAATGGAAAGTGCAGAGAGTTTACCTATGATATCTAAAATCGGCATGCGAATGCCACTTTATTCGACAGGATTTGGAAAAGCAATACTGGCTTTTCTAAGTGAAGAAGAACTTGAAGAGTATTTGAAAAAAGTAAAGCTAGAAAAAAGAACAAAGAACACCATAACTGAACGCAATGAATTTTTGAAAGAGCTTTCAAAAATAAGAGCAAGAGGCTATTCAATAGACAATGAAGAAAACGAATATGGTATAAAATGTATCGGGGCACCTGTTTTCAATCATGAAGGTAAACCTATTGCTGCTGTAAGTGTTTCTGGTTCAGCAAATAAAATAACAGATGACTGGATTAAAGAGAATTCAAAACATGTTATGGAATGTGCAAGAAAAATTTCTGAAAAACTTGGATATGCGAAAAGCTCTTTTCAAACATCAAAAATCAAATAGGTCCGAAGCACGCCTTCGGACCTGTTTATTTTTAATCTGTGATAAGTCAATGCCTTCAGTTCGGTAAATTCATCCTCACTTTTTTCAACCACTTTTGAAAACTCTACCTCGAGTTTTTTATGTTTTGAATCAAACTTCAATTTTTTGGGAAATAAGTCATGCTTTTCAAAAAGATAAATAAATTCGTTAACTGCTTCAAATATGAGGTCTTCAATAAATTCATAATTAAAGATCTCATGTTTAACTGTCTCTCTCTCTAAAGATTTTATTCCAAATAAAACCTTTAAAAGTTCTATTGTACTGTTTAGAAGTTCTTCTTCGTTTCGTCCCCAGACTTCAAATGCCAGATCTGCTGTGTGGTTAACTTCCTTGAAGCCCATATTTTTATTCCCTCACTATGGTTGCAGAGGATACTTTATCACCTTCACCAAGATTTATTATTTTCACACCACTCGTCACTCTTCCCATAGTTCTGACACTATCAGCTTTGAATCTTATAGTATAGCCATTTTCAGTTACAGCCATTATTTCATCTTCGTCTTTAACTCCTAAAACAGCTATGACATGACCGGTTCTGTTGAGATTTGAAATGTTCTTAAGTCCTGTCCCACCACGATTCTGAATCCGATAATCTTTCAGAGCTGTTCTTTTACCAAAACCAGCCGCACAAATTGTTAGAAGGGTTATTTCGTCGTTATTGTTTGGTACTATAGTCATCGAAACAACTTCGTCACCCTCTTTTAAATATATTGCATTTACTCCCATTGCTCCTCTACCCATCGGTCTAACATCACTTATCGAAAATCTTATACACATACCGTTTCTTGTTGAAACCACAACGGTGTGTTCTTGAGTTATATCGACTATACTTGCGTCTACAACTTCGTCGTTTTCCTGTAGACCTATTGCAATCACACCCGAAGTTCTGGCGTTTTCGAATTCGATTATTGGAACCCTTTTAATTTTTCCCATTTTTGTAATCAGAAAGAGATGATGCTTCTCATCGAATTCTTTACCTATGTCTATAACCACTTTAACTTTCTCATCTTGACGAGCTTTTAGGTAACTCAATATATGTTTACCCTTTGCTCCTCGTGATGTTTCATCTATTTCGTAATTGTTCAATACGTATGCTCGGCCCAATGATGTAACGATCATCGTTTTGTTCATTTTTGTTGTGGATATTATATGTTCTACAAAATCATCTTCGCGTGTTTTCATTCCAAGAACCCCTTTTCCACCTCTGTACTGTCTTCTGTATTCCTGAAGTGTTGAAGCACTTATATAACCCTGGTGTGTTATCATAATTATTATTTCATCATCACTTATCAAATCTTCTATCGAGAAACCTGTTGGTTCAACAAGTTCTATTTTTGTCCTTCGCTCATCACCGTATTTCTTTTTCAGTTCTTCGAGTTCTTCTTTTATTTTTTCGTATATTTTTCTTTCATTTGATATTAACTCTTTTAAATTCGAAATGATTTTCGTGAGTTCTGAATGTTCCTGTAATAATTTTTCAGTTTCGAGAGAAGTCAATCTGCCAAGACGCATGTCTAAAATTGCTTTAGCTTGCTCTTCTGTAACGCCTATAACTTCTTTCAATTCGCTGATCGCTTCATTTGTATCCTTAGAATGTCTTATTAAATCAACCACTGTATCTATACTTCTACTGGCTCTAATCAATCCCTCTATTATATGAGCCCTTTTAGAAGCATTTTCAAGTTCGTATTCAGACCGTCTCAATATCACATTGTATCTGTGATTGATAAAAGCTTCCATAAGTTCTTTTAGGTTCATTAACTTAGGCTTTCTGTATTCATCTATCACAAGCAACTGGGCGGCAAAAGTGGTTTCGAGACTTGTATGCTTGTAAAGTTGATTCAAAACTATTTCGGGTTGTGCATCGCGAGTTAGTTCTACCACAACTCTTATACCTCTTTTATCTGACTCATCTCTGATATTTCTTATAACATTTTTCTTACTGTTTTTAGCAAAGTTAGCAATTTGTTCTATCAAAGCTGCTTTACTTACTTGGAAAGGAATTTCAGTTATTACGATGGAAAAATTCCTGTTTTTCTCTTCTATTTGGGCTTTGCCTCTGATTTTGAACGAACCTTTTCCTGTTTTATACATGGAAGATATTCCGTTCCTCCCGATCGCTATTCCACCTGTTGGAAAGTCAGGCCCTTTGATATGGTTCAAGAGATCATCAACGCTACATTCTGGATTGTCGATTAGAAATGTCAACCCATCCACTATTTCTTTTAAGTTATGTGGTGGAATGTTTGTTTTCATACCAACTGCTATACCTGATGAACCATTCAACAAAAGATTGGGTATTTTAGAAGGCAAAACAACAGGTTCTTCAAGACTTTCATCGAAATTTGGTAAGAAGTCAACGGTATTCTTGTCTATGTCTTCCAGCATCTCTTCGGCTATTCTTGCCAAACGAGCTTCCGTATATCTCATCGCTGCAGGTGGATCTCTATCTATTGAACCGAAGTTACCTTGTCCGTCTATCAAAGGATATCTCATGGAAAAATCCTGGGCCATTTTTACCAGTGCATCGTATATTGCAGCATCGCCATGTGGATGGTACTTACCCATGACTTCACCAACGATTCTTGCGCTCTTTTTAAAAGCAGAATTATGTCTTAAACCGAGCTCCATCATTCCGTACAAAATTCTTCTCTGGACTGGCTTTAGCCCGTCTCTAACGTCTGGTATTGCCCTTCCAACTATTACACTCATCGAATAGAGTATGTAAGATTCTACGATTTCATCTTCAAGAGGTTTTTTAAGTATTTCTTCAGACATTTTTTATCTCTCCTTGCCCTTTAATTTTAGCTTCAAGAAATTTTCGCACCAGGTTTCAATTGATTTTCAATGGTCAGAATACTCAGTTTTTCACCATCTTTAGCTGCAAGTAGCATGCCCTGGGATTCTATCCCCATAAGTTTGGCGGGTTTGAGATTAGCCACTACAACTATGAGTTTTCCAATCAGCTCTTCTGGTTTATAGTACTTAGCTATCCCTGCAACAATCTGTCTTTCACCGAGATCACCCAGATCGATTTTCAATTTCAAAAGCTTTTCTGATTTTTCAACTTTTTCTGCCTCTAAAACTTTCGCTATTCTTAAGTCGACTCTGGCAAAGTCATCGATAGTTATTATATTCAATTCTTCTGCCACTTCCTTTACCTCCTTTTTTGAACTCACTGTAACTTTTTCAAATTTTCGAGGATCTATGCGTGGAAAAAGTGGTTCACCATGCTTTACTGTTAATCCTGATTTCAACATTCCCCACTCTTTTAGAGCTTCGTCTGAAACCTTGTCCCATTCGTCTGCAATTCCAAGGCGAGAATATATTTCTTTGGAAGTTCGTGGCATCACTGGTTTCAGGAGAGTTGCTATTATTCTTAAAGCTTCAGCTAAATTATAAAGCACTGTTGCCAGTCTATCTTTATCACCGTTTTTGGATAATTTCCAGGGTTCTGTGAGATCTATGTATTTATTTGAGAATCCGATGAACTGCCACAGATTCTCAAGTGCTTGAGTGAACTTTAAATTGTCCATATTTTCGAAAAATTTCTGTACGGTTTCAAGTGAGCCGAATATCAGTTGACTATCTACGGGCTCTTTTTTCAGTGGTTTCGGGATTTTAGAGTCAAAGTTCTGTATAATCATAGCAGTTGTTCGATGCAACAAATTTCCAAGGTCGTTTGCAAGATCAGCGTTTATTCTTCCAATGAGGCTGTCTTCAGAAAAATCTCCATCTTTTCCAAAGTTGATTTCTCGTAAGAGATAATACCTGATGGCGTCCAACCCATACTTTTCAACCAAAACTCTCGGATCTATAGCATTACCGAGTGATTTTGAGATTTTTTGACCATTAAAGGTTAACCAACCATGAGCATAGATTTTTTTGGGAAGAGGTAATCCAACCGACATAAGCATTGCCGGCCATATTAGAGAATGGAATCTGTTTATTTCTTTACCGATAAGATGAAGATCCGCAGGCCAGTAATAGTTGAACTTTTCTTCATCCCAAGTATAACCAATTGCTGAGACATAGTTTATCAGAGCATCTATCCAGACATATATAACGTGCTCTGGATCATCAGGCATCGGAACACCCCATTTGAAAGATGTTCTGGTTATACTAACATCTTTTAATCCTTTTTCAAGTATTCTAAGCATTTCGTTTCTTCTGAAATCAGGTTCGACGAAATCTGAATTTTTTTCGAATAATTCCAGAAGTTTTTGATTGTATTTGGAGAGTTTGAAAAAGTAATTTTCTTCGCTTACCCATCTCACTTCTCTACCACATGAAGGACAGGTTTTATTTTCACCAAGCTCATCTTCAGTCCAGAAACTTTCACAGGGAACACAATACCAGCCTTCGTATTTTCCCTTGTAAACATCTCCATTTTCTTTCATCTTTTTCACAAATTTTTGAACAACTTTCATATGTGTTTCATCGGTAGTTCTTATAAAATAATCGTTTGTTATTTCCAGATCCTGCCAGAGTTTTTTGAATTTTTCGGCAAGTTCATCACAAAATTCCTGTGGTGATTTTCCAGCCTGTTGTGCTGCTGTTAATATCTTCTGGCCATGTTCATCCGTACCAGTGAGAAAAAAGACATCGTAACCTCTGAACCTCTTGTATCGAGCGACTATATCAGCGATGATGGTTGTGTAAGCTGAGCCTATATGGGGTTCTGCATTTATGTAATAAATAGGGGTCGTGACGTAAAATTTTTTCTTCATTCAAATCACCTCCGGGATTTTTACCGCAATCTTATTGCAATATCGAAAAGCGTTGAAACCAAAAAAGAATCTATGAATATCAACAATAAAATGGCTATGAACGGAGTTATATCAAACGGTCCAATTGGAGGTATAAATCTTTTCAACGGATTTAAAATCAAACCGGCAATCACAGATAAGAATTGATTTATCGGATGATACCTTAAAAATGGGAACCAGCTGAGAATAGAGTGAACTATTATGACAACAATCTCAAATTCAATGGCGATTCTTAAAACGGTTGCAACTGCGTTTATAAAGTTTGAAAGCACGAACATCATCCATCCCTCCGTCCAAATATCGCTGTACCAATCCTAACCATCGTTGCTCCTTCTTCTATCGCAACTTCAAAATCGTTGCTCATTCCCATCGAAAGTTCGAGATTTTTCAGATTATATTTTTGTGATATTCTGTCTCTTAATTCGCGAAGACTTTTGAAGACCCATCTGACTTCTTCTGGGTCTTCAACAAATGGCGCCATGGTCATAAAGCCTCTTAATTTTATATTTTCAAGTTTTAGTGCTTTTTCAACGATATCATCGATTGCGTCAGGATTTAAACCAGCTTTGGTTTCTTCACCAGAGATGTTAACTTCGAGCAATATATTCTGTACTTTTGAAATTTTTCTCGCCCTTTTATCAATTTCAAGAAGTAATTCAAAACTATCCACAGAGTGTACAAGTTCCGAAAAATTCACAACGTACTTAACCTTGTTCCTCTGAAGCCTGCCGATAAAATGCCATTTTATATCAAGATCCTTTAAACTCTCAACTTTTTCTCTGGCTTCCTGTGCTCTGTTTTCACCAAAGATCCTAAGTCCAGCTTCGTATGCTATCTTTATAGCTTCAGTCGGCATATTTTTGCTGACTGCAACCAGAGTTATCTCATCTGGATTTCTACCAACTTTTTCAGCACTTTTTTTGATTTTTTCTAGCACTCTTTCAATATTTTTGCTTATTGTCTCTTTCAAATCATTCATTAAACTCCCAGAGCCCTCCTTGAGTGCCTTTGAATTTCAAATTGAAGAGTTTATAAGCCTTTTCAGTTGCCATTCTTCCTCTTGGAGTTCTTATTATAAAACCTGCTCTTAACAGATAAGGCTCATATACTTCGCTTATGGTGTCATGTTCTATTCCTACCGAGGCAGCAATTGATTTTATCCCAGCAGGTCCACCATCATAATTTTCGATCAGAACTTTCAGGATTTTTCGGTCCAGTGGATCCAGACCATATTCATCAATTTCCAGAATATCAAGAGCTTTCTTTGTTGTTTCAAGGTCTACGATTTTCTTTCTTTCCACAGTCGCAAAATCTCTGATTCTTTTCAGAAGTCTGTTGGCGACTCTTGGAGTTCCTCTCGCGCGCTTTGCTATTTCCTGAGCTGCTTCTTCAACAAGGCCAATACCTAGTATTTTCGCCGATCTTAGAACAATTTTTTTTAAATCTTCTTCGCTGTAAAAATCAAGTTCTAAACTTATACCAAACCTGTTTCTCAGTGGTGAACTTAAAAGTCCCATCCTTGTAGTTGCACCAACAAGGGTAAAAGGCGCAAGATCAATTCTTATAGACCTTGCACTCGGCCCTTTACCTATCATTATATCTACAGCAAAATCCTCCATAGCGGTATACAAAACTTCTTCTATGGTTTTATTAAGCCTATGGATTTCGTCGATAAAAAGCACATCTCCTTCTTCAAGAGAAGTGAGTATAGCCGCAAGATCTCCCTGCTTCTCTATCACTGGGCCACTTGTTATATGAATCTTTGCATTCAACTCGTTTGCAATTATGTAGGCAAGGGTTGTCTTTCCAAGCCCAGGTGGACCAGCCAATATTACGTGGTCAAGATGTTCGTTTCTTATTCTGGCAGATTCTATGGCTATCGATAATTTTTTCACCACAAGTGGTTGACCAATAAATTCTTCAAGGGTTTCTGGTCTTATTTGAAACAGAACACTATCATCTCTTACAGGTTCTGGTGAAACTAATCTATCCTGCTCTTTCATAAACGCTCCCTTCACTTATGGGTGTATCCTATACAAAGTACGTGCAAAAGGTATTGCTTCTCTTATATGCTTCAAACCGCATATCCATGCTACTACTCTCTCGAGTCCCATACCAAAGCCACTGTGTGGAACAGAACCGTACTTTCTCAAATCAAGATACCAATCGTATGCTTCAAGAGGCAGGTTGTTTTCTTTTATCCTTTCAATGAGTAAATTGTAATCATGGATTCTCTGAGATGCTCCTATTATTTCACCGTAACCTTCAGGTGCAAGCATATCATCGCACAAAACAACCTCGGGTCTTTGTGGATCTGGCTGCATGTAAAAAGCTTTTATGTGTCTCGGATAGTTGTATACCATAACTGGCTTATTGAATTCATCGGAGATCGCTGTTTCTTCATCTCCACCGATATCATCGCCCCATTTTATATCGAATCCCTTTTTCTGGAGAAGCTTTATCGCCTCGTCATAACTTATTCTTGGAAAAGGTGGTTCCACCTTTTCAAGTTTTGAAGTATCTCGCTCCAAAGCCATCAAATGTTTTTCCGCGCGTTCAAGGGTTTTCTGAACAACATATGAAACAAGATCTTCTTGCAATTTCATGTTGTCTTCGTGTTCATAATAAGCAACTTCTGCCTCATTCATCCAGAATTCCGTGAGGTGTCTTCTCGTTTTGGACTTTTCTGCTCTAAAAGTTGGACCAAAGTTGTAAACCCTTCCAAATGCCATACAAGCTGCTTCAAGATAAAGCTGGCCAGTTTGAGTTAAATATGCCTTTCCATAATCAAAATAATCTACCTGGAAAAGATTACCTGCAGATTCACCTATTGCTCCTGTGAATATCGGCGTGTCTATTAAAACAAAACGCCTTGAATCGTAAAATTCACGAATAGCTTTTATTATCTCATGTCTTACATGTAGAATATGAAACTGTTTTTTTGATCTAAGCCATAGATGTCTATGTTCCATTAAAAAATCTATTCCATGTTCCTTTTTTCCAATTGGATAATCATCCACTGGAATCTGAACGATTTTAAAGTCTGATATATCTATCTCAACACCACTTGGAGCACGAGAATCCTCTCTAACTTTCCCATAAACTATTATACTTGATTCAAGTTTCAATCTCTTTGCGTCCTCAAATATTTTTTCATCAACCTTGCTTTTTTCCAGTACACCCTGTACAAATCCTGTACCATCTCTGAGCTGTAAAAAATGAATTTTTCCACTTGATCTTTTGTTGTAGAGCCATCCTCTTATCTCTACATCTTCACCTATATGATCCTTGAGTTCTTCTATGTACACCCAACTCAAAATCCTTACCTCCTTGTTTGGATATTATTGTTTTCTAAAAAACACATCGGAGTAATTTTTCTGTTCCTTTTCATGCACAAGGTGTTTGTATCTGTTGTAAGCCATTTCCACCAATCTTTCAACGATAGATTCTAAATCGCTTTTTTCAAATACATCTTCAAGATACTCTTTTAATGGATTATCAATTATGTATTTTTTATTTGCTTCTGGTGCAAAGCCTATGTATTCAATATAGTTATCAGGTAAATCAGGTACTATAGTTTTAAATAATTTGAAAACAGTATCAATGAAAGTATTTGCAACATCATCGATTCTTTTAGCTTCCATCAAAGTTTCTCTGTAATGATGAATAATTTCTTTTTCATATTTTGTAAAAGAAATCATGTCACTCATTTTATCCCCCCAATCACAGATATTTTTACTATATTAATAATATCATATATGCTAAAATCTATTTGTGGCAAAGTGGAGGGATGGATTGTGAATACCTCAAAAAAATTGAAGATCGTTATGTTCTCAGAAACATATATTCCACAGGTAAACGGTGTCGCTACATCAATTCATTTGTTCAGGAAATATCTTGAACACCGTGGACATGATGTTTATGTTATAGCGCCTGTTGCTCCCGAAAGCGACGACAGAGTTCTTCTGATAGATGGTATAACTTTTCCCACAGAAAGACAGCACAAACTACCTATTCCCTCAAACAGAATGATAAACGATTTCATATATGAAATAAAACCGGATGTAATTCATAGTCACGCACCATTTACACTTGGTTTTGCTGCTCTGAGAGTTCAGAAAAAGTTCGGTATTCCTCATGTGCATACTTATCATACATTACTGGTTGAGTACAGACATTATATACCTAAGCCAATTACACCTCCAAAAGATGCAGTTGAAGAATTCAGTGCGTGGTTTTGTAACCAGGTTGATCACGTTATTTCTCCGACTTCTGAGATCAAAACAGAGCTTCAGAAATATGGTGTTGAGAGGCCCATAACTGTTTTACCCACCGGAATAGATACTGAATCTTTCGAAAAACCTGATAAATTTGACATACGCAAAAAACACGAAATACCTCCCGATCATAAAATTTTACTTTTTGTTGGACGACTTGCGAAAGAAAAAAATTTAGGTTTTATACTGGAAATTTTCAAAGAACTTCATAAAAAATTCCAGAAAATCAAGTTGATTATCGTTGGCGATGGCCCTATGAAACCAAAAATAGAAGAGTATATAGCTGATGAAGAGGCTGGGAAAAATATCATTCTTACAGGATACATAAAAAGGGATAATTTGATAGAATATTACAAGCAATCCGATTTGTTTGTCTTTGCTTCTGTGACAGAAACCCAGGGGTTAGTAGTATTAGAATCTCTTGCAGCAGGCACACCGGTTGTTGCCGTGGCAAAAAAAGGAATAAAAGATGTTCTCATGGACGGTCAGGGAGCGCTGTTAATAAATGATGTTGACAAGTATGAGTTTTTGAAAAAGGTTGAGAAACTCCTGAAAGACGAAGATTTGCTAAATAATTTATCAGTTATTGGAAAAGAATATGTGAAGAATTATTGGTCTATGGAGATAATGACTGAAAGACTTGAAAAACTTTATTTATCGTTAGAAAAAACTGCTGTATCATCGAAGAGTTTCAATCTGAGCATTTTCACAAATATGATTGATAGATTCTCAAAAATAGGTGAAAAAATATTTAAAGTGGAGGAGGAATAATCTGTGTTTCCAGCACACATAATAGTTGCTTATTTGACCGCAGATTATGCATTTGCGAATACTAATCAGATCAAAACTTTCGATAGAAAAAATCTTTTTAAACATTGGAGCTGGGTGATATTGATTTTTCTGGCTTTTACCTTTGATACACTTATGACCAACGTTTATGGTGTTATCGGTTTGATAGCTTTGATAGTATTTCATTTTTACAATGATCTTTTGAAAAAGAAAAGTCTGATTCTCTCAGAATTATCAGGAGTCGCTTCAGCGATTTTGCTAAATATTTTGTTTATGAACAAATTGAAGAATTCTTATATAACTCCAGAATTCTCTTTCTATCTGCTGGGAATGCTGATTGCAACAGTTGTTGTCAGTACGATCTTCAGGGGAGTAAAAATTATTGATGAAAACTCAAATGATTCTGACGGAATATTCGAAAGGCTTGCGATCTATATATTCATTTACGCAGGA
>JARRBB010000045.1 GCA_029981435.1 Thermotogaceae bacterium | reverse complement strand
CTTGAATTCCAGGAATTATGTTTATAAGACTCAGTCCCACATCATTTCTGGCAACATACGGAACGAATCCATTCGATGAACAGAGTTCAAGATAATCGTCTATTCTAGTTTTGTTTTCACCTGTGTATCCCGTACCATCGTCAACATAATCAAGAGAAAGAATTTCAATCCCATTGTTCTGGAAAATCCTGATGAAGCTCACTCTGTATTTTATATAAGCATAAGTTCTTTTCTCAGTTCCTTTGTAAAAAAGCGATTCAACAGCCAGAAAATCAATAGCATTCAAATATTCCTCAGGAGGATTTAGATACTGAATTATATCTTCAGCGTTTAAAGCAGTAATAAGCATATCAGAGGGTATATAATTTTTAATCCTCAAAACAAGATTTTTCATGTCTTCAGGCCTTTCGTAATCCTGAAAAGCGTCGATCCTATCAAGAAACAACCCGTTGAATCCCTGAGAGATTATTTTGTCTATATAAGGTTTCAAAGCCTGTTCCCACCATCTGTCGTCCCAGAAGTCGACATAATATTCTCCAGGCCAGTCAGGGTCCTCTTCATTAACAATGTTTTTATCAAGTGTATCCCAGTAAAATCTCCAATCCTCGGCTCTTCCGATGTTTAAGTAAGCTAAAACAATTTTTCCAGAAGATTTCAGGCTTTCGATCTCTTCGCTTGTGAATTCATTTGAATCATTTGCATAGTCAATCACTACGATCTCGAAATTAGTGTTTCTTAAAGCGTCTATGTCTATATTTTCATACTGACAAACCCAGCTTTTAAAATGTGCTTCGTATGTTATGTTACCACCACATTGAACGAGTAAGATTGGAAAAACAAAAATCAGAATCAGAGTAATTATCTTTTGCAATTTTTATTCCTCGCTTTCTTCAGTTTTTCTGTTCAGAAACATACTTCCACCGAGCATAGAGATATATTCAGTCCAGTTCTGATTATCAGGTGTATTTTTCAGAGCTTCAACAAAGGAATCAACCTGAGCTTCAAGTCTATCAAGATTGTGGATTATTATCGCTTCGAGAGTTTTTGGTGTAATCGGCGAACCCCACTCTTTAAAACCATGATGACTCGCCAGTATATGTGTGAGAAGTTCTTCAAGATTTCTTGGAAATCCTTCAAGTTTCAGTATTGCCTTTGTGAGCAGTTTTATACCAATTATTATATGGTCTTCGAGCAATCCTTTGTCTGTAATATCGAACGATAGATCTTCATAACTGTAAGAATAGGCTTTGCCTATATCATGAAGCAAGGCCCCACTTACCAAAAGGTCTCTGTCAACGAAATCTTTAAAAAATTCTGCAACATTGTCACACAATTGGGCTAGATGTACAGAGTGCTCTAAAAGTCCTCCAATTCTAACATGATGATTTAAAGAAGCTGCGGGTGATTGAAAGAACAACTTTGAAAATTCTTCATCACCAAAAATTGTATTCAACAAATCTCTAAGTTTCTCATTGGAAATACTGCTGATGATTCTATAAAGTTCTGCCTTTAAATATTCGATATCTGCTTTTGGAACAAGTTCATCCAGCAAAGGCTTCAAATTTTCGCGTTGGAATGCTTCTGATATCGGCAGACTTTTTTTTACATAGTCGAGTGCAAGGCCAAAATCCGAACTGTAAGAATAATCAGCGATGACTATAGAACCCGATTCTGGTATTGTTCCTTTCCAATCCCACACCTTTGAATTCATCGAACTTTTTTTATCTCTAACTATACAATTCAGATATACATTTCCACTTTTACTATTTCTTTTTGAAACATTGGTCAATAAAAAAATGCCAGGACAGTTATCAACAAAATTTTTACCTTCGAAATTGCCTGAAGATATTACACTTATGATCTCTGAAATCGTCACATACTTTCTTCCGTTTGTGCTTATGTACGGCATATTTTATCCCTCGGTCCTCAAAATTACTGCGAAAAGTTCTGTGCCTGCATGTACGGCAAGAGAAGGAGTGGTTAGAACTTTGAAAAATCTCAATTCATCTTCGAATTTTTCAACGAATTTTTTCACAAGATCTTCTGTATTGAGATAAACTATCCCAAGTAATTTATCGAGCAATTTGTTTTTCTTTTCCTTCACGATTTTTATCATTTCGTTGAATCCTCTTTTTCTACCAAGGGTTATTTTAACTATGTCCAGCTCTCCATCAGTTACTGTAAAAATTGGTGTTACTCCAAACATGTTGGCGATTCTTCCTTTCAATTTGCTTATTCTTCCACTTTTTATTATAGAATCAAGGTTTCCAACCATAAAGAAACCTCCAATGGTCTCGGTGTATTTCTCCAGTTCATTTATAATGATATCAACATCGTTATATTTTTCGCTCAACTCACACGCTTTCAAGACTATAAATCCCAGTGCGAGTGAAAGGAATTTGCTATCGAAAATCGTTATTTTATCCTCTGCATTCAAATTCTTTGCCGCGAGGTTCGCTGCATTCATTGTTCCACTTGTTTTGGAAGATAAATGTATAGAAATTACGTGGTCGTATCTTTTCAAAGCTTCTTCGTAAACTTTAGTGAAATCCTCAACGGCTGGTTGAGAAGTTCGAACATCCTTGTCAGATTTTATTGCCTCCACAACGTCATTTACATTCAATTCAGAATCCCTATAAACCTTTCCATCAATGATTATTTTCAAATCTACAACAGATATGTCGTGTTTTTCGATTAAATCTTGAGGTAAATTGCAAGTCGAATCAGTGACAATTTTTATTTTCATTCTTTTCACCTCAACTTCTCACTTTTTCTTGTAACTTCAGAGCTTTACAGCCTCCCTGGTAATCTCCCAGAAAGTTATCTAACTTTGAAGGATCAAACGAATACCAGATCTCTTTGAAACTTTTTTCCCTTAAGTTGCCCATATGGAGTTGTTCCGTATATCTGAAATGTCCGCACGGTACAACTGTACCATCAGAACGTATCGAAGCCTGATTTATTCCAGCAGGACAAACTTTCCCAGATATAGATTCTTCTATATAAAAATCGAGTTTATTTTTATTCTTTTCTACAACCTCCTGTATTTCAACTGAAATTTCAAGCCATTCTTCTGAATCAATATTTAAGCATTCAGAATTTAGTTCTCCTCTTCCAACTGGTATAAACCGATCCAGATACATACCTTTAACTCCTAAAACTTCTGCCAGTTTGATCATTTCCTCCAACTTGTTCCAATTCAATTTATTTATTACGCTTAGAATGATCACTTCAAATCCGTACTTCACAAAATTTTTGATACCGGAGACAGCCCTTTCAAAACTCCCTTTTCCTCTTATAAAGTCATTAGTTTCAGAATCGGGTCCATCAAGAGATACCCCTATTAAAATTTCATCGTTGAATTCCTTTATCTTCCTTACGTAATCTTCCGTAGCAAGTATACCATTTGTGTTAACCATGATCCTTTGACCAATTTCTTTTCCAAAGGCGATAATATCCAGAAAAGCCGGATGAAGTAAAGGTTCACCACCTATCAAGTCAAGTAATTCAACACCGGTATCTTTTAGGTCTCGCATCAGAGTTTTAATTTCTTCTAAAGTCATCTCATTTTTATTTTTTAAACCGGCTTCGCAATAACAATGCTTGCACCTGAGATTGCATTCAGTAGTCAGTTCGTATTCTACAATATAAGGTGGCTTTCTCATCGTATACCTCCTTTCATTAAAATTTCTCGTTATCCTTGTTCAACCAATAATTTTTACCGTAAATTTTTTCAAGTTCTGAAAGATCATCATTAAAATTTCGATGTAGTCTGCTTCTTATAAAAACTATCAGTACCAGAAGTGTTATGACTATTAACCATGGAACGTTGTAATAAAGAAGTTTGAGCAGAGAGATTAAGAGTACTTCGAACTTCCATCGTTCATAAAATCTCGAAAAATCATTTTTTAAAAAGCTTGAAAGTGCTCTCTCCCATCCAGTGCTTTTCGCCACTTTAAATAGAACTGGAAGATTTTTTCTGAGATCGATAGTTTTATCTATTTTTAAAAAGAGGTCTTCAACTGCACTGTAAAATGCCAAGAGCTTTTCACCATGGGGATATTCTTTAACATTAACAACATCGAGCATGTCCCTGTTAAGGGCAATCAAAGGTGATATAGAACGTTTCTGTTCATTAATTGTGCTTTCCCACCAGCAGGCAATTCCTTCGACAATCCATAAAGGTGTCTTTACATTGTTTTTCAAATCCCATTCGAAATTAAAAAGATGCATCATCTCGTGTGTCAATGTTCTTCTAATTCTTTCTGAGCTGCTACTCAAAACGATATTGTATGAGTTTACACTTAAAAAACTCTCTCCCCCCCATTTATCTGAAGGTTTTTCTACCGTTATATGCATCGGAAAACTTAAATCAATTTTCCACAAATCTTTCAATCTTTGATAATCTTCCTGTGCCCATTCCTGAATTGATCTTTTATTCACCAGTAAATTATCAGAAATTTCTACAGAAATTCTGACGGAAAAAACAGATGAATAAAGAAGTGAAATCAGAAGAATGGTTTCAAATATTTTTTTCAAGTCTTTTCAATACCTCCTCAAGATCTTGAGGAAGTTTGGATTCGAGTAGAATCGGTTTGCTGTTGAAAGGATTCTCAAAGATCAATTTATAAGCATGCAAAAAATATCTTCTGAGGCCATAAGTTTTTCTGAAAATTTTGTTGAATTCCCAATCACCGTATAAGTCATCACCAACAACCGGATGGTTTATAAAAGACATGTGTTTTCTTATTTGATGTTTTCTGCCCGTCTTTATGTTGACTTCAAGCAATGTGCTGATGCTGTAGTTTTTCAGAACTTTGTAAATAGTCAAAGACTGTGAATTGTTTATTGGTTTATCTATAATTCCATCACTCTTTATGGTACCTTTTACAAGTGTAAGATAGTATTTTTCAACTTTTCTACTCTTGAAGATCTCGGATAACTTTCTTGCGGTTTCCCTATCTTTTGCAATAACAAGAATACCTGAAGTGTGTTTGTCAAGTCTGTGGACCACAAAAGGTGTAAAGTTATTCTTCTCACCGTAGAACATCAATCCTTCTATTATTGTTGGTTTGTTAACGTTTTTTCCCAAATGTACAGCGATACCCGATGGTTTATCTATAGCAAGAATTCTGTCATCTTCATATATGATATTTAGCTTCATAGGAACAGGTTGAGATTTTCGATTTTCCTCTCTAAAAGCTCCGTTGTGAACAGTTATATCCACTTTATCGCCTATGTTGAGTTCAAACGCTCCATCTTTTACCTTTACACCATTTACCATTATATATCCTTTTCTGAGCAACTTATAAATACTTGCGAGTTTTATTTGTGGATAGTTCTTACGTATGAACTTGTCCAGACGTCTGAAAAAATTTTCAGTATTAACGACGATTTCAAAATTCTTCATAATTACTCAACTTCCCATTCTTCAATGAGTTCATAGGGTATCCTGTTCGTAAAATCAAATTTCTGATTTCCAATGTATATATTGTTACCTCTGAAAGGAAAAGAAGTTCCAAGTCTTTGCTTACAGATGTAAAGATGATCTTTGGCTCTGGTGACAGCAACATAAAAGATTCTCTCTTCCTCATCGATGTTTCCCTCATTTATTGCCAGATAGTTGGGTAGATCACCAGGATTGACGGATATAACGAATACAACAGGCCATTCAAGTCCTTTTGCCTGATGTATGGTAGTTAGGGTTATGGAATTCTCTTTCGAAGTTTTATTGTCAACATCAACTCTTTCACTGAGTAAAAGTTCAGATAAAAACGAATTTATGCTTCTATACAGATCAGCCATATCTGCCAATCTTTCGATGTCCATCTGTCTTTCAGCATAATCTGGATATTCAAGACTCAAATAATCGTCATAAAACTTTTCTTTTAAATAATTTATTGCTTCCGCTGGATTTGTAATCGTGTACAGGGTATCGAGAAGATTTATTACATTATCCAGTTTTATTCGGGAATTTTCAGGGAACCTTTTCAAAGCTTCTACCGGATCCATACCCTCAGAAACAAGATTTACAACAAAGTCAGCTATTCTACTTGAATAAGTTTTTCCTATGGTTGGAAAAAGTTGCAATATTCTAAGCCATGAAACTTTATCTCTTGGATTAACGAGTATCTTCAAAAATGCTATGATGTCTTTAACATGAGCTGTTTCAGTGAATTTCATACCTGAAAATATCTTGAAATCAACGTTGTGCCTTAACAGTTCCATTTGAAGCTCCAGCGAATGCGAGTGGGATCTGTATAAAACAGCTATATCAGAATAGTTATATCCTTCTTCAATCAATTCCATTATTCTTTGATACACAAATCCAGCCTCCTGCAATCTATCCCAGGTTTTTACAATGACAGGCTTTTTTCCGTTATTCCGAACTGCTCTTAATTCCTTTTCAAAAGATCTGGATGGTATTATCGAGTTTATGAACTCCACTATGTCTCTGGTACTTCTGTAATTTGTTTGTAATTTGAAAATCTTGCTGCCGGGTATTTTTGAAAAATCAAACACGTTTTCAAATCTTGCTCCTCTGAAAGAGTATATGCTCTGAGAATCATCACCAACAACAAAAAGATTTTTATGAACGCTTGACAACAATTTGACTATCTCAAACTGAACAATGTTCGTATCCTGAAATTCATCTACAAGCACCCATTTGTATCTTGAAGCTTCGCGCTCTCTAACACTCTGATTGGTTCTCAGAAGATGATAGGTATTAACAAGAAGATCATCGTAATCCATCGCTTGTTGTTCACGTTTCTCATTCACATAAATTTCCCATACTTTTTCTATCAGATCCTTTATTCTCAGAAACTTGGGATTGAACCTGACAATTGACTCTTCTAAATCTGAAAAAGTATTACAAGAATACGAAATTATCTTCTGAATAACATTCGGTGAAGGAAGTTTTAATTTTTCATCACCATTTATCTGGGATTTCAGTAAATTTCTTGCGTGCCTTATGAGTTCAAGCGAATCCTGAGAATCAAGTATCGTAAAATTTGATTCGTATCCGAGTTCTCTTGAATATCTTCTCAAAAGTAGATTACAGACATGATGAAAAGTTCCTGCCGTCATATCGTTCATATTACTTTTGCAAACGTTTTGAGCTCTTTCGATCATTTCACGAGCCGCAGCCCTTGTGAAAGTCATCAAGGCTATCTCAGAGGGTTTTATCCCTGCTGATATCAGGTAGGCTATTTTGTAAGTGATGGTACGAGTTTTACCAGATCCTGGCCCTGCGATTACCAGCGAATAACCTTCAGACTCTACAACAGCTTTGTATTGTTCGTCATCAAGTTCTTTTTTTATCATTTCTTTGACTTTGTTTGTACCAACATCATCACCAAGAATGTATTTTTTGCTTTCCAAAAGCCCACATCCTTTCGTTTTAACGAACTCAATCTACAGATATTTTACCATCGATGGTAGAATATTATATTGATGAATTTTAAACTTCAGAGGTGATGGTATGATGAAAAAAATTTTGATTTTGTATGATTCTATTTCGGGAAATACGCAAAGAATGGCAGAAGAAGTAGCTGTTGGTGCAGAAGAAGTTGATGGTGTGGAAGTTGTTATAAAAAGCGTTGATGAAGCCAGACCACAGGATCTTTTGGAATACGATGGAATTGTAGTCGGTTCGCCAACTCACTGTGGTGTTTTAAGCTGGAAATTGAAAAAGTTTTTCGATGACAGTACAAAAGTAGCCTGGGGAAAAGTTAAAGGAAAGATAGCAACCGCTTTCACAACTTCTGGTGGACTCGGTGGTGGAAACGAAGCAACGTTGTTTTCTATAATTTCAATACTTATGAATTACGGTTACCTGGTTTTTGGAATGCCTGATTACAGCGGTCCTGGTGTTACCGGGCATTACGGTGCTGTTGCAGTTGGGAAACCCAAAGATCTTGAATTGGAAATGTGCAAGTTACTTGGTAAGCAATTGGCACTGTATGTTAAAGCTATCAACTATTGAATTTTAATTTCGTTATTGGGGGAATTTCATTGTTCAACATTTTAATCGTTGACGATTCAAAGGTTTCAAGATTACTCGTGAAGAATATCCTCAAGCAATACAATTTCAAAGTTTTTGAAGCACAAGATATGATGTCGGTGAAAAACAACATTTTTTCAAAAGAAATTGGACTTGATGATATCGATCTGATCCTTTTAGATATAAATTTAAACGATGGGAACGGTCTTGAATTATTGAGCTTTTTACGTGACAAATATCCCAAGATACCTGTTATCATGATCAGTGGCGAGGACAGAAAAGATACGATATTAAATTCTATAAAACTTGGTGCAAAAGATTACATATTGAAACCCTTTGATAAAGATACACTTTTGAATAAGGTAAAATCCGCTCTAACATTTAAAAAAATTGGAAGTATTTTTAAAAAGGAATTGGAAGCCCTACTTAAAGATATTTTGATTGAAATAAGTAGATCTATCATATCGAAATATCCTTTTACGCTTTTAAAAATAACATTTGAAAATCCAGAAGAAGTTATACTCAAAAATTGTAAAGAATTTTTAGAAAACAGTATTCGTGAAATAGATAAATTATACTTAATTGGATACGGAGAAATCATTATCCTGTTGCCACTTACTGGAAAAAGTGATGCAGAAATTCTTTTGAATAGTTTGAAAGAAAAAATAAGTGCTCTTTGTTCTAATTTTCAGAGTGTTGTTGCATCTTTTCCTGATGATGTTCAGATTTCGGAAAAACCTGATCCTCAAAATCGCAATCAATACAGAGATGAATTACTGAAAAAGCTTGGTCTTTCTATTTCGGATGATACTCGTTAAATTCAATTGAAAGGAGATAAAATAGTGAAGATAGGAGTTGCTTTAAGTGGAGGAGTAGACAGTGCGGTTGCGCTTTACACTCTTCTCAAGGCCGGCCATCAGATTACAGCATATCATATAAAAACTATGCCAGATGAATTTTATATTGAAAGAAAAATAAAACACAAAGTCTGTTGTAGCCCGTCAGATACTTACGATGCCAGAATGATAGCAGATAAGCTTGGTGTAAGGCTGAAAATAGTGCACATGGAATCGTTCTTCAGAAACACTGTTATTAGCTATTTTCTTTCCGAACATAAAAAAGGTCGGACACCGAATCCGTGCTATTTTTGTAATCGATGGGTAAAATTTGGAAAATTGTTCGATCTAATGATGGAAGATGGTATGGAAATGGTATCGTCGGGGCATTATGCAAGGGTAATCGATGGTAAACTCTATAAAGCTGTTGATAAACAGAAAGATCAATCTTATTTTCTTTCCTCGATAGATCGTAGAAAGCTTTCAAAAATAATATTTCCAAATGGAGACTATAAAAAAGAAGAAATAAGAAAGATAGCAAGAGAAGCAGGTATACATGTTCATGATAAAACGGAATCTCAGGATCTTTGTTTTATACCAGATGGTGATCAAAAAAGATTTTTGCTGGAAAATGGGCTGGATCTCAATAAAGGTTATATAGTAGATGAAAATGGGAAAATAGTTGGTGAGCATGAAGGACTCAGTCTTTACACTATAGGCCAGAGAAAACTTAAAATAGCAACAGGAAAGAAGCTTTATGTTACCTTCAAGGATCCGGTTAAAAATATATTAATAGTCGGTGAAAAAAGTGCTGTCTTCAGAAAAAAGTTCAAAGTTTCAAATCTGAACTTTCTGGTGGAAGACCTTCCAAGAGTATTCAGAGCAAGTGTTAAGGTAAGAAAAAAAATTGAAGAGGTAGAGTGTACAGTTACTGTATTTAACAATGAGGCTGAAGTTATAGCAAGTCAACCTATCTTTGCCGTAACTCCAGGACAGATCGCCGCTTTCTACAACGAAGATCTTGTGATAATGGCCGGGATAATAGATTGATTGATAAAGACCTCAACGATTTACTTATTATTCTCACAAATTTCATCGAAAAACCAATGAACTAAAAACGTAAAAAAGCCTAAACGATGGTTTAAAAGTTATTTAGTATAATCGTCCTGGAGGGAAGGTGTTGATATGGATAAAACTTCTGGATTCAAGGCAGTCGACCTTAAGGTTCTCTCCCAATATGAATTATTGAAGCTCGTTAAAAATGGTGATTCAGATGCACTCAAAGAGTTAATGGAGCGGCTTAAAAGTAACGGTTCTTCCCTTTTTGGATCAAACAGGAATGAGAAAAGTGGAGAAGAATATCATTGAAGTTAAAGATTTCTCTGTTATTTCAAAGGGTAGAAAAATAATCGATTCTATCACTACTTCTTTTAAAAATAAAGAGTTAACTCTGATCTATGGCTCCCGTGGTTCAGGTAAGTCTGTTTTTCTACGTTCTTTTGTTTTTTTGAACGAGGAGTTTTTTGATGATATTTCTTACAGTGGTGAGATATTTTTTGAAAATAGGAAAGTAACCTATAAAGATGCAAAATTTTTGAGAAACAAGATCGCGTATTCCGATACGAGTTTTATTGAACCTATAGAAGCTTTCACGGTTAGAGAAATGATCAATTTTGCAACTGGGAGGTCTTCTTGGAATTCCGGAATAGGTAGTAAAATCTCTTCGCTCCTCAAAAAATTTGGCCTTCTTTCCAAACTCGAAAAAGGCTTAGACTCACCTATATCACTTTTGAATTCAAAAGATAGAGTGTTTTTTCTATTTTTTCTTGCGTTCATACGTGAACCAAATGTTATAATATTTGATAGTATAATGGATCATATGGACAGTCAGACGATAGATGAACTCTGTGAATTTTTGTTGAGAGTCAAAGGAGATTATACGACTATAATATCAACGAGAAATTTAAATAGTCTGTTTGGAATAGCCGATAGGATCCTACATTTTCAAGATGGTAAAATAATTTTTGATGGTGAACCTGAAAAATTCATAATGGAATGGAGGAATTGAATACTTTGGAAGTTTTGACAGTTACCATGAATCCTGCCCTCGATAGGGAGTTTTTTGTCGATGATTTTGAAATTAACAAACTTCACAGAATCTTTGACCTTTCCAGAATGGATATGACTCCTGGTGGTAAAGGTATAAACGTGTCAATGGCTCTGGCCAATTTTAATGTAAAAAGTGTTGCTTTAGGGGTTCTGGCAGGATACACTGGAAGAGTTATAGAAGAGGAACTGAGGAAATACTCTTCATTGATAACAACTAATTTTGTACACACGGATGGTGAAAGTAGAGAGAATATAACCATAGTTGATGAAAAAAATCATACTATTACTGAAATAAATGCACCAGGGCCTGTTCTGGACGATGAAAGCATAGAGCAATTTTTCAGAAGATACTTGATGACTTTGTCGAGAGTTAGTTATGTAGTAATATCCGGTACAGTTCCACCAGGAATTCCATTGGATTTTTACCGCAGGCTTTCAAAAGCTGCTACGGATAAAGGGAAGACTGTTTTAATGGAAGCAAGAGGTCAACTTCTAACAAACGCTGTTTTAAGTGATAGTTGTCCAAAGATAGTTAAACCCGATTTAAGAGCTGAAAAAAAGTGTCTTGGAAAAGAGTTAAATACTCTTGAAGATTATATAGATATGAGTAAAACTATTCTCGAAAATGGAGCGGAACTGGTTATTCTTTCCTACGAAATCATAAAAGATGTTGTTGCAACACGTGAAGGAATCTGGTTGCTGGATACTTTGCTGGATGTTGATATTTCACATGTGCTGGGTACAGGGGATACTTATGTTGCAGCTATACTGTATTATCTCCTAAGACGTAATAAAAACATGTTCGAGGCTTCAAAATTTGGCTATACAGCTGCTGTGTCAAAATTGAAGTATTCTAAAAAAATCTTCCCAACAATTGAGGACATTGAATCGATAAGAGATAAAATAAAAGTGGAGAGGATTGCCTGATGAAAGTCAGAGATTTGATGATAAGAGATATAACCGCGGTTTTTGCAGACCAGAAAGTGGAAGATGTCATAAAGATATGTTCTAAGCAGTTTTTTACAGGTCTTCCTGTTGTTGATGAAGAAATGAAAGTGATAGGATTTATAAGTGAATCCGACATAATTTCTGGAGCGGTTCCGAGCTATTATAGTATGTTACAATCAGCTTCTTTCATTCCTGATACTAATCAATTCAAGGGAAATTTGGAACGAATAAAAGATAAACCAGTTTCAGAATTTATGACCAAACCAAGGATAGTTAAGGAAAGTGACAGTGCGATTTACGCTGCTGATTTACTTATTAGAAATGGATGGCGAATGCTCTGCGTTGTTGATGATGAGGAAAAGCTGGTTGGTTTAGTGACAAGAATGCAGTTGCTTTGGGGAATAATTCGAAATAAAAACTCTGAGAGGTAAATTTGATGTCGAATATAAATATAATAACTCTTGGATGTAAAGTGAATCAGTATGAAAGTGAATGGATGAAAGAAAAATTACGTGAAAAAGGGCATAAGATAGTGCCCTTTTATTTTGATGCAGATATAGTTGTTTTAAACACATGTACTGTTACATCAGAAAGCGACAGAAAATCAAGACAATTAGCGAGGAAGATAAAGAGAACCAATCCAGATACCAAAGTTGTTGTTATTGGCTGTTCTTCGCAATTGAATCAAGACTCATTCGCTGAATTTGATTTTGTGGGTGGTAACGAAGAAAAGAAAAAAATCGTTGAGATCGTTGAGAAGCTTATTAAAAATAATTCAAAAATTTCAAACGAAGTGAGAAAAGAATATTATCTGTTCGATAAATTAGATGAAATGTTTATAAACAACTTCGAGGGCAAGACAAGGGCCTTTGTAAAGGTGGAGGATGGTTGCGATCAGTTCTGTACTTATTGTGCTATAAGATATGCAAGAGGTAATGTAATAAGAAGCAAGAGTCCAGAGATCGTTGAAAGAGAAGTGTCAGAGCTTGTGAGTAAGGATTACAAAGAAATAGTCATAACAGGAATAAACCTTGGGCGTTATGGTAAAGAACTCGGAACGAATCTCAAAGAACTTTTAAGAAGACTGTTGGAGATCAAAGGAGAATTTAGACTGAGACTCAGTTCTATCAATCCAGATGATATTACTGACGAGTTGATAGAACTTTTCGGTATCTATCCTGAAAAGTTATGTCGGCATCTCCATATATCTTTGCAGAATGGTTCTGATAAAGTTTTAAAAGCCATGGGACGCCGTTATTCTGTAAATGAGTTCGTTGACGTAGTATATAGGCTCAGAAAGCTTGATCCATTGTTCAGTATAACAACAGATATAATTGTTGGTTTTCCAAGTGAAACTGACGAAGACTTTGAACAAACGCTCCAGTTGTGCAGTTTTATGAAGTTTTCCAAGATACACATATTTAGATTTTCACCACGTAAAGGTACACCTGCCTATGAACTCTGGAAAAAACGAAAAGTTCCAGAAAGGATTGTAAAAGAAAGAGCCCAGATTTTGGAGGAACATATGAGAGTGATCAGGACCTCTTATTTTGGAGAACATCTCGGAAAAATAAGGAAAGTATTACTTGAAAAGTCCTCACAGGAAAACGATAGCTTTTTGTCAACAGGCTTTGACGAATACTATATACCTCATTTCATAAATGAAAGATTAGCTGAAAATACTTTTATCAATTCCATACCAATTTCAATAACCGAAGAGGGGGTGATTTCAAGAGTTGCTTGTGAATGTGAATGGGCAATGGATAGAAACAAAGCAGGCGAATATTTCCATCTTAAATAGAGGTTTTTTGTTTGGTGATGGTGTGTATGAAACCATCAGAACTTATGCTAAGAAGCCTTTTGCCCTTGAAAAACATTTTGAAAGGTTGAAATATTCTGCTGAAAAACTTAAAATAGAACTTCCGGATTTATCGTTGCTAACTTCTATCATTTATGAAGGAATAGAGCGTATGACCGCACTCATTGAAGATGAAGAAATTTATATTCGTTTGATAGTAACACGAGGTACATCAGAATTTTCTTTGAGAATTGTAAGCGCGTCTCCAGATTTCATTTTAATTTTCAGACCACTTAAAAGTTCGGGAAAAGAAGGAGTTAAGATTAAAATTTCAAGGATCAGGAAAATTCCTCCAGAATCTATTGATCCAAGAATAAAGGCTATTGGTCAGGTAGATAAAATTCTCGCACGTCTTGAGCTTTCTGAGGATGAATACGAAGCTATAATGCTTTCATATAATGGTTATTTAGCGGAAGGAACTATGAGTAACATTTTCATAGTTTCAAATGATAGGCTAATCACGCCCTCTCTTGAAACTGGTATACTCAGTGGTATTACCAGAGATGTTGTTATAGAGATAGCAAGGAAGAAATCGATAGAGGTAGAGGAAAGATTTGTAGAACTTAGTGAGCTTTTCAACGCAGATGAGGTTTTTTTGACACACACAAGTGCGGAGATAGTTCCTGTCAGATATGTGGAGAAAATTGAAAAAAAGATTGGATCGATAACTTCGATCCTAAAAGCAGAATTTAGAGAATATATAAATGAATGGCTTTCAAATAAAAATCCCGGGTAGTTTTGATATACCCGGGATTTTTATCTACCTTAAATCATTCGAAACTTCTTTTTAAAATCTCGCCTTCACATTCTTGAACTGTTTTGAAGACGTTGATTCTGAAAGAGTAGAAGTATTCCCCAGCAGGAAGTGTGTATTCTGGATGCGTTAGAGCTCCCCAGCTGTTATCACCGCCCACTCCCATCTGCTTATAATCGATGTTCAGGGTGATCAGATCTTTAAAATTCAATTCGTTTATGTGATTTGCTTTTTCAAGGTCCTCCATCTCAAATGGCCAGGCGCTGAAGTCGATAAAAGGCATACCAATAACCATTAAATTTAAGCCGTACTGATTAGTAAACTTAAACCACCTTACATCTGATCTGTTACCTGTTTCCTGAGGCCTCACATACATGTGTATCAAATCTTCGACACTACAGTTGTAAAGGCCTATTTTTGCTCCTGTTTTTCTGTCCCAATAGTTTTCATGTGGTCCTCTGCCATACCATATAACATTTCTGAAATCTCCTGAAATTTTACCTTGAAGTCCAAATCTTGGTAATTCTGGTAATTTTTTGTTAGCTTTCAGTTTAATTTCCACAATTACATCTCCACTACTGAATAGAGTGTAATTTACTTTATAGTCAGAATTCTCAGCCTTTGGTAACTGACCATTGAATTCTATTCTAACTACCTTATCATCGAACTTTTCAATTCTGTTTGAGAGAATTTTCAGTTCTTTACCTGCTTCTTTCCAGACACCCAGTCTTTCGGGCATGTCGTTCCCTATATCGTTGTCTATAGGAACTCGCCAAAAGTTTGGTCTGAATTCTGAAAGAATTAACTCTTTTTCCATGAATCTAAAACTCTCTATCATGCCTGTAGTTTTATTGAGAGTTATCTGAGAATTTGCCGTCTTTACCTTTATGTTATCAGTTGTTTCTGTTAACACAAGTTCTGGATAATTCTGAAGATTTATCCTGGGGAAATTGGAATTTCCAAATGGCAATTTGAACTGTTCCCAGGCAACCACGTATCCTCTGCTGGACCAAGATGTATCATTTTTGAGTGCAAAATAGATCGTTGCGAAATACTCACAGTCAGGTTTGAAGTCTATATTTTCAAATGGTACTTCAATTTCTGTACTTTCACCTGGGTTCAGATCAATATTTCCTATCTTTTCTTCTAATATCTTCTTTCCATCTTCCTGTAATTCAAAATAACAGTCAAACTCTTTCAAATTT
>JARRBB010000044.1 GCA_029981435.1 Thermotogaceae bacterium | reverse complement strand
GCTGTATTCACCTGTCATCAATCTAATTTCAACAACCGGGTTGGAAATGAAATCACATTCTATAAGTATAGACGGCATTTCTGTGTATGCGAGTACTGCAAATTCTCCTTTTTTGACGCTCCTGACTTTCAAACCGTCTTTGGACATTTCGTCGAGAATGTATTCCGCTATTTTCTTACTTTCTTTTGTGTAGGAATCTTTTTTCATAACCCTTATCGCAATTTTATCTTTGTCTTTAACAGGATCGAGGTTTTCTTTCCATACTATTCTTCTAACGTAGCCATCTTCTGAAAAGTCGAAATAATATATTTCAGTCCCTTCAACGGTTTTTTCGGTGTAAGAATTGAGATGCAGACTCACGAAGAGATCTGCCTTTACATCGTTTGCAAATTTTGCACGATCGTACAGATTCACATATTCATCTTCTGTTCGAGTATAGAACACTTCGAATTTTCCGGTTGCTATCAACTTTTCTCCAAGGAGTTGAGCGATTTTCAACACGATGTCCTTCTCAAGTCCCCCGAAGATTCCAACGGCACCTGAATCCACTCCACCGTGGCCAGGATCGAGCACGACGCGTATTTTTTCTTTTGTTTCGGCTGTTTTCTTTTCAGAAGGTTGTTCTGCGATTTCAGTTTCCGGAGACTGGTTTGACGGTAAAGGTGCGCCTGTTTCAAAATCGAAGATGAACCTGCTACCGTTCTCTGGAACAACAGAGCATCTTGTGGTTTCATCAAATCTGAACACGGCCCTCACAGTTGATGGATTGAACTGTATGAGATAGAAACTCTCGAGACTTTTTGAATTTACTGTTTTGTCTATTCTTGAAGGATCTATGAAAGAGCCGAAGAAATCTATGACCAGGCTTTTGGAATTTTTTTCAACTATCTCGTATTCTATATCACGTTCGAAATCGAATATTACTCTCGTTTTACCGTTTGAAAGAATGTTCAGATTGTCAAGACTTGATAATCCGAGTTCCACGTATATCAGCTTTTCGTTTGGATTGTACTTCAACTCAAAACCGAGTATCTCAGAGAAATCGCGAAGAGGAATGTATGAACGACCATTCTCTATGAAAGCCTTGTTTGTGGGTTCGATGAATTTGTTGTTGTACCAGACTTTTCCGGATTTCATGAAATATTTAAGTTCGGATTTACCGTAATAGAAAATAACGCATTTGTACACAGGATCCCAATCAAGTTCGGCGCCGATGGCGCTCGCAAGTGCCGCCGATTGAACGTACAAAACGTTGTTTTTCAGCGTAAATTTATCTTCTGGAATATTCTGCCAGCCGATTTTCAGAGAGATAGAAAACGAGAGAGTCGATAAAAGAGTGATCAGAAGAATGAACAGAATTCTTCGTCTGATAATACTCTGAAACCATTTTCTATCAGAATGCTGCAAGTTATTCCGCTCCCTTCGATGAGTTTGCCGCTGAAATTGCCGTCGTATATCTTTCCTTTTCCGCAGGATGGACTTCGGGATTTCAGT
This sequence comes from Thermotogaceae bacterium, assembly GCA_029981435.1. Classification (GTDB taxonomy): domain Bacteria; phylum Thermotogota; class Thermotogae; order B21-G9; family HyVt-16; genus HyVt-16. Next base: position 14,223 of record JARRBB010000044.1, on the reverse strand, counting down.
ATAATTATATCAGGTAAAATTCTTCTTGCAATTTTCAGAGATTCTTTTGCTCCTTTTAGAAAATAATCCGTCACGTCTTCACCGAATTCGTTTATTACCCTTCCTTCCTTTATTTCAGCTTTTGGTCTTGGAGTACTGAGACCACCAAGCTGTTCAGGGCAAAAAGGAACAAGTATGAATCCTTTTAAAAGTTCAAGAAGCTGGAGATTTTTGGAAGATTTTCCATCGTACCTGCACTTTGTACCGATGAGACAGGCACTTATCATCACGATCATTTCTTAATTACCGCCAACCCCTTTTGAGTTTGAAGGAACGTTTGCATACTGAAAAGGGGTTGTTGGTAAAAAAGCCATAGGATTTTCGAGTTTGTTTCTATATCGCACCTCAAAGTGAAGATGTGGACCCGTGCTTACACCTGTACTTCCAATTCTTCCTATTATGTTTCCGCGTTCTACTTTCTGGCCGGGATAAACATCTATTTTACTCAGATGTGCAAATCTGAAAGTGAAATCATCTGCTTCCATTTCGATGGTCAGACCGTATCCCGATTTCCAGCCGGTGTAGGTTATAACACCATCAAGCGGGGCGAATATCGGAGCACCTTCAGAAGCAGCTATATCAAGCCCCTCGTGAAACTGCCTTTTTTTGGTTATCGGATGCACCCGCCAGCCAAAATTCGATGAGATTTCACCATAAACCGGCCAGATGAGATTGCCACTGACGTTGAAATATTTTCCGATCGCACTCCTTGGAACGAATATCTCTTCACCTGTTTTCAAAACCTTGTCTGTTGAAAAACCATTTGCCATCGCAATGCTTAAAGGATCTGTGAAGAAATATTTGGCAATCGAATAAAGTGTATCTCCATACTTCACTTTATATATGTATCCTTCAGGATACAGAATCTTTATTTTCTGCCCAGCTTTTAATCTCAAAAAGTCCACTCCATTGTTCCAATCTATAAGACTGCTTTCAAGAATCCCAAATCTCTTTGAAATCGCTACCAAAGAATCCCCCTTCTGAACGGTGTATGTGAAGCTGATGAAACTGAACATCGAAGAGGAAATCAAGAGCAGAATCCCGACAGACAGCAACAATTTAAATGATCTCGACGAGTTTTTCAGCGATCGAATAAGCTGGCAAAACATAATCAGCATAGCCCTCCTTTATGACAGACTTCGGCATTCCAAAAACTACACACGTTTCTTCAGATTCGGCGATAACTTTTCCACCGTAGTGTTTGACCTTGAATGCACCTTTTGTACCGTCTCTTCCCATGCCGGTTAATACAACCAGGATTGTTTTTTCTTTGTATATCTCTGCTGCTTTATCAACAGTATAGTCCGCAGCAGGCCTTACATTGTTTATTTTAGGCCCTGAATCCAGATATGTGACAACTCTGGAATTTTCCAGCCTCACACCCAGGTGCAGTTCACCGGGTGCAACGTATACTTTGTGAGGCTGTACTTCCATACCTTCTTCTGCTTCAACGACCGTCAGCTCAGAATTTCTGTTTAATCTTTCTGCAAGAGATCTGGTAAATCCTTTCGGCATGTGCTGAACAATCAATATTGGAGCTGGAAAATTTCCAGGCAATCTCGGGATTATCTGGTCTAATGAACGGGGACCGACTGTAGACGAAGCAATTACTACCAGTTTGTTGGTGATAGTTTTGGAAGTTTTCAAAGGTGTTCTGGTTATCTTTGGCCTCACTTTAATTTTCAGAGGATCTATTTCCATTGCGCTTCTTATTTTTTCAAGTAAAACGTTCGATAGCTTTCTTATGTCACCGGATATGGAACCTGAGGGCTTGGTTACAAAATCGCACGCTCCCATAGAAAGGGCTTCCATGGTTATCGCGGCGCCTTCTTCCGTCAGACTGCTGACCATTATTACTCTTGTCGGCTGTTTGTTCATTATCAACTTCAATGCTTCAAGACCGTTCAGTTTCGGCATTTCGACATCCAGAGTTATAACATCCGGTTTCAATTTTATTGCCTGTTCGACCGCTTCCAGACCGTCCCTTCCGAATCCTACAACTTCCATATCAGGTGTATTATCAATGATATCTTTTAAAACCATTCTCATGAAAGCGGAATCATCCACTACGAGAACTCTTATTTTTTTCATTTGACTTTTCACTCCTTTCGTAATTACTGAAAAACTCGGTAAATACGAAATAAAAGATGAAGATCATATATACTGCGAATGCAACGACAAACGGTATTTTTATGAAACTTCTGCCGAAAACGAATATTCCAATAACGACTGAAAAAACTGCAACTAAAAGAACAAGTCCGGCTGATATGTCCTTTATTATTTTCACCCCAGGGTTGAAATTCTTATCGATCAGCAGATCACATATTTTTTCCACAAGCGTGTTCAGAAGTTCAGCAGCTATAACTATGAAAACCGCGAAAAAAATCCACAGAAGTTCAAAATCTCTAAATCCAGTAAGAAAAGAGCTTAATAGAACTATCAGTCCGATTATGCCTTGTATTTTAAGATTTCTTTCTTTCTTGAACGCATAATTCAGACCATTTATGGCAAATTTGAAGCTTTCGATAAAGCTTCGTGTCTTCATTCAAATCCTCTGCCCACGTATTTCAGTCTTTCATCTCTCACTCGGAATTTCTTGCTTGTCAGTGAAAAACCCAGTTCTATGGCTTTTTCATTCAGTTCGTGATGTCCTTTTTTCACGTATTCTCTCATTGCTTTCTTGAGATTCTCAAGTTCAAGCCAACCGGTTATCTTTGCAAGTAAACCAAGACCAATCATGTTTGCAACGACGGGGTTGTTGAGTTTTTCTCTCGCAAGTTCTGTTATTGGAAGACTTACGATTTTTCTGGTCACTGCGAATATCATTCTGGGAATGTTTGAAACATAAGTTTGATCAACGATCAGAATGCCGTTAACCCTTAGATTTTCTTTGAAAGCTTCCATAGATTTTTGATGCATAATGTAAAGGATGTCGTATTGCTGTGTTCGTGGATAATCGATTGGATAATTTGAAAAAAGTATATCGCTGTAACTTATTCCACCACGAACCTGCGCGCTGTAAGACTGCGTCTGGACCACCCATTTTTTCTCCAAAGTCAGCGCTCTGGCGAGAGTTATACCCATCAGTATATTTCCCTGACCACCGATTCCTGCTATTCTTATGGAATAAGGTTCCGTTATCTGTTCAACTGTTTGCACTATTCTCACCTGCTTTCGCAAGCTCTTTGATTTTTTCATACATACTGCAGTAATCTTCTCTTTCTTCTTTGTAGAGTTCACCAATCACGAACTTGCCTTTGAGATCCTCAGGGGACATATTTTTGGCCTTTTCTATTGTCACAGCCGTCTCTTTGAAGTATTCCAGCATCTTCGGTGCTGTCCCTTTTTTTGAATATCGACCAAAGTAAGTTGGACATTGAGTGAAGACATCCACCACCGAAAAGCCTTTGTGTGAAATGGCGTTGACCAGAATTTTGACAAGCAGATTGTAATGATAGGTTGTTGCACGTGCTATGTAGCTTGCACCTGCTGATCTGGCAAGTTCAACAACATCGAACTGTCTTTCTATGGTCCCATACGGAGCAGTGGTGGAGAAGATTCGTTCAGGTGTTGTTGGAGAGTGCTGGCCACCTGTCATACCGTACGTGTTGTTGTTGAAGACTATGATCGTTATGTCTATGTTCCTTCTACAGGCGTGTATAAGATGGTTACCACCGATTGCAAGAGCATCTCCATCACCACTCATGACTATGACTTTCAGATCTGGACGTGCCAGTTTGACACCGGTTGCAAAGGCGATCGCTCTACCGTGAAGGGTATGAAGAGTGTTGAAATCAAGATAACCTGTGGCTCTTGAAGAACAGCCTATTCCTGATACCACTGCAACTTCATCTTTACTGTATTTGAGCTGAGACATAGCTTCTGCAAATGCCCTCAGAACTATTCCGTTGCCACAACCAGGACACCACACGGTTGGAAGCCTTTCGTCGCGAAAATAATCCAGTATATTTGAAGTTAACATTTGACCACCTCCGTCCATGTAAATTCTAACACATTGCTTGAATTTTGAAGTTTCATGATAAAATTTTCTTGATATGATTTCTAAAAAAACTTCAGCAGCCATAGATCTTGGAAGCAATTCATTCATACTGACGATTGTGGATGAAAACGGTGAGCTTGTGTTTGAAAAGCTTATAACCGTTGCAATTGCAAATGAGAGTGAACCACTTCAAATTAGAATTGAAAGAGCCAGAAACGTCCTGAACTATTTTGTGGAAAAATTGGAAAAAATGAACACAGAAAGAGCTTATATTTTTGGCACTCAGTTTTTCAGGAAAAATCCCGATGTTTTCAACAGTGTTGTGGAAAATGTGAAAGATTCAGGTTCTGTAAAAATCAATATCAAGATACTAAGTGAAAAAGAAGAGGCACTTATGTCTTATTTTTCGGTCAAACTCGATCCAGTTATGAGTGAAATTGTCTCACCTGTTGTTGTCGATATAGGTGGAGGAAGTGTTGAGATAGTTTTTGAAGGAAAAAGCCTCAACTACAAAAGCCTCGAATTGGGTGCATGGAAACTCACTAACAGATTCGTGGAGGATTTCCCGATAGGTTTTGAAATCAGGAAGAAAATGGAAGATTTCGTACTGCAAAATCTCGAGATACCAGATCACATAATTGGAACGCTCGTTGGAATCGGTGGAACTTTTGTAACCCTTGCGGCAATGTTTTTGAAAAAAGATTTTGATTCTTTTTCAAAACTCAACGGTACTAAAGTACCAAGAAAATGGTTGGTTGAAACGGTTGAAAATCTTTTTAAACTTGATCTTGAAGATATACGAAAAATAAAAGGGTTACCTGCTGAAAGGGCGAAAATAATACCAGCCGGTGGTTTGGTGGTTATGATTCTTATGGAACAGTTTTCAAAGGAAGATCATTTTATCGTTAGTTCAAAGGGCTGTAGATACTCTGTGGCAAGATTTGGTTTTGATCTTGAAAGCCTTCTGAGGAGGCATCGATAAACATGAAAATATTGGAAAGCAAGATGAACAGATTCAACGACAAATTGTTGACCATAACCAGATATGTTGAAGAGACCATCGAAAAAGCTTCAAGTGCTTTATTTGAAAGAGATATCGATCTTTTAGATGAGCTGAAAGATGTTCATTTGAAGATCGATTTCATGTGTACCACTCTTGAAGAGGAAGCGATAGAATTGCTGGGACTTTTTTCTCCCATAGGCAGGGAGTTGAGGGTAATATCGATGGGACTGAAGATATCGCATGCGCTTCAAGAAATAGGACATTTTGTGTCCGACATGATAAAGAGTTCAAAGATACTTTTGAAACTTCCGAAATCAAGTATAGATGATAAGTTGAAGAAAATGATAAACATCGTCATTGAAATGATAAAAGAAAGTATACTTAGCTATGTTGAGCTGAGTATGGAACTTGCAAAGGACGTATGCAAAAAAGACGATCTTGTCGATAAGTTTTACAGCGAGTTGAAAGAAAAACTGATGAAATCCAATGTGACTTCGAACAATGAATTCATAAGAAATTGTACCCTGTCTTATCTTTTAAGTGTCGTTGAAAGAATAGGTGATCTCGCAACCAGTATAGCTGAAGCAACGTATTACATAGCTACCGGTGAAGTTAGGAGATGTTTTGGAGATTCTCTGGAAATTCTGAGTGAAAGAATAGAAGGTCGGAAGGAGCTCGAAGGTTGAAGATCCTGAACAAATATCTCATCAAACAATCTCTCCTACCTTTCGCTATCGGACTCGGTGGTTTTATCGTTTTTGTGAGCGTCGAGTTGCTTTACCAACTATCTGACATAATAGTCAGCTACAGGATACCTTTCACAAAACTGCTGATAGTTCTCTATTACAATCTGCCTTACTTCGCAGTGCTTGGTATACCTGTTGGACTCTTGCTTGCAATCTTCTGGGTTCTCTCACAGCTCGGTTCTGAAAGAGAGATAATGGCGTTTCAAGTTCATGGTTTCTCTTCAAAAAAACTGGTGATACCTTTCTTAATTTTAGCGATATTTTTGAGCATATGTGCATATCTTCTGAACGATTTTCTCGTTCCATCTTACAACATGAAAGCCAATGAAGCCCTCAGACGGTATATATACAGAAGACCCGAGGTTACTGTAAAGACGGATACGTTTTTTAAGGGCGAAGACAACAAGTATTTCTACGTCAAGGCTTTCGATATAAAGAAAGAGATCTTCAGGGATGTGATAATTTACGATGTTTCATCTGGAAACACGAAGGTTATAACTGCGAAGATGGCTTACAAAAGAGATGAAGGCTGGTATCTGAAGGACGGAAGGATTTTTACCGTTGACAGAGACGGTTTTTTGAGCCTTGATATGAACTTTGATGAGATGCAGATGGATATAAAAGAAGATATCGAACGCTTTCTTGCATCGCAGAAAACACCAAGGGATATGACTTCAAGAGAACTCTTGGAGAAGATAAAAGCGTTCAGAAAGCTTGGATTGAATGTTTCGCATTTTGTTGTGGAATTCCATTCGAAATTTGCTGTCTCACTGGGACCTCTTATAATAGTTCTTCTTGGCGTTCCACTTTCTTTGATCTTTGATATAAAGAGTAAGTCATGGGGAGTGCTTTTGACCTTTCTTTTGATCGTTCTCTATCAGGGCTCCGGTGCATGGCTCTCGGCTATGGGAAAAGAGGAAATTTTGAATCCCGTGCTATCTGCATGGCTTCCCGATATCGGCTTTGCAACGGTTGGAATGATCGTTTTCATACTGCTGGACACACCTTTGATGTACAGATTTAAAGAGAAGATAGGAAAATATCTTGGAACATCTCTCGCTTTACTTTTACTACTCATTCCATCTCAGATGTTTTCTTCCGACCTTTTGAAAATAAATTCCGAACATTTCACATACGCTGAACAGAAGATAATTCTCTGGGGTAATGTTGAAGTAGAAAGAGAAAACACGATTTTGAGGGCATCAACCATCACCGCTTTTCTTGAAAATGATAAGGTTAAAACACTCGAAGCTGTTGGTGAAGTGGAATACGAAGTTGATAAAAAATTGTACAAAAGTGAAAAGCTGGAGATAAACTTCGATACCTCGAAGATGTTTGTACTGAATATAAGAGGAAAGGCAGATTTCAAGGAGTCCGGTAAAAGTAAAGAGGTCTTCATATACGGTAAAAATGCGGTAGTGGATATGGAAAAGAACAATTTTACACAGGTCTATGAAGGATACGTTACAACCTGTGATAGGAGCAAGCCACATTACAGGTTTCAAGCCCAGTATATCGAAATTTATCCTGATGATAAACTAATCGCCCACAACGTTATCATGTACATTTTTAATATTCCCGTTATGTACTATCCCGTTTATTTCATGTCTTTGAAGTACGATAAACAACCTTTTGAGCTTTCGATTTCAAGCACATCAAGCAACGGCTGGGTCGTTTCCATGGGATTCAATTTTTTAACCGATGGAAAAAACTATGGTAGTGTAGGCTTCAAGTGGCTTCAAAAAGGCGAAGGAGCTGGAATAACTTCTTTTTTTAATTTGCCATACAGTATATCCGATGATCTGATCTGGAACATCAATTTTCAGGATTTCGATCCCAAAGAATCCGATGTTCATGAAAGAATACTGAAGACATCCTTGATGAAAAAAATCCAAGATGATTTCAGTCTTACGATTTTTTACGAACACAGTCGCAAAAGCGATTTTGAAAATATTGACAGCAGAAATTTTTTAAGAGGTTTGACTCTATCGAAAAAGCTTTCAACAGGTAGTATGGTTGCTTCCATAAAAGATACTGGCACTCTGCAAGAGGATTCTTATTCTGGGAACCTCTATCTACCAAGTTTAAGTCTCTCAAAGGTCAAATACCAAACGTCACTGTTTGAAAAAGACCTTACGGTAAATATTCCGAAGTTTTCTTTTGATTTCTTGATACCTTACAGCTCTGAAAAGGAATTTTCAGAATCCATCATGAATTACACCAACAAAACATCTGGTTCTTTATCTTTAAAAGTGAGCGATATAGATTTTTTCGGGCCTTTCGGTATTAAAGATGTTTCATCCGTGTATTCAGTGTCTCAGCAGATGACGAAGAAAGATTTGAACTTTCTCATCAAGAACGATAATTCCTTAAATTTCAAATCTCTAAAATACAATCCTGTAAAAGGCCTTGAACTATCAACTTCATACGGTGTGAACCTTGGTTATTTTGTTACCGAGGAGAAAGAAGATAACGGTTACAGGTTTGCAAACGTTCTTAATTCTGGGTTTGCCTTCAATATGATACCGAACGTTTCAATAAGCCTTTCACACAATCTTGTCAGGGCCATTGGTGAAAATTCAGCATCTTTCAAATACAACAAAGATGTTAATTTACTCAATATAACCGATGAATTCAAGATACCTTTTGTGAATCTTACCCTTGGTTCAGAGATATCCTATGATTTTGAAAAAGACGAAAAAAACTGGTCTGATTTAACCTTATTTTCCGAACTACCCTGGACGATATTAGGAGTGAAAAACAATTTGAAGACATCTACCATCTTCGATATATATGATAAGGATTTTATAAAAACTAATTATCAGTATTTTTTGCAATACAGCGGTTTGAAATTTTCAACAGTTTTTGATTATATTTACGATCAGGAAAATCCTATCGAGAAGTTTGTAAACAAACTGAATTACAGCGTGTCGAACGTTGGCACACTCAGAAGATTATCGTTCGATTCAGAGTTTCACATAACAACCGATCCACTTGAGCTGGAGTATCTTAGAATAAAACTGAACGGTAATTTTTCTGATTGGACGAATCAAACTGATATAATCTTAAGGAGGAAGCAACTTTCCATGACATCCAGTTTCAGTTTTAGAGAATCTTCTTTGAAGATGAAAGTTATAGCACCAACGGATCCTCTAAAGATAACATCTTTATCATTGGCATTTTCAAAGACTCTACATTGCTGGGAAAGCACCCTGTCTATCGATATGAAATACAGTGACGAAAAACTGAAATTCGATAAAATTGTCCTTGAGTTTCATATAAAAGACCTTCCTGATAAGTCTTTAAAAGTTTATCCGATAGAGAAGCAGGTTGAATTTGGACTGTTCTGAGGTGTTGAAAGATGAAAAGATTCAATTTCAGACTGCAGAGACTTTTGAATCTCAAAAATTCTCTCGAAGAGAGGAAGAAAACCGAGATTAACAGAACACTCGCAGAGATAAATTCAATAAACGAAGAGATAAACGGCAAAGAAAAACAGATAGAACAGGAACTTTTCAAGCTCTCGAGAATGCTTTCTGAGATAGATGTTAGAATGATTCTTGACTGGCACAGCTATCTATCGAAGCTCGATGATGAAAAGAAAGAATTTGAGCAGAAAAAATATGAGAAAGAACAGGAACTTCAAAACAAAATAAAAGAATATCTACAGCTTTCGAAAGAGAAGAAAATACTTGTGAATCTAAGAGAGAGAAAATTCGCTGAATATTTGAATGAGATCGATAAGATAGAGCGAACTTATATGGATGAACAGGCGATAATGAGGTTCAGAAACGGAGGCCAGGAGAATGGCTAAGGATTTTTTTCTTGTCAAGTATCTTGTCACGAGCAGAATAACAGATGAGATATTTGTAGGTTATTTCTTTGGGAAAAAAGATGGAAAATTTGAGTACGACCTTGTAACGGCTCAGAAAAGGTATCTCAACCCGAAGACGATAGACCTTGAAAAACCGTATCTTGCATTTAAAAAGGATTTAGAGAGAATAAAAAGCGAAATCGTGGAAAAATTTCCAACTATGAAAGAGTTGAACAGAGATGTTAAAAACTTTCTAAGAATACAGCTTGGAAAGATGGGATACGATGCCCTTGCAAAAAAGATATTCATAACGATCGAAAACGATGATGAAGGACTTTTAAGAATGATGATAAGGGAAATATTCGAGAACTGGACTTCGAGGTTCGAATTAGAATTGGTTTACGAACTCATGGACTATGAGGCGATAACAAAAGAGATGTTCACGTTTTCAAGTGATGAAAAGGTTATAGAACAGATATATAATCGTGAAGATCTTAAGGACCTTCCAGAGATATACCCGCTTATCGACCCTGTTGAAGGTGTTTCGATAGATGAATTCCAGATAGGTGACAAAATATTTTTCACGGTTCTGAATGCGGGAAATGAAGAAACCAAAAACAAACTACTCGAAGATTTTCCAAGGCATTTTTCAAAAAGTGGAGATAACATAATGCCTTTCGTTGGTGAACTGCTATCAAAAGAGATTATTCCTACTGTTTCAAAAAACTATGTTTTAGTAAAGGTGGATTTTGGCAATGGAGTGGTTGGAAAAGCTGTTGTGTTGAGAAGTTTAAGACTTCTTGCAAGTGAAGAGAGGTTAAAAAAACCGGTCGAAGCTGTAACACCACAGAGCATAGATGAGATTATTTCTTCAGAAATTTCCCGAGAAATACCAGCACCATCTGAAAGAGTTGTCAAGGTTTCAAAAGAAAAACAGCCTCTTTTCACGGCTGAATTCTTCTACGGACTGATCATAGCTCTGCTGTTCGTTGCACTGATACTCATAATAACTTACTACTTCTTTTGATATTTCACTGATTTTCAGAAAGTTCCATATAAAAATCAGCGTAGCTTTCATATCTGCTCTCAGGTATGAAAATTCCAACTGCCTGTTTTACACTGCAGCCGGGTTCGTTAATATGAACGCAGTCAGGAAAAACGCAACTCTCTACTTCTGAAAATTCCGGAAACAGTTCTTTCAATTCCTCAGGCTTTATATCAGAAATATCCAGATTGGCAAAACCGGGAGTGTCGGCAACGTAACCTCCAAATTCGAGCCTCAAAAGCTCTGCGTGAGTTGTGGTGTGTTTTCCTCTCTCAAGTTTTTCTGAAAGTTCACCGACTTTCAATTTCACACCCGGAGATATACTGTTAAGAAGACTGCTCTTACCAACACCAGAAAGGCCTGCCATCGTCGAAATTTTATCTTTCAAAACTTCTTTTAATTCTTCAAGCCCGATTTCTTTTTTCACACTCGTTTTCAAAACTCTGTAATATCTCGAGTAAATACTGGATATTTCTTCAAGAGTTTCAAGCTCTTTCGAGTCGAGGAGGTCTATCTTGTTGAAAACTATAACGGTCGGTAGCAAAGCTTTTTCGGCAAGTATTAAAAATCTGTCGACCATTTTTAAAGATACCTCAGGTTGCTTTAAAGTGGTCACAAGAACAACCTGGTCAACGTTGGCTATTCTCGGTTTCTTCAATTCGTTCTTCCTGTGAAGAATACTTTCTATTCTTCCAGAATCATTCGAATCAGGAATATATTCGACTATATCTCCAACTATGGGTCTGATATTTTGAAGTTTGAATTTTCCACGCAGTTTGCAGATATATCTTTTTCCAGTTTCCCAGTCCTCTACCGTGGCCATATTTGAATGAAATCTCACCACCACGCCTCTTCTTCTATCGATTTTTATTCAACCTCCTTGCGCGTAATTGTCCGCATGCAGCATCTATATCATCACCCTTTTCTTCTCTGATAACCGCCTCGATACCTTTGAGTTTCAGAATTTTTTCAAATTCTTTCACGTTGTTTTTATTGCTTCTCTCAAGTCCGGTGATGCCGGTCGGATTATAGGGTATGAGGTTCACGTTGACTTTCAATCCATTTAAAAGCTCTGCAAGTTCAAAGGCATCTTCTTGAAAATCGTTGAACTGCTTTATCATAATATATTCTATCGTAACCCTTCTCCCAGTTTTTTCAGAATAGTGTTTGATAGCCTGCACAAGTTCTTCAACAGGATACTTGTAATTTATCGGCATGAGTTTGTCTCGTTTTCTATTGTTGGGAGCATGGAGTGAGACCGAGAGATATATGTTCAATCCTTCCTCAGACAGGTCGTAAATTTTTGGCACAATCCCTGCCGTTGAGATGGTGACGTGTCTCTGACTCAAGCCTAACATCTTCGGATCGACGATGTTTTTGATGCTTTTAAGGACGTTCTCGTAGTTCAGTAGAGGTTCACCCATGCCCATGAAAACCACGTTGGATATTCTCACATTTTCGCCTTTTTCCATCGTCAGTATCTGCGATACTATCTCAGACGTATTGAGATTTCTCACAAATCCACTCTGACCGGTTGCACAGAATAAACATTTCAACGGACAGCCGACCTGTGTCGATATACAGGCAGTTATCCTATTTGTGTGGAACAATAACACTGATTCGATGGTGTTACCATCATTGAGTTCGAAAAGATACTTCGTAGTTTTATCTTTTCTTGAAACCTTTTTTTCCAGGATTCTTAAAGGCTGAACGTAGAACATATTTTTTAATTCTTCTCTCTGCTTTTTTGAGAGATTCGTCATCTGCTCAAAATCCATCACCTTTTTTCTGTATATCCAATCGCAAATCTGATCGGCTCTAAATTTCTGCCATCCCATGTTTTCGATTTCGTTTTTTAACTCTTCGTAACTGTAATCCAGAATGTTTTTCATGACGTATACCACCTTTATTTATTTATTAAAAAAACATTAAAAAACAGATGGTTGATTTTCCATCAACCACCTGTTCTGATCTATTTCAAAGAATTTTTACGATCTGTCTCCACCGAACATGCCGGCGATGAAAATCATCCTCAAAAGTTGCAGCAGTGCCATTGCCATCGATGCAACGTAGGTAAGAGCAGCGGCATTCAATACTTTTCTTGCAGCCACAACTTCCTGCTCAGGTAAAAGCAGATTGTTTCTTAAAAGCTTCAGTGCCCTTTTACTTGCGTTGAGTTCAACCGGAAGTGTCAGTATTGTGAAAAGGACTGCAAGTGAGAACAGAATAATTCCAAATCTTATGAGTGCCGGATTGAAAAACAACAAGCCGATTATGAATATGATCCACGAAAGACTTGAACCTATACTTGCAACCGGGACTATGGCATTCCTTAGAACCAGTGGAACGTAATTTTCCTGATGCTGTATCGCATGGCCGATTTCATGTGCTATAACGCCCATAGCCGCAACCGATTGACTTGAGTAAGTACTCCTTGAAAGTCTTACGACCTTTTTTCGTGGATCGTAATGATCCGTCAGAGAACCTGATATCATTTCTATTCCAACGTTGTACAGTCCAGCCGAATCAAGGAGCATCCTCGCAACCTGTGCCCCTGTCATACCAATCGATGAACGGTATCTTGAATATCTCGAAAAAGTTGAACTCACTTGTATCTGAGCCCATGTAGCCAGTAATATCGCAGGTATCAATAACATAAATGTTGGATCAAACCAGAATGGAAAAAACATCTCTTTCACCTCCTGCCCTCAAGTCATCAAAAAAGACTCTGAAACTTTCGAAAATGTTCAATACTGTATTATTTCATCATCATTAAAGAAAATTTTCATTTCTCTCTCGGCACTTTCAACACTATCCGATGCGTGAACAACGTTTTCTCTAACTGAAAGTGCAAAGTCACCCCTTATAGACCCAGGAAAAGCTTTGACGGCATCCGTGCTACCTACAACCTGTCTCACAGCTTCAACTGCCCGTGGACCTTCCAGTACCATCATCACAACAGGACCTGAGGTTATGAACTTTATCAAAGGTTCGTAAAAATCTCTTCCAACATGCTCTTTGTAAAGTTCCTCGGCTTTTTCACGAGTTAATTTTATCATTTTCAAGGCAACGAGATTCAGGCCTTTTTTTTCGAATCTCGATATCACTTCTCCAATGAGTTTTCTTCTGACACCATCGGGTTTAATATAAACGAAGGTTCTTTCGATATCCATTTCCATTCCTCCTCTGTTGTTGTGATTTCACTGATATTATAGATTACTTCCTTTGGGAATTCAAAATCCACAGAGCAAGTATCACCGTTAATCCTCCTGTTATCGTATAGATATTTGGAAAATTTTTAAGTATCAAAGAATCTGACACACTTGTTACAAGAGGAATGAAATATATCGTGTTCGTCGTGTATCTTGGATTTATCTTCTTTATACCCCTGTTCCAGAAAAAATAGGCTATACCTGAACAAACGATCCCAAGGTAAAGCAGAGAAACCAGAACGCTTGTATTAAAAACAAGACTTTCCTTCTTCTCAAAAACTGAAAATGGTAACAGAAATATCGCACCCCAGAGCGTTATGCTGAAGATAGTCGATAGAGAATCACCATCTTCCAGTTTATCAAC
>JARRBB010000043.1 GCA_029981435.1 Thermotogaceae bacterium | reverse complement strand
CTGTATTTCAATCTCATCTCTTCGGAAGTATCGTCATCTCTATTCGTATATATAGGAGTGATTTTTGAACTGGAAAATATTTCAAGTTTTTCAACCAGAACTTCTATTTCTCCAGTTGGCATAGATGGATTCACGGCGTTTTCAGGCCTTTCACGTACCACCCCTTCAACACCGATAACGTATTCTCCACCAAGGCTTTTGGCTTTTTCGTAAACTTCGGTACCGGGATTGAAAACTATTTGAGTCAAACCATATCTATCCCGGAGCGTTATGAAGATGATCCCACCAAGATCTCTTCTTCTGTCTATCCAACCGTTCAGCACTACACGTTCACCAACATTAGCTTTCCTTAGTTCACCACAGGTATGTGTTCTCTTTAACATTTAAAAACCTCCCGAATTCATTCATTTTTACTTCCACCTGTAACAAGAGTTCCAGAATAAACGAAAAATAAAAATGTGTAAACAAGAATAAATATTCCGAGCAGGTTAAAGGCACTGTGTTTTGCAAGTGCTTGATTTCGAAAGAGTTCTTTACCTATCCAGTCGAAACCGAACAACATGGTTCTGTAAACAACTATTCCAAGACTTACAGCTGCTGTGGAAGTGCTGAACAAACTGAAAAAGAAATCCTTTCCCCTCAGGGCAATACGCATTGAGGAAATTTGCATGAAAACTCCAGAAAAAGTTAGAAACACGCAAAAACCGAGAAGCCATCTTGAAGAATAAAGATTCAATCCAAGCAATTCATGAAAAAATGACGCACCGTAGTAAACTCCAAAGTATAGTGCTGTACTCAGAAGTCCTATAACAAAGGTTATTTCACCGATGAAAAGCCCTAAAATTATTTTAGAATTGTTTGCATTGCTCACCGAATCTACTCCTTGTGATATTTGTTTTTCCAGTATATTATAACATTATATCTATTTTTCAGCATCATAGGTTTGAAAAAATCACTTAAGTACATACAATTAGAATTCCCGTGATAGAATTTAAATACAAATGATTTCTTTAACAGAGATGCGGGAGGTTGAAAAAAATAAATCGTATAAACAGATGGCTCCAGAGTTCTGGGGTGCTTTACAGAGTCAGAAAACCCAGCAGATACATAGGAAATGAATGGAATATGATTGTTAAAGATCCTGAAAAGGTCTCTCTAAGATTTGCCCTTGTCTTTCCAGATTTATATGAGGTTGGAATATCGAATTTTGGTCTACGAATTCTGTACGATGTTCTGAACAAACGTAAAGATGTTTACGCTGAAAGATCTTACATTCCCTGGAAAGATATGATAGATGAGATGAGAAAGGCTGAAATACCGTTGTTTTCTCTTGAGACCAAAACATCTTTGATAGAATTTGACGTGATTGGTTTTTCTCTACAGTATGAGTTGTCTTACACAAATGTTCTTCTGGCACTTGAATTGTCAAAAATACCGCTCGATTCGGAAGAAAGACTGTCAATGGACGAAACTCCTCTTGTGATTGCCGGTGGTCCCTGTTCGACTAACCCAGTACCTATGGAAAGATTTGTGGATGTTTTTGTAATTGGAGATGGTGAAGATGTAATAAATGAAATAGTGGATACATTGATAGCAAACAAAAAAGCTAAAAAATTGAGCAAACTTGAAGCACTCTCAGAAATAAAAGGAGTGTATGTTCCGAAAGTACATAAAGGCAAGGACATGAAGATAATAAAAAGGCTTGTGAATTTAGATGAATGGCCTCTTCCAGTGAGACAGATCGTTCCATATATGGAGGCGATACATGACAGAGGAATGGTCGAGGTTATGAGAGGCTGTAACCGAGGATGCAGATTTTGCCACGCTGGAATGATATACAGACCTGTAAGGGAGAGAAATCCAGAAGCACTTAGGGAATCAATCAAGGCTTTGATTGAAAACACTGGATATGAGGAAATCTCGTTACTCTCTTTAAGCACGAGTGATTACACGGCCGTAGATGAGCTTTTGAAAATGATTTTACCGGATCTTGAAAGCAGTAAAATAGCTGTTTCGATACCTTCAACAAGAGTTGATGCATTCAATGTTGAACTTGCAAATAAAATATCTAAAGTTAGAAAAACAGGCCTAACTTTTGCGCCTGAAGCAGGTAGTCAGAAACTCAGAGATTCTATCAATAAGAATGTGACTTTCGATGATATTTTCAACTCTCTGAAAAAGGCAAAAGAAAGCGGCTGGAGACATGTAAAGCTTTACTTCATGATTGGCTTGCCTTTTGAAAAAGATGAGGATATTTATGAAATGGCGAATTTGATAAAAGAAATAAAACTTCAATTGAAATTCAAGGAGATAAATGTAAGTGTAGCAACTCTTGTTCCAAAACCTCATACACCTTTTCAATTTGCTAAACAAATTCTTCCGAATGAGAGTTACGCAAAGTTTGAAATACTCAAAAAAGCACGGAAATATGCCAAAATCTATCTGCACGATCCTTTCAAAAGTTTGATCGAAGGGATTATTTCAAGGGGTGACGAAAGGATATCCGAATTGATACTCATGGCTTATAAAAAAGGTGCTGTTTTCGATGATTGGGATGAAAACTTCAATTTCAAATTGTGGAATGAAGCTATTCAAGAGTTGCAGATAGACTTGTCAGAATACACGAGAGAAAGAAGATACGATGAGAACCTTCCCTGGGATTTTATAGATGCCGGAATAGATAAAGGCTTCCTGATAAGAGAATATGAAAAAGCTAAAAACGCAGAAGTGACAAAAGACTGCAGATGGTTTGGATGCTCCAGCTGTGGTGTTTGCTATAACTTTGGAGTCTCAAATATTCTGATAAGATGAGGTGAAAGATGGAATTCTACACTTACGTCGCAAGAGTTAAAAAAACAGGTTTGCTGAGATTTCTATCGAACATGGAATACATGAGAGCAGTGGAAAGAACCATACGCAGAGCAGGTTTTCCGGTTTGGTTCACTCAGGGATTTCATCCAAGGATAAAACTCAGTTTTCCTGTAGCTCTTTCAACCGGTGTGGTTGATCTGGTGGGGCTTTTCGAATTAAGACTCGCTGTCGAACTATCAACAAACGATCTGAAAAAACTTGTTGAAAGGTTCAATTCCAACTCTCCGAAAGGATTAATCATGACCAATATTTGGAAAATAGAAAAAAATGGACTTCTAATTGATATGATGAAATATTACAAGTTCAGGATAATAGTAGAAAAGTCGTGTGTAAAAACTTCAAAAGTATCATCAGATTTTCCTGTGGAAAGCCTTGAGTTTATAAGATTAAATGACTTTGTTGTGGTAGAATACATAATAGCAAAGGATAAAATTACAAATCCTGAAAAGATTTTGAACAATTTAGTCGAAGATTTGAAAGATGAAATTTTTTATATACCTATTTGTTATAAAGCATTTGATAAAGACTTCAACGATATAATACAAATTCTGGAGGGTGGATCTTGACGAAAAAAATTCTCGTGGTCGATGATTCAGAAGTTCTAAGGCGTATAACATCTTTCAATCTGAAGAAAGTTGGATACGAAATCTGTGAGGCGGTCGATGGATTAGATGCTCTGGAAAAATTGAAAGAATTTAGAGCCGACTTGATTTTGCTGGATATAATGATGCCACGAATGGATGGTTTTACTTTTTTGAAAACTGTTAAAAGTGACACTAACCTTTCTGATATACCGGTTATAGTACTCACTGCCAAAGGCGGTGAAAACGACGAACTGGAAGCCAAACGCCTTGGGGCACTTATGGTTTTGACAAAGCCGTTCAGTCCAAAACAGCTTCTTGATATTGTAAAACAGGTGATAGGTTGATGATGGTAAACGATGATTGCAGGCAAATTATAAGTCAAATTTATGATCTTCTTTGTAGAAATTTCGGTGAGATCAACTGCAAAGATAGTTATCCAAAAGAAGATAAAATAGTTGAAGATACTCTGAAAATGCTGCAGAAATTCATCGAAGAATACAACAGCTATAAAGAACAGTTAGAAGGTTATTCTTTGACACTTGAAGCACACCTTGAGGAGCTTTCTCAAACATACGAAGAGCTTTCAACCATGTTTTCTATTTCGAAAATATTTTCGAAGAATATAAACCCGTACGAATTGATGGACGATTTTCTCAAAATGATTTTGAATTCTGTTCCATCTGAATCTGCCGGAATAATATTGTTCAACAACGAAAAAGAAGAGATATTCAAAATAGGAAGTGATCTTCACTGGGAAAAGGTCTTGGAGTTTGTACATAAAATGTTCAAAAATTCCAGAAAAGATGTGATAATATCAGAGCCAGGTGATAAAATAATTGAAGGTTTAGAAAGTTTTATACTGGTCCCGGTAGTTTCTGGTGAAAAGCTTTGGGGATATGTTGGGCTTTTTAACAAATTGAACGGTGATTTCTATATCGCAGCAGACAGAAAGATTCTTGAGTCTGCTACAATGCAGCTTGGATTAAGTTTGCGAAACTACGAATATTTAAAGCAGGAAATAGAACGTCAGAGACTTCAAGAACAGTTGAACATTGCTAAAAATATCCAATCGGGGCTTTTGGCTAAGGATTTTCCGCGAACTGGTAGTTTTGAAATATACGCTAAAACTATACCTGCCATATTCGTTGGTGGTGATTACTACGATATCGTCAAAAGAGAAGATGGGAAATATCTGATAGTTTTTGCTGACGTGTCAGGTAAGAGTGTACCAGCGGCACTTTTAATGAGTTCTATCCGTACGATAGTTAGAAACTTTGGAGTTTATCCAGAACCCGTTTTGAGCTTTGCAAAAAAAATAAACAGGATGATCACCAATGATACGCCTGATGATCAGTTTACAACGATGATTTTAATGGTTTTTGACCCTCAAAAACTTGAAGCAGAAGTCTGCAATGCCGGACATAATCCAATGGTAGTAGTAAATGAAAACGGTGTAAAAAAAGTAGAAGCTACAGGTATTCCTTTCGGAATAATCGAAGATTTCGAATATGAAACCGTCAGTATAAAACTTAAAAACAACGATTTGATTTTTGTTTACACAGATGGAATATCGGAAGCGCGTAATGTTAATGGGGAAGAATTCGGTCATGATAGAATAATAGCGCATTTAACAGAGGAAAAATTTAATGATGTAAAAACGATCGTTGAGAAACTTATTGATCAGGTTATACAGTTTTCTAACGGTGTAAATCAGCACGATGATATAACCGCCATGGCTATAAAGATTTTTTGATATAAAAATTCAGGAGGTGTGTGAATATGTCTGGTCACAACAAGTGGGCGAATATAAAACATAGAAAGGCTGCCCAGGATGCTAAGCGTTCAAAAATTTTCACCAAGATCATAAGAGAGTTAACGGTTGCTGCAAGAGAAGGCGGTGGAGACCCTGAAAAGAACCCGCGTCTCAGAGCAGCCATAGAAAAAGCAAGAGAAGCTAACATGCCCAAGGACACCATGGAAAAGGCTATAAAGCGTGGTACTGGAGAGCTTGAAGGTGCAAGTTACGAAGAGGTAATATATGAAGGTTATGCTCCAGGAGGAGTTGCCTTGATGATAAGGGCTTTGACTGATAACAGGAACAGAACCGCACAAGAACTCCGCCACATTCTTTCAAAAAACGGTGGCAACATGGCAGAGAGCGGCGCGGTCAGCTGGGTTTTTGAAAGAAAGGGTTTGATAAATGTTTCAAAAGATAGTATTTCCGATTTGGATGAACTTATGATGCTGGCAATAGATGCAGGAGCCGAGGACATAAAAGAAAATGAAGATCCGGTTCAGATAATAACTGATCCATCCAATGTTATGAATATAAAGCAGACATTAGAAGAGGCGGGTTACAAATGCGAGGCGAACATAGCTTACATTCCAAAAAACAGTGTCAGAGTGACTGGTAAAGACGCTGAAAAAGTACTTGAACTTCTCGAAAAACTTGAAGATATGGACGACGTGCAGGAAGTTTATGCGAACTTCGATATAGATGACAAAGAAATGGAGGAAATAATGGAGAGAATCGGTGGATGAAAATTGATTTACATTTGCACACAAATTTTTCCGATGGTGAAAAAAGTGTAGACGAATTGATTCGTTTCATATCCAATAAAGGAATAGATATTTTTTCGATAACTGATCACGACACCATAGCACCGGCTGAACTTGCTACTGCTAAAGCAAAAGAATACAACAAGATTTTTATTCCTGGAGTAGAAATTTCAACTTATTACAACGGTGGAGAAGTTCATATCCTGGATTATCTTTTGGACATCAGGAATGAGCTTCTTCTTTCGTTTTTAAATGAACGTTTTTTAGGGAGAATTGAAAGAATGAAGGAGACAATATCCATACTCAACAGAATGGGATTTGATATAACTTTCGATGATGTGGTTAAAACTTCTCCCGGGCCTTACATTGGAAGACCAAATATAGCAAAGGCACTTGTGGAAAAAGGATATATTTCTAAACTTTCAGAGGCTTTTACTGATGAACTTATAGGCAACAACGGTAAGGCTTACGTCCCACCGAACGACTTCTCTCCCATCGATGCTATTGAATTTGTATTAAGAACAGGTGGAATACCAGTTTTAGCACATCCGGGTATATATGTTTCAAACGGTGAATGGAAGTTGAAAGAAAAAGATATAAAAAAATTTGTAGAAGCGGGTCTCAAGGGGATTGAAGTTTATCATTCGAAACATTCAAGAGAAGATTTTGAGTATTATCGTCAAATAGCCAAAAAGTATGATTTGTTGATAACCATAGGTAGTGATTATCACTACGCAGATAATCCTGTTTCAACTGAAATGCCAGTAGACGATGAAGTCTTTGCGGAGGTTTTGAAATGCGTAAAACCTCTTTTGTACTGATATTCTTCCTGTTTGTGTTCGCAGTATTGTTTTCCCAGACTGAGGTTTTCATAAGTTCTGGTTTCAAAGCCCTTGAATCGAACAGCGGTTTTTTTATTTCTGCAGAACCGGTTTTCAAGTTCTGGCAGCTTTCTGCAAGCTTTAATTTGAATCTGATGTTGGGCTCTCCTGAAAGGCTTTATACACTCGATGTTCTTGAGAAAAATCTAAGTGAAATTTTTGAAAGTGCCTCTTTCAAACTCTGGGATTTAAGGTACGATTTTTCGAATCATAAGATGAAGATATTTGAGTCTTATTTGATACCTCTCGAATCTTTTTATCTGGGAAAACTTTCAACTTTTTCTGTGGTGCACTCGGATTATTTTTTTCTGAACATGATTGATCAAAAAAATCATTTTATTTTGATTTCAAGCGTGAAGTATCCATCGTTTTCTGTTGATATAAAAGGTTCTGTGTTGAAAGATAGTGAAAACATGAATCTCGAGATCTCATCCAAAATCCCTATTGATTTTTTTGAAATGATACCATCTTTGAGACTGTCGGGTAACTCTCTGAGTGGTGGTGGACTGGCACTTAAATATGTTAACGGCGACTTTTCTACTTTTATGGGTTTTTCGTTGTTTCCAGTGAATATGGTTGAAGTTGAATCTGGTTTTTCAAATGTTGAAAGTAAGAGTTTATTAAATTTTGGGTTCAAAAGCGAATACTTCGGCAGTTATCTGGGAATAACTGAAAAGAGTGTCTCTTTAGCGGGCTTTACAAATTTTGAAAACGAGAAGATTTCAATATATTTCGAACCAACTCTGATAGCGATCAAAAACAATGAAAAAGTAGAAATCGAACCGGCTTTTTTTTCTTTGCTGAACTTTTCGATAAACGAGAACTGGAAACTTGAGATGTCTTTCAAGGTATCCTCTGAAAATCCTGCATTGAGTTTAGGGGTGAAATATAAAATCTATGAAGAAATTGAGGAGGCGAAATGAATGCAGTTTCAACCACTCAGCGACGAGGAATTCGAATGGTTCTTAAAGCAGTTGAACATCAAGTTTGGCATAGACCTCAGTGGTTACAAACCTCACAGGGTAAAGCGAAGAACAGAGATACTCCTTAAAAAGTACAGATGCGAGTCATTTGATGAATACATAAAATTGCTCTTAAGCGATGAGGAGAAAAAGAAAGAATTCATAGACAAGATGACGATAAACGTGACGGAGTTCTTCAGAAACCCTGAGAAATGGTGGGCGCTGAGAGATAGATATCTACCAATTTTGTTGAAAAACCATAATTTCAAAGCCTGGAGTGCGGGCTGCTCAAGTGGAGAGGAGCCTTACTCACTTTCGATTTTATTGGAAGAGTTGAGAGCGCCAAAAACTGCGAAGATAATTGCGACTGACATAGATATGAACGTGCTTGCTAAAGCAAAGCAAGGAGTATACGAAGAACAAAGTCTTGTCAATGTCCCACAGAGTTATCTTCAAAAATATTTCAAAAAACTAAATGATGGTAAATATCAGGTATCTGATGCTGTGAAATCAAGAGTTCAGTTCAAATATCATAATATGTTGAAAGATCCATTTGATAAAGATTACGATTTGATACTCTGCAGAAACGTTGTTATATACTTCGAAGTTGAAGCGAAAAATGAACTTTATCGAAACTTTGCAAGTTCTCTCAGAAAAGGTGGGATGATTTTCGTAGGAGGTACTGAAAGAATATTCGATTACAAAGAGCTAAATCTTGAACTTGTGGAATCGTTCTTTTATAGAAAAGTTTGAGAAAGGATGTTGATATTTTGACGATAATTTTTACCGTTGCAATCGTTTTTGCACTTGATCAGCTGACGAAATTCTTTGTAAAGTCATCTCTGATGTACGGTGAAACGATCTATTTACTTGGCGATTTGCTGAAACTTACCCATGTTAGGAATGATGGGATAGCTTTTGGATTCTTACAGGGAAAATTTTATCTGATAATCGTTATGATTTCTCTAACTATAATACTGCTGATAACTTTTGCCGTTAAATTGAAAAGTCTGTCTAAGTTGTCAAAAATTTTTCTTGGAATGATAATAGGTGGGGCTCTTGGCAACTTTACAGATAGATTGCTGCATCAGAATGTCGTTGATTTCATATCTGTATTCGATTTTCCAATTTTCAATATCGCTGATAGCTCGATAGTTTTAGGAACGATATTTTTTGGTATAAGATTGCTGTTTCACGAAAAGTTGGAGAGTGATGATGAAGATGAATCAGGAGACGATGATAGAAAAATACACAGTAACGATAAAGGAGAAAGAATGGCGACTGGACAAATTTCTCATGAATCGGTTACCTTCCTGGATATCCCGGTCGATGATTCAAAAAGCGATAAAAACAGGAAAGATACTGGTTAATGGTCAGGTAAAAAAGGCAAGTTACAAAGTCAAAGATGGTGATGTGATAGAGATAGAAGTTCCCAAACCAAAGGAATATGAGGTGTTGCCTGAGAAAATAGAACTTTCGATAATATACGAAGATAAAGACATAATAGTTGTGAACAAACCACCCGGAATGATAGTTCATCCTTTGCCAAACAAAAGTTCTGGAACACTTGTGAACGCCTTGCTTGAACATTGTAAGGACCTTCAGGGAATAGGTGGTGTATTGAGACCAGGAATAGTACACAGGCTCGACAAAGACACAAGCGGAGTTATGGTCGTTGCAAAGAACGATTTTGCCCATCAATCTTTATCCAGGCAGTTTAAGGAGCGGGTTACCAGCAAGGAATACCTGGCGATAGTTCGTGGATGTGTTGAAAACAGAGAAGGTATTATAGATCTTCCAGTAGCACGGCATCCACAGATCAGAATAAAAATGGCGATAGTGAAAGATGGAAAAGAAGCGGTCAGTTTTTATAAAGTTTTGAGGTATTTCAAGGACGTCGCAACGCTGGTGAAAGTGAGTCCAAAAACAGGTCGGACCCACCAGATAAGGGTTCATTTTAAGGCGATAGGGCATCCTTTATTGGGTGATGAAGTCTACGGTTATGGAAAGAAAGATGCCGTTTTTGGCGTGGAAAGGCAGATGCTTCATGCGGTTTCGCTTGGCTTTTTTCATCCAAGAAACGGAAGGTTTTTGAGGTTCATCGCTCCTTTACCTGAAGACTTTAAAAAGGTTTTGAGAAACCTTGTGGAGATCTCAAAAAAATGAAGAGGGTAATTCATCTTCACTTTCATTCAGAGTATTCTTTTGAATCACTAACAAAAATAGAAGAAACACTTGTCAAGGCTCAAAAAAATGGAATTGAAGCAGTTGCGATAACTGATCCGTACTTTTTTGGTCATGTCAAATTCTATTCTGAAGCTTTAAAGAATGGAGTCGTTCCAATACTTGGTCTTGAGATATCTACATCAGATGGTGATTTCGTTATACTGTGTGAAAACAGAAAAGGTTATTCACAGTTGATTCAATTCTGGAACGATAAGGTACTTTCTGGTGTCGAGATAAGCGTTGAAGAGGTTTTGGAACACTTCGATCAGCTTGAAAATGTAACCCTTCTAAGTGGTCATCTTGAAAATTTTCTCTCGATGGATTCAGAGGCCATTACGAAAAAGCTTGAGATCCTTTCTGAAACGAAGAAGTTTTACATTCAGATCGATTTACCTACAAGCCCTGAGAAATTGAAAGAAGTTTTGGAGCTGTCGCAGAAATTTAAAATACCACTTACTGGAAGTTACAACATGATGTATCTGGAAAAAGAAGAAAAAGGCTTGTTCGAATTGTTCAAAGAAATCACAGACAAAAAAAGGCATAAAAATTACTGTGAATTCAAGAATTACAAAGATTTCTTAGAGGATTTCAGGGATTTACCACAGGTTTTCGAATCGTTCAAGAGTATATTGGACAGGGTAAAAATATTCGATTTAAAAGTTGAATTCAGTTTTCCTTCTTATTCCAAAGATGACAAAGCCCTTTTGAAAAAAGAAGTGTTTGATTTTCTTTTGAAGAAGTTTGGTTCTTCCGTTCCTGAAGATGTTAAAACCCGTGTAAATAGAGAACTGAAATTGATATCTTCCAGAAATCTTGAAGGTTATTTTCTTACGGTAAAGAAAATTGTTGATATTGCCCGTGAGAATAACATATTGATCGGTCCAGGTAGGGGTTCAGCGGTTGGTTCGTTGATTTCTTATTCTCTCGGGATAACCAGTGTGGATCCAGTGAAATACGGCTTGATTTTTGAAAGGTTTTTGAACGAAGGCAGAAACGATCTTCCCGATATAGATATAGATGTTCAAGATTCTCAAAGACCTGAGCTTCTCCATAGATTGAAAGAATATTTCGGAGAAGACAACTTTGCACAGGTGATAACCTTCGGAACATACGGTCCAAAACTCATTAAGAGAGAATTTGAAAGAAAATTGCCACGTGATAAACTGGGATATGCCCTTTCGAACATTGAGAAATTCACTGGTTTACCCCACCATACTTCAATACACGCTGCTGGGATAATTTTATCGGAGAAAAACCTCAAAGATAAAGTTCCTCTTTTAAAAGGTGAAACAGGTTATATAACTCAATTTGATATGCAGGATCTTGAAAAAATCGGAGTTGTCAAGATAGACCTTCTTGGTCTTAAAACGCTGACAACAATAAAAGAGACTTTGAAAGACGCTGGCAAAGATCCTTTCGAGATTCTTTACGACAACCTCCCGATTGAAGATAAAAAAGTTTTCGATCTACTTTCGAAGGGGTTTACCGGTGGTGTTTTCCAGCTCGATAGTAAAAGCGGAAGAAGCATCTGTATTAAATTGAAACCGAAAACTTTCGAAGATATCTCAATAGTGCTTGCTTTAAACCGTCCGGGCCCTATGACCTCCGGAATACTTGAATCTTACCTGAAAGGTGAAAGAACTTTCAATGATGAGAAGATAAATGAGATTCTCGAAGAAACAAGAGGAATGCTCATATATCAGGAGCAGATAATGCGTATAGTTTCTGAAATAGCCGGATTATCACTCGGTGAAGCCGATGAATTCAGAAGGGCTATCTCGAAAAAGGATCCTGAAAAAATTCAGAGATACAGAAAGAAATTTCTGGATTCGCTTATTGCCAGAGGCTTTTCGATTGAAGAATCAGAAGTAGTGTTCGACAAAATAATAAACTTTGCTGGTTACGCTTTCAACAAGTCTCACAGCGTTGCATATTCTCTGTTGACGTACATAACTGCTTTTTTGAAAACAAATTTCACACCGTATTATCTCAAAAATCTCTTGAACTCACATCTTGGTGATTTTGGAAAACTATCACTCATAATTTCGGAAGCCAGATTGCTGAGATATAAAATACTTGGTATAGATATAAATAAAAGCTACGAACTATGCTCTGTTGAAAGCGACAGTATCAGACTGGGTTTTGCGTTCATAAAAGGTTTGGGAATACAGAAAGCAAAGAGTATAGTTGAAGAAAGAGAAAAATACGGTGAGTATAGAAACTTTGAAGAAGCTGTGATAAGATTAAAAGAAATTCTAACTGAACCTTTGATGTATTCATTGATAAGAGTTGGAGCTTTCGACAACTTCAATGAAAGCAGAGAAGAAATTTTGAGAGAGTTCTCTAACATGAAAGAAACCAGTCTTGAGGAGATGAAGAAGATTTCTTCGAAAGTCTTTGGGATTTTAGATAATGAAGGCAATTCCAGAAAAGAACAGGATGATATTCGAAAATACGAGTTTTTCAATACCATACAGGAAGTGGATTTGCTTGGATTCGTACTTTCCGATGATGTAAGGTTAAAAATTGCTGAAACGTTTGGAGATTATCAACCGAGTGTCTTTGAACTTGCTTATGTTCTCGATGAAGGATTTTGCCCAGTGGTTCTTCTGGAAACTCAAAAAGGTATGATAATAACAGATGGTGTGAGTTATTTAAAGTACCGTAATCAGCAACTCAAAACTGATGAGATTTATATAGCACGTTTTTCAAAAGGTAGATTGGTTGAGATCATACCAGAAGATTCGAAAAAACTTTTTCGTGAATACATATTTCAAGGTGATATTGAAAAACTGGAAGAAAGTCTGAAGAAGGTTAAAGAAGCCAGCAACAGTAGAATAATAGTGCCCTTGAATGATCATTTGCTCAAAATAGAGGGTTATAAACCAGAAGATATTAAAAATTATAGAGCCAGATTTTCATTGATATAGAAGGGGGAGTTAGGCAGTGGAATACATCGATCTGAGGAGTGATACCGTTACTGTTCCTACTCCAGAAATGAGAAAGGCAATGTGTGAAGCGACGGTCGGTGATGATGTTTACGGTGATGATCCAACGATGAATGAACTCGAAAAAATAGCCGCTCAGAAGGTCGGTAAGGAAGCAGCTTTATTCGTGCCAAGTGGAACATTCGGTAATCAGCTCGCACTGCTGACACACACATTAAGAGGTGATGAGGTAATTCTGGATGAGACTTGCCATATAGTCATGCACGAAGTCGGTGCCTCTGCAGTTATAGCGGGTGTTCAGCTTAGAACCTTCAAGAGTAAAAACGGTGTACCATCACCTGATGAAATAGAGAAACTGATAAGAGAGAATGACATTCACTATCCAAGAACAGGATTGATATGCCTTGAAAGTGCTCATTCACTCGGTACCGTAATACCGCTGGATGTTATGGAAAAAGTGAGAGAAGTTTCTCTCAAACATGGCATACCGATTCATCTTGATGGTGCGCGAGTTTTTAATGCTGCTACATCCCTTGGAATTGATGTGAAAGAGATCACTTCTAAAGTTGATAGCGTTATGTTCTGTCTGTCTAAGGGACTCTGTGCCCCTGTTGGTTCTATGCTGGCTGGGAGTCGAGAATTCATAGAAAAAGCGAGAAAAAACAGAAAACTAATGGGCGGTGGAATGAGACAGGCTGGAATACTCGCAGCTGCAGGTATAGTAGCGCTTGAGAAAATGACCGATAGATTGAAAGAAGATCACGAGAACGCTAAGTACCTTGCAGAACTCCTTGATAATGAATTCGATTTCATAGAAATTAAGAAAGATAGGCTTGAGATAAACATGGTGTTTTTTGAGCTGAAGAAAGATATTGACCATTCTGATTTTGTTTCTAAAATGTTTGAAAACGGAATAAAGATAAATCCTCCTGAAGGTAGTGAGTACAGATTTGTTACACATTACTACATAAACAGAGATAAAATCGAAAGAACGATCGAAGTGATGAAAAAGATTCTGAAGTAATCGATAATTCCGGAAACTCTCCGGAATTATCGATTCTCCCATTCGCTTCTTAGAATGCTCATTATGTATTCATCATGGTACTTTCCATCTCTGTATATATGTTCTCTCAATATGCCTTCCACTTTAAAGCCACATTTTTCATACGATTTTATGGCTCTCTGATTGAATGAAAAGACATTCAAATAAACCTTGTTGATGTTCATCTGTGAAAAAATGAAATTCACCAGTACCTTCATGGCATCGGTACCATAGCCCTTTGACCAGAAAGGCTTTCCAAGGAATATTCCCACACAGGCGTGCCTGTTTTTCCAATCCACACTGTTTATACCACAGCCTCCAATGTACTCGCCAGTATCCTTGATAACTATTGCGAAATTGTACGTGTCCTTCCTGCTTGTTTGTTCTTCATACCATTTTTCTTCATCTTCAAGTTTCAAAGGGAATGGAATGCCTGGATTCAAAAATCTTCTCACATCAGGATCGTTGAAATACTCCCAGGCTTTTGGAATATCTTCTTTTCTGTACTCTCGAAGCTTAACCTTTTCACCTTCCAGCAAGACAACGCCTCCTTTCAGATGATTTCTGAGTTTGATGTATTATATCATCTTAACATTTTGTTCCAAAATACAATCTGTGTTAATATACTTAAAAGAGCAAAATTATAACGATCAGGAGGTAGATTTTCGTGGAAAAAGTGGAGCTGATATTCCAGGGGCAAAAATACGAATTTTCCAAGGGGTTAAAGGTTGAGGAAGTCGTCAAGACACTCAACACAGAAAAGCAAAAAGTTGTGGGGATTTCATTGAACGGTAAACTGCTGGATTTCACAAATACAATAGATGAAAACGGTGAGATAGAACTCATAACACTGGAAGATGATAGAGCGACTGAGTTTTACAGACACACGCTTTCGCACGTGATGGCTCAGGCTGTTTTGAGAATATTTGGAGAAAAGGTGAAACTGGGTATAGGTCCAACGATAGAAAACGGATTCTATTATGACTTTGATATTCCTGATGGAATAAAAGATGAAGATCTTCCAAAGATCGAAGAAGAAATGAGAAAGATAATCAAGGAAAACCTTAAAGTTGAAAGGTTTGAATTATCTAAAGAAGAAGCTGTTAAACTCATGAAAGAAAAGGGGCAGGACTATAAGGTCGAGATTATAAACGAAATACCCGATGAAAAAGTTAGTTTCTACAAACAGGGAGATTTTGTAGATCTGTGTAGAGGGCCTCACGCACCTACCACCGGTATGGTGAAGCATTTTAAACTTCTTTCTGTTTCCGGTGCATACTGGCGCGGAGATGAAAGAAATCCGATGCTTTATAGAATATACGGTACTGCCTTTGCAACTAAGGAAAAACTCGATGAATACCTTAAATTTCTTGAAGAAGCTAAAAACAGAGATCACAGGAAGCTTGGTCCAAAGCTCGGCTTGTTTTTCATAAACACAGAGGTTGCATCGGGTATGCCAATATTTCCTCAAAAAGGTATGGCAGTATTCAACGAATTGATGGCTTTTTCAAGGGAGATGCACAAAAAATACGGTTTCAACGAAGTTATGACTCCGATGATAATGAATCAACAACTTTGGAAACAGAGCGGTCACTGGGATCACTACAAAGAAAACATGTATTTCACCGAGAAAGAAAACGTTGGTTACGCTGTAAAACCTATGAACTGCCCAGGGCATATACTCATCTACAAAAGTTCAACGGTTTCGTACAGGGACCTTCCAATAAGGTTATTTGAGTTTGGCAGGGTTCACAGATACGAAAGAAGTGGGGTTTTACATGGTCTTATGAGGGTCAGATCCTTCATTCAGGATGATTCACATACCTTCTGTAGAGAAGATCAGATAGAAGAC